>DASXLC010000045.1:0-2107 GCA_036496445.1 Pseudolabrys sp. | reverse complement strand
TACAGCCACGACGTGGTCTATCAGATCCCGGAAGGCATCCAGATCGCGGTGCCGAAGCCGACCGAGATCACCATCACCGGCTCCGACGCCCAGCGCGTCGGCCAGGTCGCCGCGGAAATCCGCGCCTACCGCAAGCCCGAGCCCTACAAGGGCAAGGGCGTGAAGTACGCAGGCGAATTCATCTTCCGCAAGGAAGGCAAGAAGAAGTAACGGAGCCGGCCATGTCGAGAATCAAGGTCACGAATGCCCGGCGCAAGCAGCGCGTGCGGCTTTCCCTGCGCCGGTCCGCGAACGGCCGTCCGCGGCTGTCGGTGTTCCGCTCGTCCAAGCACATCTATGCCCAGGTCATCGACGACCTGAAGGGCGAGACGCTGGCTTCGGCCTCGTCCCTGGAAAAGGACATGCGCGAAAAGACCGGCGCCAACATCGATGCGGCCAAGGCCGTCGGCAAGCTGCTGGCGGAGCGCGCGGTGAAGAACGGCGTCAAGGAAGTCGTGTTCGACCGCGGCAGCTATCTCTATCACGGCCGCGTCAAGGCGCTGGCCGATGCGGCCCGCGAAAGCGGGTTGAGCTTTTAACGAAACAAAGAGGACAGAGGCAAGGCGCCTCCGAAAGATTGGAAAACACCATGGCAGGTGAACGGGAACGCGGCGGACGCGATCGGAACCGGGATCGCGAAGAGCGCGACAGCGAGTTCGTCGACAAGCTGGTCCACATCAATCGCGTCGCGAAGGTCGTCAAGGGCGGCAAGCGCTTCGGCTTTGCGGCGCTGGTCGTGATCGGCGATCAGAAGGGCCGGGCCGGCTTCGGTCACGGCAAGGCGCGCGAAGTCCCGGAAGCGATCCGCAAGGCAACGGAATCGGCCAAGCGCAATTTGACGCGCGTCGCGCTGCGCGAAGGCCGCACGCTGCATCACGACATCGCCGGCCGCCATGGCGCCGGGCGCGTCTATCTGCGTGCCGCTCCGGCAGGCACCGGCATCATCGCCGGCGGTCCGATGCGCGCGGTGTTCGAGACGCTCGGCGTGCAGGACGTGGTGGCGAAGTCGATCGGCTCGTCGAACCCCTACAACATGGTGCGTGCGACCTTCGATGCGCTGAAGCACCAGGACTCGCCGCGTTCGGTTGCGGCACGCCGCAACATCAAGGTGTCCGCGCTGCAGTCCCGCCGCGTCGGCGGCGACGCCGAGGCGAGCACCGACTAATCACGCGCGTTTCAAGCGCTATCTGGAGTTGATACGATGGCCAAGGCCGCAAAGACGATCAAGGTCGAGCAGACCGGCAGCGCGATCCGCCGCCACCATTCGCAGCGCGCGACGCTGATCGGACTCAATCTCAACAAGATCGGCCGCGTCGCCGAATTGCCGGATACTCCGGAAGTGCGCGGCATGATCGACAAGGTTCACCATCTCGTTCGCGTCGTCGACGGGAAATAAATTCAGGAGATAGGGCGATGAAGCTCCACGAGATCGCCGATAATGCCGGCTCGCGCAAGAAGCGCATGCGCGTCGGCCGCGGCATCGGCTCAGGCAAGGGCAAGCAGGCGGGCCGTGGCGGCAAGGGCCAGACCGCGCGTACCGGCGTGCGCATCAAGGGTTTCGAAGGTGGCCAGATGCCCTTGCATCGCCGTCTGCCCAAGCGCGGCTTCAACAACGTGTTCCGGGTCGAATACGCCGAGATCAATCTCGACCGGCTGCAGGACGCGATCGACGCCAAGACGATCGACGCGGGTGCGGTCATCAACGCGGAATCGCTGGTGAAGTCCGGGGTGGTCCGCCGCGCCAAGGCCGGCGTCCGGCTGCTCGGCCGCGGCGAGATCAAGGCCAAGATCAATGTCGAGGTGCATGGCGCCTCGAAGTCGGCGGTGGCTGCGGTCGAGAAGGCCGGCGGATCCGTGAAGATTCTGGCACCCGTCGAGCCCGACGAAGGCAAGGCGGCGTAACATCTGCGTCATCGCGGGGCCCGGCCTTTGCGATTTCGCCCAATGAATGATGGACTTATCGAAGCCGGGCCCCAAATAATGTCCGGCGTCTGCTGACGGTCCCGCCAAGGGTCGCGGGACAAGCGATGCAAAGGTGGCGGGAGAAAGCCTGACATGGCCTCAGCAG
>DASXLC010000044.1:0-11335 GCA_036496445.1 Pseudolabrys sp. | reverse complement strand
GCGTCGGCATCGAGGCGCAGCCAGCCGCGCCGGCCCAAAATGAAATTGAGCACAAGTGCCCCGACCCAGCCGGATATCGCTATGGCGGCTGCCACGCCGACGTGGCCAAAGCGCGGGAACAGCAACAAGCCCCCGACCACGGCCGTCGTCAGGCCGATGAGCGCAGCAAACATCGGGGTGTGAGTGTCCTCATGCGCGAAGGAGACGGCACCGAAGACCTTCTCAAGCACGTGTCCTGGCAGCCCAACGCAGATCGCCGACAATGCCCCCGCAACCGCCAGCGTGTCCTGCGGGCCGAATTCGCCGTGCTCGAACAGGCCGCTGGCGATCTGCTTCGCCAGGAGCGCGAAACCGGCGGCGGCGGGCAACGCCAGAGCAGCGGCGATCTCATAGGCGCGGGATTGTGCCGCAGCGAGTGCAGCCTTGTCGCGGGCGTGGACGCTCGCTGTTATGCGCGGCACGATCACCACCGCAATCGCCACAGCGGAAACGCCGAGCGGCAATTCGTACAGCCGGTTGGCATAATACAGCCACGACACGGCCGCCGGTGAAGCAGATGCGATGGCGGTGGCTGCGATCAGCTTCAATTGCGGGATCCCGGCGGCGACCAGGCCCGGCAAGGCACGTCTGAAAAAAGCGTCCGTCTGATCGGGAGCGCGGACAGGCGCGTGCAGCCACCGTTTGCCGGCCGACAGCCAGACTCCTGCCAACAGGATGAGTTGAATTAAACCCGCGACACTGGCGGCGAAGGCGAGCCAAGCCGTGGCGTAGAATTGCTCAATTTCATGATTTGGCAAGATCACGAGAGCCAACACGATCACCATCACGAGGTTGAAAATGATCGTGCTGATGGCGACTGCACCCACGCGTCCTTCGGCGCTGAGCGCCGCAGCGATCGCCGCCACCAATCCCACCAGAACGATATAGGGCGCGACCATGAACAGCAGGAACGCGGCCAACGACCGGCGTTCACGATCGAAACCCGGCGCGATGGCCGCGATGACTGCTGGCGCAAAGAAAACAATGAGCAGGGCGATGATGCCGCCGATGCAGAAGATCACCAGCAGAACGCGCCAGGTGAAGCGGTCGGCGTTGGCCGACCCGCCGTCGCCGCTGCGCAGCTTGAGCCAGATCGGCACAAAGGCGGCATTGAGTGCGCCTTCCGCCAGCAGACGGCGAAAGAAATTCACCACCTGCATTACAGCGAAGAAGGCTTCTGAATAAAGGCCGGCGCCCAGCAGCGCCGCGATCCAGGCGTCGCGCAGGTAGGCCAGCAGCCGCGATATCAACGTGCCGCCGCCAGTGGTTGTGATATCGCGCGCCAACGACACGGGTGATTCCTTTTGCGGCACTCTAGGCCTGTGGGCACATGCCCGTCACGCCTGCGATGGGGTCATGCTTGCCGGGACGTGTTCGCCCGATATAGTGCGCGCGCTGTTCACGAGGACTACGCATGACCGCACCCCGCTACGATGTACTTGGTATTGGTAACGCTATCGTTGACGTCATCGCCCGCGCCGAGGACGATTTCCTGGTCGCGCAGGGCATGCACAAGGGTACGATGGCTTTGATCGATGAGGCGCGCGCCCAGACAATCTACGCTGCGATGGGTCCGGCAGTGGAAAGCTCGGGTGGGTCGGCGGCAAACACTATCGTCGGCGTCGCGAGCTTCGGCGCGAAGGCGGCCTTTGTCGGCAAGGTCAAGGACGATGATCTCGGTCGCGCCTTCACTCACGATATCCGCGCCGCTAATGTCGCTTTTGACACCAGTCCGGCAAGTGGCGGCCCGTCGACAGCGCGCTGCTACATCATGGTGACGCCTGACGGCGAGCGGACCATGAACACATACCTGGGGGCCGCGCAGGACCTGAAGCCGGGCGACATAGATGAGGCGCAGGTCGCGAATGCTGCGGTCACCTACCTCGAAGGCTACTTGTGGGATCCGCCAAAGGCGAAAGAAGCATTCATCAAGGCGGCGGAGATCGCCCACAAGGCCGGGCGCCGAGTCGCGCTGACGTTGTCCGATGCATTCTGTGTCGACCGCTATCGCGGGGAATTTCTCGATCTGATCCGCAAGGGCACCGTCGATATCGTATTTGCCAACGAGCGCGAGCTGCACAGTTTGTACGAGAGCGCGGACTTCGACAGCGCAGTGAAGGCGCTGCGCGCCGAGGCGAAGCTTGCGGTGGTGACGCGCAGCGAAAAGGGCTGCGTGGTGGTTTCTCGCGAGGCCGTCGAGGCTGTGGCGGCGGAGCCGGTCGAACAGGTGGCGGATGTGACCGGCGCCGGCGATCTGTTTGCCGCGGGCTTTCTCGTCGGCCTGTCACGGGGAAAGGACCATCGCACCTCGGCCCGTTTGGGTGCACTTGCGGCGGCTGAGGTCATTCAGCACATCGGGGCGCGTCCTGCGATGTCTCTGAAAGTGCGCGCGGCCGAAAGCGGTCTGGCGGTGTAGGGCCATTTTCAGGAGTTGCCTGAAAGAAATGCGATGAGATGCCAGTCTCGTCGCGGCATCTCACGCTGACGCGTGCAAAGACACTGCGATCGCTAGTCGATGGATACCACTCGCCCTGTCCGGCGACGATTGGTAACCAATTGGTAACCGAACGTGGTTACCGATTGGTGAATATCAATCAAGGACGCATAGCCATGGCCAAGCGTAGGGAGATTGAAGCCGCCGGTGACGAAGGAGTGCCGGATCCCGGCAATGCGCGACCCAATGTTGAATTGCCGTTCTTCGCGTCGCCCTCGATCTCGCCGGCAGGAACAGAGGCCGTGGCGGAGACGCCTGCCGAGCCCCCCGAAGCCGTCGGTGCCAATGAAATATCCGCGGTTGCCGGACGTGTGGCCGAGGAGGCGCCTGCTGCGACTCCGGACCTTCAAGCGCCAAAGCGTCCGTCCTTTATCTTACGCCCGCGCCACAAGCGTCATGCTCTGCTCGCTGCTTCCGTGGTGCTCGCGGCCGCGCTCGGGGTGATCGTCGGGGCTGCGGCAACCGGTGCCTTTTCAAAGCCGGCGATCGTCGCCGCCACTGCCGAAGAAAACAAGGCGACACAGCAGTCCGTCGCCCGCCTCGCTACGGAAATCACCAGCCTGAAGGCGAGTCTCGAGGCCACCAGCAAATCGGCGAACAGCCAGATCGCCAAGATCGGTGAACGACTCAACCGCGAGAGCACAGGTGTCACCAACTCAATCACCCCGCCGCAAACGGTCGCGCCGGCGTCACAGGCATCGGCTCCGTCACGGCTTCCTGCAGCGGGCGAAGCGCGCTCCTCCCGGCTGCCAATCGTCACGAATTGGTCGATCCGGGAAACCCGTGGCGGCTACGTGTACGTGCAGGGTAACGGTGATGTTTATCAGGTTGTCCCGGGCGCGCCGTTGCCTGGCCTCGGGCCGGTCGAAAAGATCGAGCGGCATGACGGACGCTGGCTGGTGGTGACGCCGAAGGGGATTATTGTCTCAATGCGCGACCGCCGCTATTTCGAGCAATTCTGAGCAACGATCCAAAGTAAATAATGAAGAGCGGCGCCCCTTGGACGCCGCTCTTCATTATTGTGTGAAGCGGTAGCAAGCGCTGCGAAAGCGTGTCAGATTCACGCTGCTCAAATGGTGCGGGACAAGCTATGTACGATGCTTCCTTGAAAATTATTGTGGCGTTGGCGTGGACCATTGCAGCCGCGTCGCAAGCTGTTGCGCAGGGCGCGGCACCATCGGCTAAACCTGAAATGACGCAAAGTTGCCCCGGCTTGGTTGCGGTGCGGCCGCCTTTCGCTGAGCCTGCCGCGCTGCGTCTTACCGCGCTTGAGCGCGACCAGGTGCGTATCAGCTATGTCGGCCATTCAACCTTCCTGATTGAAAGCCCGCAGCTGGTTCGCATCGCCACCGACTACAATGATTATGTGCGGCCAACCGTGTTGCCCGACATTGCCACGATGAATCACGCGCACTCGACGCACTACAGTCTGTCACCCGATTCGAGCATCAAATATGTGCTGCACGGCTGGGCAGACGACGAAAAGCCTGCGCGCATCGATCTTCAGTACAAGGACGTGCGCGTGCGCAACGTTCCGACGAATATCCGGACGTTTGAGGGGGGCACCGAACGGCACGGCAATTCAATCTTCATCTTCGAAGTCGCCAATCTGTGCATCGCCCATCTCGGCCATTTGCACCACACGCTTACACAGCAGCAACTCAATGAGATCGGCCGCGTCGATATCGTGCTGGTGCCGGTTGACGGGTCATACACGCTCGACCTCGAAGGCATGGTCGAGGTGTTGCACGCGCTCAAAGCCCCGCTGATGATTCCGATGCACTATTTCAGTGCTTATACGCTCGACCGCTTTTTGCAGCGGGTTCGGCAGGAATGGGACGTGGAAGTCGCGGATATTCCATCGCTGGTGGCATCGAAGGGCAATCTCCCGACAAAGCCGAAAGTGCTCGTTTTGCCAGGCCATTAGCTGTCGGGCCGGCGTTAACCGCACTAATAAGTGTAAACATGTGAATATTCGTCGCAGCCTGATTGCGGCCTATATTATCCCCTTATCAACAGACCCAGTTGACCTAGCGAAACTAAAGGTTAGTTGTTCGCGTTCTTGGCCGCCTTTTTGAATGATACTGAGGGATATTTCATGGTTCAGACTTGGAGTACTTGGAAACGCTTTCCCGACGCCCAGAGCGGCGAACATGTTGAAGCGCCCATTGGCCCCGGAGTTTACGAAGTTCGTCACACCATGACTGGCCGGGTCGTTGCCTTTGGCCATTCCGGCAACGTGGCAAATGCGCTCGCCGATCTGAAATTGAATGACGGCGTCGGCGCGTTCACACGGCTCTTTCGCAAGCAGCCTCTGGTGTCGCACGTATCCGATCTGGAATATCGCACCTGCGCAGCCACCAGCCGCTCCGAAGCGAAGACCGCAGCACAACGGTTGTTGGGGTTGCGGCAGACCGCGTGGCGCCGGCGCATGGATACGGGCTGGGCTCCGCGCCAGACGCACTGAGCCTCACGCAGTTTCCCTGTCTTGTGGCCGGCCATTGCGCCGGCCACGTCGTTTTACGACGTCCGCCGCTGCTTCCTCTCGCTCGCGGACTTCGTATAAAGTCGTCCCGGCGTAGCAGGGGGAAGCGTGCCATGTTAAGTGCGCAACAAAATGACCTCATCACCCGGACCGGCTCAGGCACGCCGGCGGGAGATCTGATGCGGCGTTATTGGCAGCCGGCGGCATTGGTCGATGAACTGTCAGGCAACCGGCCAGTCAAGCCGGTCCGGCTGTTCGGTGAGGATCTGGTGATCTTCAAGGACGAGCGTGGCCGTTACGGCCTGATCGGCCGGCGCTGTCCGCACCGCGGTACCGACCTCGCTTATGGCCGGCTTGAAGACGGCGGCCTGCGCTGCGCTTTTCACGGCTGGCTGTTCGACGTGCACGGCAAATGTCTCGAGACACCGGCCGAGCCGGTCGACAGCAATCTTTGCGCCAACATCAAGCAGAAATCCTACCCGGTGGTCGAAAAAAGCGGAATCCTCTTCGCCTATCTTGGACCTGGCGAGCCGCCGGCGTTTCCGCATTTCGACTGCTTCATTGCCCCTGGCAGCCATACATTCGCATTCAAGG
The DNA here is from genome assembly GCA_036496445.1 of Pseudolabrys sp. Taxonomy (GTDB): domain Bacteria; phylum Pseudomonadota; class Alphaproteobacteria; order Rhizobiales; family Xanthobacteraceae; genus Pseudolabrys. The sequence goes on along the minus strand of DASXLC010000044.1, from coordinate 5,723 downwards.
GTATGATCGATTGCAACTGGCTGCAATCGCTCGAGGTTGGCATCGACCCGGTTCACACGTCATTCCTGCATCGTTTCTTCCACGACGAGGATCCGAGCCAGGCCTACGGAAAATTATTTCGCGACACGTCGCGGGATTCCGACATGCCGATGTCGCGCATCATGCGCGAGTTCACGCATCCGCGTATCGAAGTCGAGCCGACCGACTTCGGCTTCCGTCTTGTGACGCTTCGGCAGATCAACGAGGCGGACACTCATGTGCGTGTCACCAATCTGATGTTTCCCAATGCATTCATTCTGCCAATGAGCCGTGAGATGACGATCACGCAGTGGCATGTGCCGATCGACGATGAAAAGCACTACTGGTATGCGATCTTCACAAGCTTCGGCGCACCAGTCGACAAGGATGAGATGCGGCGTCAGCGACTCGCGCTCTATCAGCTGCCCGATTACATCCCGAACAAGAACAAGAGCAATGATTACGGTTTCGATCCGCACGAGCAGGAGCACGAAACCTTTACGGGCATGGGCGCCGACATCAATGTGCACGACCAGTGGGCCTGTGAATCGATGGGCTCGATCCAGGACCGCACCAGCGAACATCTCGGCACGTCCGATAAGGCGATCAGCGCCTATCGCAAGATGTTACGGCAGGCGATCGAGCAGGCTGGCAAAGGCGAGAAGCCGATCATGGTCCTTGAGCCGGCGCAGGCCGCCGGCATCACAGGCCCGGCGGCAATCGATGGCATCGGTCCGGCCGATGACTGGCAGGGCTATTGGCAAAAGACCGAAGTCAGCAAACGTCAGGCTGCGAGTTGGACCAATGGGCACTAGACCATAATGCCCCCACGGTCGCGTAAACCGGTCAGCTTTGTCGAGCGTCACGGCCTGTGGAGCGACACGCAGACCAAAGCCGCCGCGCAGATCGAGCGCATCATCAAGAAAGAAAAACTGGAGGTCGTGCGGTTTTCGTTCGCCGACCAGCACGGCGTGTTGCGCGGCAAGACGTTGCTCGCATCGGAAGCCGCAAATGCGATGACCGCCGGCGTCACCATGACGACGACGCTTCTCGCGAAAGACACCGCGCACCGCACCGTCTATCCGGTGTTCACGCCGGGCGGCGGATTCGCGATGGAGGAGATGCAGGGCGGCGGTGATTTCATCATGGTCGCCGATCCATCAACCTTCCGGATTCTGCCTTGGGCGAACAAAACCGGCTGGATTTTGTGCGACATCTATTTCGGCAATGGCAAGGCGGTTGCGTTCTCCACGCGCGCGCGGTGCCGCGATGCGCTCAATTCGCTCGCAAAAGCGGGCTTCAATTTTCTCACCGGACTTGAAGTCGAATTCCACCTGTTCAAGCTGGAAAATCCGCGGCTGGCGCCGGCCGATGCGACCTGGCCGCCGGAAGCACCCGAAGTCAGCCTGCTGACGCAAGGCTATCAATATCTCACCGAGTCGCGATTCGATTTGCTGGACCCCGCGATGGAAATCCTCCGCCGCGGCATCGAGCGACTCGGCCTGCCATTGCGGTCGGTCGAGATCGAACTGGGGCCCAGTCAATGCGAATTCACCTTCCGCCCGCAGTTCGGCCTCGACACCGCCGATACCATGGTGCTGTTCCGCGCTGCCGTTAAACAGATCGCCCGCCGCCACGGGCTCCTGGCAAGTTTCATGTGCCGGCCGGCATTTGCGAATGTGATGTCGAGCGGCTGGCACCTGCATCAGTCGCTGGTCGAATCGAAAACCGCCCGTAACGCCTTCGCGTTCGATCACCCTGACGTGCTTTCGACGGTCGGTAAATATTATCTGGGCGGGCTCCTGGCGCATGCGTGCGCGGCAGCGGCCCTCACGACGCCGACCATCAACGGTTACAAGCGCTATCGGCCCAATTCACTCGCACCCGACCGCGCTATCTGGGCGCGCGACAATCGTGGCGTGATGATCCGCGTGCTGGGCCAACCTGGCGATTCCGCGACCCGCATGGAAAATCGCGTCGGCGAACCTGCAGCCAATCCCTATCTCTACCTGGCTGCGCAAATCTATTCCGGTCTTGACGGCATTGCGCGCAGGCTCGATCCCGGCCCCTCCGCCGATACGCCTTACGAGACCGCCGCGGCGCTGTTGCCGAAAAACCTGAATGAAGCGCTGATCGCGTTACGATCCGATGAAGTTTTCCGTGCCGGCTTCGGGCCGGCCTTCATCGACTACTACACCCACATCAAGGCGGCCGAGCTTGAACGCTTTCAGAAAGAGGCCCGTGACCAGCCGGAGGTCACGCCTTGGGAGCAGAAAGAGTATCTGGATCTATTCTGACGGTTCGAGCCGCGGCGCGCGGTCTCGCGCTCTGCTGATGAGACAGAAACCAACCGTTCCGGCCATGCCGGCGATCGAGCAGATCAGCTTGAACTTTTCGGCTGCGCCAGGGCCGAACGATGTCACGTGGTCGGCAATAATGGGGTCGCTGGCGATGACTTCGCCTGCGATCCATCCCAGCAACCCCGCCCCTGCCCAGATGATAAGCGGGAAGTAGTTGAGCAGAGCCATGAGAATGTTTGCGCCGGCCACGATCAATGGGATGCTGACACCGAGCCCGAACACGAGCAGCGCCAGGCTTCCATCCGCGACTGCCGCTACGGCAATAACGTTGTCGAGGCTCATCACCACGTCGGCAACGGCGATAAGCTTCACGGCTCGCCAAAGACTGTCGGATGTGGTGTGACCGTTGTCTGATGTTTCGCCGGGCGCGAGCAATTTGACCGCGATCCAGAAGAGCGCGAGCCCTCCTGCAATCTTTACGTAGGGGAGCAACATCAGCGTCGACACGATCGTCGCGAAGATCAGGCGCAGCAAAAGTGCCACGCCCGTGCCAAGCACCATTCCGGTGAAACGTTGTTTCTTCGGCAAGTTCCGGCAGGCAAGCGCAATGACGATTGCGTTGTCGCCCGACAACAGCACGTTGATCCAGATAATTTGGAGGACGGATATCCAGAACTGGGGCTGCGTATTGAAGCCTATGCCGTCCAGCAATTCGGTCATCTACGATCCGTGTGCAATTTGCGCGGCGGGAAGCCATGCTTGGCTCGCCATGCGGGGTCGAGCGTTTCTCTCCACGCGCTGTAAAGAAGGCTGACGAGTCCCAGTGCGCCGACGACGAGCAACGACCACTGCAGTATTTCGGAGCGCGCGGCGTCCGGATGCAGATGATCGAGCAGGGTGAGGTAGGGGAGGGCCCAAAGCGCAACGAGGCCGGCCCAGTTGAACAGAACAGACTTGAGAGAAACTCCCGTGCCCGGCCGCCCTGTCGGCCGAAAGGCGTCATGCAACCTGTGCAGCCGGTCGCTCACCCTGGAGCGCTGCGATCGCGCATTCACAGGGCGGACCGGAGGATTGGCTGTCAACGGAAGTCTGTTCGGCACGATCCTGTCCGCCAAACGCGTAAATCGGGTTGTCGTGTCAGGACATTAGAAGTGGCGGACCCGCCTACAACTCAGGATGAATGCCAGGGTTGTAGTACTTGGGTATTTTCACCTAGGGACTAATATCCGGGGTGTCGCCGCCAGGAAGGCTTAAAATCGATGACAAGCACGATTCACGCAGAGAGATTGCGAGCGATGGCCTTCCCGCGCGTTTTCGACGCTCACAAGCTGATCGTCGGGCTTGTCTACCTTGCGGCTTATGCGGTGCTCGATTGGATCAGCTTCATCGAGCCTTACGCGCAACTCGGGATCACGCCCTGGAATCCCGGCACCGGCTTGAGCTTTGTCCTGCTCCTGCTTTTTGGCCTCCGGATGATTCCATTTTTGCTCGTCAGCCCGTTGCTCGCTGATTTTCTGAATCAGCAGTTCGCCATGCCGTGGCACGTCGAGATCCTTGCTTCGGCATTGGTTGGCGGCGGCTATTCGATCGCGGTGGCGTTTCTGCTGCGTCCGAAGTCGCGCTTTGATCCCACGCTCGCCTCGATGCACGATCTCGTTCTTCTGCTGGTCGTCGCAGTCGTGAGCGCGGCTTTCGTTGCGGCCGGTTACGTCAGCCTGACGATTGCCGCAGGGCTGTTGCCGGCCGCTGATTTCACGGCGGCGGCGCTGCGCTACTGGGTCGGGGATGTCATTGGCATCACCGTGATTGCCCCATTCGCGCTGTTTGCACTGACCCGTCGGCGCATTCTGCCGATGACGACTGAAACCCTGCTGCAATTTATTGCCATCGGCCTGGCGTTGGCCCTGGTTTTCGGTCTGGCCGAGGAACAGCAATTTCAGCTGTTTTATGTTCTGTTCCTGCCGATCGTCTGGCTTGCCGTGCGCACCGGCTCGGAAGGCGTCAGCGTCGGCATTCTGGTCACGCAGCTCGGGCTGATTCTCGGCATTCAGCTTTTCCCGGCGGGAACATTCGACGTCACCGCTTTTCAGGCGTTGATGCTCGTCCTCGCGATGACCGGACTGGTCGCCGGTGAATTGGTAACGGAACGGCGGCGCACCGAAGCCCAATTGCGACTGCAACAGGATTCGCACTCGCGTCTTGCCAGACTTGGCAGCATGGGCGAACTCGCCGCTGCTGTTGCTCATGAGCTCAATCAGCCCTTGATGGCGGCCGGCACCTACACGCGGCTGGTGAACGATGCGATGAGCACGGCGCCGGTCGATGTCGTGACGGTCGCTGAGACGGCGAAAAAAGCTGTGGCGCAGGTCGAGCGTGCCGCTGAAGTCGTCCGTCACCTGCGCGCCCTGGTCCGGCTCGACCGCAGCAATCGCGCGCCGTGCAGATTCGAACGTATCGTGGAAGAGACAATCGAACTATGTCAGCCGGATCTCGATCGCATGCACGTGACGGTTCGAACCGCCATTGCCGCCGACCTTCCGCGCATCATGGTCGACCTGCTGCAGATTGAGCAGGTTCTGATCAACCTTTTGCGGAATGCAATCGAGGCCATCAGTGAAAGCGCAACCCTGCGCGGAACCGTCCTGATCGATGCGAAGGTCTACGACGCCGATTTTGTTGAAGTGCGAGTCGTGGATTCCGGACCCGGATTTCCGGCCCAGCTCGTTGAAAATGCATTTCTGCCGCTGTCGTCCCACAAGGCCGAAGGTCTCGGCATCGGATTGCCGCTGTGCCGATCGATTGTCGAGGCCCATGGCGGCAAGTTGTGGCTCGATGACGGCTCGCAGGGCGCCGCCGTTCACTTCACGCTGCCCATTGCAAAGACATCCCAGGCATGAGTGTTCTCACTCACATTGCGGTCATTGACGACGATGAGGCGGTGCTCGACTCGCTGCGCCTCTATTTCGCCCGTCAGGATGTTGAAACGTCCTGCTTTGCCTCCGCGCAGGACTTTCTGGCGGCAATCAGGAGCGGACAGCGATTTGACTGCATTGTTTCGGATGTCCGCATGCCCGGAATGTCCGGCCTCGATCTGGTTCAGCATCTCAAGGGCGCGGGTCTGGCTGTCCCGGTCATCCTGATCACTGGCCACGGGGACGTCGATATGGCTGTCGCTGCCATCAAGGTCGGTGCGTTTGATTTCATCGAGAAGCCGTTCGATGAGGCCCGCCTGCTTGCCAGCATTCGAAATGCACTGAACAACACGCAGCAACCCGAAATCGACGCGGTCGAACTGGAAAAGCTGCAATCTCGCTTCAATACCCTCTCAGTGCGACAACGCCAGGTCATGGAGCTCGCCGTGGTCGGTCTGTCGAACAAGGAAATCGGGTCACAGCTCAAAATCAG
>DASXLC010000043.1:0-14439 GCA_036496445.1 Pseudolabrys sp. | reverse complement strand
ATCAGTCTTGCCGACCTCCCGCTTGTAGACTCCGGTGATGGATTTGATCGAGGCGACATGGCGGCCGAATACCTTTTCAAGCGCCGTGGAAATCTCGCCGACGGTCGCCTTGGCGCGTGCAGCGTCCACTGCGAGTTCCAGTAGGTTACCGTTGCCGGTGGCGCCTCGCGTCAGCGCGTCAAGGGCTTCCTTGAGCGCTAACGGATCGCGCTCGGCCTTCAGGCGCTTAAGCTTGTCGAGCTGCATCTGCATCACAGCGGAATTATCGACCTTGAGCACCTCGATCGGCGCCTCGTCGGTCGGCTGATATTTGTTGACGCCGATGACCGCCTGCACGCCGGCGTCGATGCGGGCTTGCGTCTTGGCGGCAGCTTCCTCGATGCGCAGCTTCGGAATGCCGGCCTCGATCGCCTTGGTCATGCCGCCGAGCGCCTCGATTTCCTCGATATGGGCCCAGGCCTTGCGCGCCAGTTCGTAGGTCAGCTTCTCGACATAGTAAGATCCGCCCCAGGGATCGACGATACGGGTGGCGCCGGCCTCCTGCTGGAGCACAATCTGGGTGTTTCGGGCGATACGGGCGGAGAAATCAGAGGGCAGGGCGAGCGCCTCGTCGAGCGCATTGGTGTGCAGCGACTGGGTCTGGCCTTGGGTGGCCGCCATCGCTTCGATCATGGTGCGCGACACGTTGTTGAACACGTCTTGCGCAGCCAGCGACCAGCCAGATGTCTGGCAATGGGTGCGCAGTGACAATGAGCGTGCATCCTCCGGCTTGAACGGTTTCATCAGCTTCGCCCAGATCATGCGGGCGGCGCGGAGTTTGGCTATCTCCATGAAATAATTCATGCCGATCGCCCAGAAGAACGACACGCGCGGCGCGAACTGGTCGATGGTCAGACCGGCCTTGATGCCGGCGCGCACATATTCGACACCGTCGGCCAGCGTGTAGGCCAGCTCCAGGTCCTGCGTCGCCCCGGCTTCCTGCATGTGATAGCCGCTGACCGAAATCGAATTGAATTTCGGCATCTCGGTCGAGGTGTAAGCGAAGATGTCGGAGATGATGCGCAGCGACGGCGCCGGCGGATAGATATAGGTGTTGCGAACCATGAATTCTTTGAGGATGTCGTTTTGGATCGTGCCCGACAGCTTGGCGTGCGGCACGCCCTGTTCCTCGCCGGCTACGATGTAGAGCGCCAGCGCGGGCAGCACCGCGCCGTTCATGGTCATCGACACGCTCATCTGGTCGAGCGGAATGCCTGAGAACAGCGTGCGCATATCATAAATCGAGTCGATCGCGACGCCTGCCATGCCGACGTCGCCCGACACGCGCGGATGATCGCTGTCATAGCCGCGGTGGGTGGCGAGGTCGAAGGCGATGGAAAGTCCCTTCTGCCCGGCGGCAAGGTTGCGCCGGTAGAATGCATTGGAATCCTCCGCCGTGGAGAAGCCGGCATACTGGCGGATCGTCCAGGGCTGCGCCGCGTACATCGCGGGGTAGGGGCCGCGCAGAAACGGTGGCTTGCCGGGGTACGTGTCGAGGAAGTCGAGCCCGGCGAGATCTTGTTCGCCATAGACAGGCTTCACCGCAATGCCTTCGGGCGTCAGCCAAGGTACAGACAAAGCTGCAGACGAACCCGCGCCGACCGGCGTGTCCGTGTCAGCGAAGTCGACCTCGGCGAAGTTGGGCACCTGACTCATTTGACGTCCAGGATATCACGTGCGGCCTGCAAGGTCGAAACCACGTCACAGCCAACATAAATGAAGCTCTTGATGCCGGCCTGCCGCCAATCGGCTTCGTGTTCCCCGGGACGTCCGGCGAGATGGACAATGGCGCCGGCGCCTGCGAGCGCCCTGGCCGCGGTGGCTGCCTCGCGCTCATAAAATTTGTCGGACGAGCATAGACAGGCGAGTTTTGCGCCGGAGGTCCGGAAGGCGGCGATCATCGCCGCCTGATCCCTGAAGCCATCGTTGCTGAGCGCTTCGATGCCGCCGGCCTCGTAGAAATTCCTGGCGAAGGTCGCCCGCGCGGTGAAGTCCGACAGCTTGCCAAGATTGGCGAGGAGCACTTTTGGCCGCGTGCCGGTTTTTGCAAGCGTCCGGTCACTTGCGTCGCGCAAAGCCTCGAATGGCTCCGCCAGTCGGATCTGCGGGAGTGCCTCAAACTTGATAGCAGCCTTCGGCGCAGGTACTGCGGGGCGTGGGACGTCGATGACGGCGACCGGCAATTCGCTAAGATTGGGATAGTCGCTGGTTCCCGTGATGGCGTCCTTGCGCCGCGCTGTTGCTGCCTCGCGTGCAGCCCGCGTCGCCGCGATTTTTTTCTGGATCAGTCCCTGTTCCAGCGCGGCGGCGGCCCCACCGGCCGTTTCGATTTCCTGAAACAGCGTCCACGCCGCCTGCGACATCTGACTCGTCAGAGCCTCGATGCCTCCGGAGCCGGCTGCCGGATCGCTGACGCGGAACAGATTTGATTCCTCGAGCAGAATGAGTTGCGTATTGCGCGCGACGCGGCGCGCGAAGGCATCGGGCAGGCCAAGCGCGGCGGTGAACGGCAACACGCTGATCGCGTTCGCGCCACCGACGCCGGCCGCTGTGACCGCGATGGTCACGCGCAACATGTTTACGTAAGGGTCGCGCCGGGTCGTCATGCGCCAGGCCGTCTCTGCGGAGACAAACGCGGGTTGCGGCTTCAACCCGCACGCCTGCTCGATGCGCGCCCACAATTTCCGCAGGGCGCGAAATTTGGCGATCGTCAGGAACTCATCGGCATCGGCTGCCATCAGAAACGAGATTCGCTGCCGCGCCTGTTCGAGGGTAAAACCGCTCGCTTCGAGCAAACGCAGATAGGAAGCGCCGGCCGCGATCGAAAAAGCGAGTTCCTGCGCCTCCGAGCCGCCGGCCTCGTGCACCGCGCGTCCATCGGCGCGCAGCAGATGAGCGTTATCGAAGCCCTTCGCGCGCACATCCTTCGCTGTCGCGCCGGCGCGTGCCGATAACTCAGGCCATGGCAGAAGTGCGCTTCCCGTCCGCGCCATGTCGCCGATGGGGTCCAGCCCGAAATCAACCGTCAGCTTTGCCGGATCGAGCTTGCGCGCATCGACAAGCTCCATCATCAGGTTTGCGACCGGCCGGCCGGCAAACGGGCTTGTCTCGATGCGAAGCGGGATCAGATCAAGCATGACGCCCGACAGCGCGCGGTCGAGCGTGGCGGTATCGTTCGCGACCACACCGTAGCCGCGGGCTGCCGGCGCTCCGGCAAAGACCAGACACAAGCCGGCCGCACCATTTTCCAGATCCTGCAGTGCTTGCACGCTCGCAGCGACCGGGTCGGGGTGGTCGATGCGCTGCATCAAGGCCCAGGCCGTGCCCGGCGCGCGCCCGGCAACCGTTTTTGCCCCCGCCGCGCGTCCATAAAGCGGTTCGACCCGCAGGCCATCGTAAGTATGGGTCACCAGCCGCTTGTCGAAAGCAGCATCCTTGAGCGCGGCGTCGACCAGCTTGCGCCACTCCGCCTGGGTCGTCCGCGGGAATTCGGCGGCGAGGGGTAAAGCGTCAGTCATGTCGGCAAAATGGCACAGTCGGCTCGATCCGACCACATATCAGCGACCCGATGCGGCTAGAGCAGGCGATGAATGCCTGCTGCATCCACCGCCTTGGCGGCGTCGTCCACGCGCCGCCCGGCGATCACGCGATCTCCGGCGATTTCAGCGAGCGGAACCAGCACGAAAGCACGCTCGAACAAGCGCGGATGCGGCAGCGTCAGGTTGGGCTCGTCCAAAATCAGGTCATCATAGGCAAGAATGTCGATGTCGGCGGTACGCGGGCCGTTGCGCTTTTCATGGGCGCGGTCACGGCCAAGCCGCAGTTCGATCTCCTGAGCTCGTGCCAGCAATTCATGCGGGCTCAGTGTGGTTTCGACTGCGATGGCAACATTGATGAAGTGCGGCTGGTATTTGAAGCCCCACGGCGGCGTCTGATAGTCGGCTGACCGGGCGATCAAACGGACCTCTTTGTCGTCGCAGAGCAAAGCGATAGCGCGGTCGAGAATGGCCCGGCTGTTTCCGACGTTGCCGCCGAGCGCGAGCAGCGCCTCAGCCATGACGGCTCCGCACGAGCGTCACGCCGACATCGCTGAAGGTCGCCGAAATGGGAGCGTGCGGCTTGTGGATTGTGATCCGCACCGAGCGCACACGCGGAAAAGCTGCGAGGATAGAATCCGCGACCCGGCCAGCGGCAGCCTCGATCAAGCGGTAACGCTGCGTGCAAAACGCCTCGCTCGCACAATCGACCACCTTGTCATACGAGACCGTATCCACGACCTTGTCCGAACGGGCGGCAGCCGAAAGATCGATCTCAAGGTCCAGGTCGAGTGTGAAGGTCTGCCCAACCTTGGCCTCATGGGGCATCACGCCGTGAGTGGCGTGCAGCGCGAGTCCCTTTATAAAGATGCGATCACTCATGGCGCGCCCTCGATCGCGGTGCGCACCCGCAGGGCCTGCACGGTTTCGGCAACGTCATGGACGCGCACGATGGCCGCACCTTTTTGGACTGCCAGGAGATGGGCGGCGATCGAGCCGCCGATACGTTCGGCCGGCGTCGACGGCGTCACCGTATTGATGAATCGTTTGCGCGAGGCTCCGATCATAATGGGCAGACCGAAACGCTTGAACTCGGCAAGTTTTGCAAGACAGGTCATGCTTTGCTCCGGAGTCTTGCCAAAACCGATGCCCGGATCGAGAACGATGTTCTTGCGTGCGATGCCGGCGCGGGCTGCGATCTCCAGTGAGCGGGAAAAAAAGGCCAACACGTCGCCAACGATATCGATCGCAGCATCGGCAGCCTCGCGATTGTGCATCACGATCACTGGAACGCCGCGTTTGGCGACGAGTGGCGCAATATCGGGATCGCGTTGCAGGCCCCAGACGTCGTTGACGATGGCCGCGCCCTGGTCGAGTGCCCAGGTTGCAATCGAAGCTTTGATGGTGTCGATCGACACGGGCAGGCCGAGCTTGACGACCTCCGGCAAGACCGGCGCCAGCCGCGCCTTTTCATCATCAGTCGATACTGGCACTGGATCACCATAGGGCCGCGTCGATTCTGCACCGATATCCAGAATGTCGGCGCCTTGCTGGGCCATTTCAGCCGCGTGCGCGATCGCCACAGCGGGGTCCATGAACTGACCGCCGTCGGAGAAGGAATCCGGCGTCACATTGAGGACGCCCATGACCAGCGGCCGGCCGAGCGAAAACAGGGCCGCAAGTGTGTCTGACGCGGATTTTAGCGTGGTTCCCGTGGCCTTCTCGAGGGTTCGGACGCTTCCCATGTGGGTCGCTTTGCGCGGTCAGCGCGGGCCTGTCAAGCAGGCGTCAGCCCGTCAGTAGGTGATCTTGAGCGGCAAAGTCCGGGCGTTCTCGATCCAACGCTTGACGACTTTTTCCGACGGCAACAGGCGAACCAGTTTTCTCTTTTTATTGGCGTCGGCCATCGCCTTGGCGAGGTTGCCTGGATTCCGATACTTAAGCTCCTTTACCGTATCGACGCCCGCGGCTTGCAGGAGTTCGGCATATTCCTTGCGGACGCCCTTGATGCGCATACGGTCGGCGACGTTGGCCCAACACAACAGCTGCTTCTCGTCGAAACCGGTCTTCTCGGCGAGGGACTTGCGTCCTCGAACCGTACGCGCTGCCTCGAGCAGACGGTCGCTCGACCTAATTCCCACCGACTTGAGAACCACGGCGACCTCGCCGTCGATCCCGTCTATATCGGTGATGGGATAGGACATTCGCGTTACCTCCGCCTTTTCTTCTGTTTGGCCGTATCGTCGAACGGTTCAAACAAATTGACTAAGCCCCGGAATCGAACCGACGATTTCTCCAACTGCATCGTCGCCGATCTTTTCGCGGGCATAGGCGATGGTCTCGCGGGTAACGCCTTGCACTTGCCCCATACTCAGCCCGGCTGCCATCATCTTGGTACCAGCGCCCATGATGCCCCCCATGAAACCGCCAGCCTCGGATTGCTGTGCTACCAACGCTTCCGCACCGGGAAGCCGATCAATGAGTGCCTGCACCTTGTCGGTCGGCCCTTCCTTGCGCAGGAAGTCGAGGATAATGCCGACCGCCTTTTCTGCGGTACTTCGTTCGACGCCGACGTTGGCGACGAGACGCCCGATCAGCTCATCCATGATTACCTCACGCCCCCCGCACTTGTGGCGGAATTGCGGTCATATTGAACGCCGTTTTGGGCGATGACAAGCATGATGCCGTCGCAATCGCGTTTGATCACGTCGTGTTGCGAATGGCACGGCGGCCACAGTCAAGCGAGAAATGAATCGCGCCGCGAAAAATAATCACATTGCAATGCGTCGCACCCCGGTTTCCGCGATGCGGTACGTAAGTCCTTCCGAAAATATCGTGTGGTGACGGTAGCGACCAGGTGATGGTCGGCGACGGCCGTGTGTTCAACAAGCAACGCTCAAAACTTATCCGTAGTTCTACCATCCGTAGTTTGCCAATTTGGTGGCGGCAACCGACCGTGTATGCTTAAAAAATCGCCAAAGAAGAACAAATATACCGCCCCGGTCCGATTTGGCCCGCGTATAGCGCGCCGTCGTGGGGATGTTCAGTCGGACACGGGTTGCGTGAGTTACAGAGGGTGGCGTCGATGAAGTCGATCAGGAGTTCGCGGATCGTTGTCGTTGCCGACAGCGAGCATGGTCACATCCTGGCTGCGCGCTTGCGACGAATGGAAGTCGCAGAAGTCACAGCGGTGGCTGGTATCGAGGAGGCGCGACGATTGTGTCAGTCGGGCTGCGCCGATGCCTGCCTGGTGGCTGTCGGCGATGCAGTCCCCGATTGTGTTCCGACGCCGGAAAGTGACGCACCGGGACGATCCTGCGGCGTTCCATCGCTGATGGTTGTTCCCGTGGTCACGCCGCACTTGCGGCGGACCTCGCGCCGTTGCGGCTACCTGGCCGCTCTCCCGGCGACGATGCCTCCGCGCATGCTCTACCGCCGCATTGGCGCTGCCCTTCAGCGTCGTGGCGCCGCGCGTCGCGGCTCACGGCCTTTGCCGCTGGGGGCGACACTGCTCCGGCTGGAAAATCCGGCGGCTTTCGACAAGCCAACCCTGCATTGAGGCTTCTTTTCAGCTTGGGTCAGCGTTGCTAGCTTGGGACCCCACCAGTAAGGAGTCCCTCATGAAAACGCTCGACGCGGTTCTCAACCGCATCGACCAGGAAATCGACCACAGCGTGGAGCGGTTATTCGCCTTGTTGCGGATCGCATCCGTTTCAACCGACCCCGCGTTCAAGGATCAATGCCGCGCTGCTGCCGAGCACGTTGCAGCCGATCTCAAGTCGATCGGTTTCGAGGCCACCGTGCGCCCGACCGCCGGTCATCCGGTGGTGGTTGGCAAGTCGAACGGCACCGCAGGCCCACGCGTGCTCTTTTACGGGCACTACGATGTGCAACCGGTCGATCCCTTGAGCCTGTGGAAGACGCCGCCATTCGAGCCGCGCATCGAAACATTGCCGGATGGACGCAAGATCATCGTCGCGCGCGGAGCCTGCGACGACAAAGGCCAGGCAATGACTTTCATCGAGGCCTGCCGCGCCTTCAAGGCCGTCACCGGCAAGCTGCCGCTGCCGATCACGATGATGATTGAAGGCGAGGAGGAGTGCGGCTCCAAAAACCTTTTCGGCTTTGTCCGCGACAATGCCGCTGAGTTCAAGCTGGACCTGGCGCTCGTCTGCGACACGGCCATGTGGGACCAGAAAACGCCGGCCGTGACCACCTCGCTGCGGGGACTGGTCTATGAGGACGTGAAGATTACCTGCGCCGACAGAGATCTGCATTCCGGCGTTTTCGGTGGCGCGGCGCAGAACCCGCTGCGGTTACTGTCGCAGATTTTAGGAGAGATGTGGGACGACAAGGGACGCGTCACAATCCCCGGCTTCTACGACGGCGTGAAGGATCTGCCCGCGGACATCAAGGCCGATCTGAAAGGCCTCGATCTGACGGCCGAGAAATTTCTTGGACCCATCGGTCTGAAAAAGCCGGCCGGCGAACAGGACCGCATGGTGATCGAGATGGTCACCACGCGGCCCACCGCGGAGATCAATGGCATCATCGGCGGCTATACCGGTGAGGGCGCCAAAACTGTCATTCCCGGCGAAGCCAGCGCGAAGGTCTCTTTCCGCCTCGTTGGCGAACAAGATCCCGAGAAGATCCGGGATGCCTTCCGCGCCTTCGTGCGGGCACGGCTGCCGGCCGACTGCAAGGTCGAGTTTGGCAACTTCGGGCTGGCGCCGCCGATCCAGCTGTCGTTCGACAATCCGGCACTCACCAAGGCGCGTGCTGTGCTCGCCGACGAATGGGGGCACAAAGCCGTCGCCGTCGGGGCGGGCGGTTCCATTCCGATCGTGGCCGACTTCAAGAATGTGCTCGGCATGGATTCGTTGCTCGTCGGCTTCGCGCTTGACGACGACCGCGTCCATTCGCCGAACGAGAAGTTCGACCTCAAGTGCTACCACAAGGGCATCAGGAGCTGGGCCCGCATTCTCGACGCGTTATCGTCCGGCTAGGTTCGCCTACTTGAGCTGGTCGGCAACCTTGTCGATGCCGGCCTGCGCGCAATCGTCATCCTTGCCGGGCGAACCCGATACGCCGACCGCGCCGATGACCTCGTCGCCAACCTTGATCGGAAGGCCACCTGCGAGCGCAATGACGCGTGTATATTCCTTGAAGCCGGCAACGGCAGGCTCGTCCTGGATGCGTTTGACGACCGCGGCCGACGGCTGACGAAACGTGCGTGCCGTGTAGGCCTTGCGATCGCTGCTTTCAACCGTGTGGAGGCTGGCGCCCTCATCGCGCAGCATCACCAGCGCCAGACCGCCGCGATCGAGCACCGAAACAGAAATCTTGAATCCCATGCTCTGACACTTGGCGATCACGGCATTGGCGATCGCCTGTGCCATCGGCAAGGAGATGCTTTTCTGCGTGACGACGCCTTGAGCGGCGACCGGCGATGAAATCGCTGCGGCGATTGCAAGTCCGGCGATAGTCCTGGCGACAGTCCTGGCGATGTGTGACATCAGCAATTCTCCCTGGTTTGCCGGCACGATGTGCCCAAGGTAAGAACCCCGGCCGCGCCGGTCTATTTCTTGAGCTTGTATCCTGTCCGGAACATCCACCAGACTGTGGCGAGGCAGACAAAAAGGAAAAGCAAAGTCATGCCGACGCTGATGCTGTGGCCGACATCGGCAATCTCGAAGAAACTCCAGCGGAATCCGCTGATCAAATAGACGACCGGATTGAACAGCGCGATCTTCTGCCAAAGTGGCGGCAATACGCTGATCGAATAGAAAGTTCCGCCGAGAAACGTCAGCGGCGTGATGATCAGCAGGGGGATAATCTGCAGCTTTTCGAAGCCCTCCGCCCAAATGCCTATGATGAAGCCCAGCAGGCTGAAAGTTGCCGACGTCAGGATCAGAAATGCCACCATCCAGAACGGGTGCGCGATATGCAGGGGCACGAATATCCACGACGTCGCCAGGATTATCAGCCCAAGAATGATCGACTTGGTGGCCGCCGCGCCGACGTAACCGAGCACGATCTCGAACGGGGAGACCGGCGCGGACAGGATTTCATAGATCGTGCCGGTGAAGCGGGGAAAGTAGATCCCGAAGGAAGCGTTCATCGTGCTCTGGGTCAGCAGCGTCAACATGATCAGCCCGGGCACAATAAAGGCGCCATAGGAAACGCCCTCAATTTCGGTGATACGCGAGCCGATTGCTGCACCGAACACCACAAAATACAGCGAGGTCGAGAGAACCGGTGAGACAATGCTTTGCCAGATGGTGCGCCCGGTGCGCGCCATTTCGAAGGTATAGATCGCGTTGACGGCTCTCAGGTTCATCGTCTGTCGCTCACCAATCCGACAAAAATATCTTCCAGTGAGCTTTGCGTTGTTTGCAGGTCGCGGATCCGCAGGCCTGCGCGCGACAGCTCGCCAAGGAGCGTTGCCACACCGGTGCGCTCGGCCTTGGTGTCGTAGTCATAAATGAGGGTGCTGCCGTCTTCGCCAATCGAGAGCCTGAAGGCAGAGAGTTCCGGCGGGATCGCTGTGAGTTTCTGGTGGAGCTGCAACGTCAGCTGCTTCTTTCCGAGCTTGCGCATCAGCTCGGCCTTATTCTCAACGAGGATGATCTCACCTTTGTTGATGACGCCGATGCGGTCGGCCATATCCTCCGCTTCCTCGATGTAATGCGTCGTGAGGATAATGGTGACGCCGGAATCGCGCAGGTCGCGCACGACCTGCCACATGTCCTTCCTGAGCTCGACGTCGACGCCGGCGGTCGGCTCGTCCAGAAAGAGAATTTGCGGTTCGTGCGACAGCGCCTTGGCGATCAGCACGCGGCGCTTCATGCCGCCCGACAGCGTCATGATCTTGTTGTCCTTCTTGTCCCACAGGGACAGCGCGCGCAGCACCTTTTCGATGTAGGCAGGGTTCTTCGGCTTGTTGAACAGGCCGCGGCTGAACGAAACGGTCGCCCACACGCTCTCGAAGGCGTCGGTGTGCAATTCCTGCGGCACCAGTCCGATGAGGGAGCGGGCTGCGCGGTAGTCGGAAACAATGTTGTGGCCGTCGACGGTGACCTTGCCCTTCGTCGGCACCAGAATGCCGCAGATGATGCCGATGAGCGTGGTCTTGCCGGCGCCGTTGGGCCCGAGCAGCGCGAAGATTTCGCCGCGGCGAATATCGAGATTGATTCCGTCAAGAGCCCGAAACCCGGACGCGTAACTTTTCGAAAGGTCTTTGACGGAAATAATGGATTGCATGAGGTCGGCGGCTGAGGAGGGGCGCAGCCGCCATATAGGCCTGGAACCGCGATCGCGCCAGCCTGAAAATGCGACGAAAGTGCTAGGCCTCCTGCGTCAGCGCACCGAGATCACCGAGTGTGCGTGCCGGCGGGAAGTCGCGATATTCATCCGGCATGCCGGCGCGATTGATCCACACGCCGCGGAAGCCAACAGAGACACCAGCCATGACATCCCAGCGGTTCGACGAGACGAAAGTGACATCCGCGGGCCTGCACGCGAAGTGATCGGTGACGAGCCGGTAGACCTCCGGCCGAGGTTTGAACATTTTCAATGTGTCCACCGACAGGACTGCGTCGAGATCGCCGCCAATGGCGGCGGCGTCGACGGCGCCCTTGAGCATGGCAGGCGAGCCGTTCGACAGAATGCCGGTCTTGTGGCCCTTCGCTTTCAGCGCCTTGAGCGCTGTTCGCGCATCAGGAAATGCATCAAGCTTGAAATAGGAGTCGAGCAACGCTGGTTTGAGCGACCGGTCCACGTCCGGCACCGACGCCAGTGCATAGTCAAGCGCGCGCTCCGTGAGTATCCAGAAATCCGTGTAATGGCCGGCGAGAGTCAACGTCCAGCTGTATTCGAGCTGCTTGGCCCGCCAGATCGCCGAGACGCGATCGGCATCAGGCCCAGCCCGGCTGCGGTGACGCGCGATGGCCGCATGCACATTGAAAAGTGTGCCGTAGGCATCAAAGACGAAAATTGATGTCATGGTATCCTCGACGTTGGGCCGCTATGGTCGCAAAAACAGGCCGTTGGGGTAAAGAGGTCTGCGGTCAGGTCGGGAGTGACGAATGGTGTCGGGACAAGGATGGTCGAAGACCTGGACTTTTTATGAAGGGGACTGGCACGAAGGCAACGTCCCGATCATGGGTGTGCGCGATCACGCCGCGTGGTTGTGCTCATCGGTATTCGACGGCGCACGGACCTTCGAAGGCGTATCGCCTGATCTCGACCTGCATTGCGCGCGGGTGAATGCCTCAGCCGAAACCATGCACCTCAAGCCCCTTGTCTCGGAAGAGACCTGGATGGGGCTCGCACGCGACGGCATCAAGCGCTTCGATAAAGAGGCGGCCCTCTATATTCGGCCGATGTATTGGGCCGAGCACAGCGGCGTGTTGCTGATCGCGCCTGACCCGGGATCGACCAAATGGTGCCTGAGCGTCTACGAGGCACCCATGCGCAAGCCGGAAGGCTTCTCGGTTACGCTGTCGCCCTATCGTAAGCCGAGCCTTGAATGCATGCCGGTCAACGCCAAAGCCGGCTGTCTCTATCCCAACAACGCACGTGCGTTGCTTGAGGCAAATGCGCGCGGTTTCGGCAATTGCGTCGTGCTCGACCTGCTGGGCAACGTGGCCGAGCTCGCGACCGCGAATATCTTTATCGGCAAGGATGGTGTCGTATTCACGCCGGCGCCGAATGGCACATTCCTTAACGGCATCACCCGTCAGCGCGTGATCAAACTGTTGCGCGATGCCGGTGTCAGCGTCGTCGAGACCGTAGTGACCTATCGTGACGTGCAGAATGCCGACGAGATTTTTTCCTCGGGCAACTATTCCAAAGTCATGCCGGTCAACCGCATCGAGGAGCGTTCGTTGCAGCCCGGGCCGCTTTATCGCAAGGCGCGTGAGCTCTACTGGGAGTTTGCTCATGCATAGCCGGCCTGGCAGTTGTCGATGAGCGCTCCTGTTGCCATCGTCGGTCTCGGGCTGATGGGTGAGGTTTACGCCCAACGCCTGATCGATGCGAAAATTCCCGTCAGCGGTTTCGACATCGATCCTGCGCGCCGCGCACGGCTGGCCGAGATTGGCGGCAATCCGGCACCGTCGATAGCCGAGCTCGCCAGAACCGCCCGCTGCGTCATCGTTGCCGTATTCAACACCGAACAGGTCGAGGATGTCGTCGAGCGTCAATTGTTGGCGGCGCTGGGCGATGGCTCCCGGAAGATCGTGCTGTGCATGAGCACCTGCGATCCCGACCGGGTGGCGGCCCTCGCCGATCGCGTGATCCCGCGCGGTATCCGCTATCTGGATGCGCCCGTTTCGGGCACCAGCGATCAGGTGCGCCGTGGCGACGGCGTGGCGCTCATTGGTGGCGACGCGGCCATCGCCGAGGATGTAAAGGATGTGCTGGACACATTGTTCGTGCGCCGGTTCCACGTCGGGAAGATTGGCGACGGCGGCCGTGCCAAGCTGGCGGTCAATCTGATCCTTGGGCTCAATCGTCTGGCAGTAGCTGAAGGCCTGGTTTTTGCCGAACGGCTGGGGCTCGATCCTGGCGCCTTTCTCGATGTTGCGCGCGGCTCTGCTTCATATTCACAGGTTATGGAAACCAAGGGCCCAAAAATGGTGCGGGGCGATTTTTCGCCCGAAGGCCGCGTCAAGCAGACGCTGAAGGATGTGCGCCTGATGCTCGATCAGGCCGCCATCGCCGGGCAAAAGCTTTCCATGCTCGAGGTGCACGCTGATGTGCTCGAAGCATGCGTGCGCGCCGGCGAATCCGACCTCGACAACAGTGCCGTCATCAGGGAAGTTCGCCGTCGCGGGAGCAGGGGAGAGGGGCAATGAAAAGACTGTTGTTCTTGCTCGTGTCGGGCCTGATGCTCGCGAGTTTCGCGGCACCAGGCCGTGCACAGGATTGGCCGCAAAAGCCGATCCGCATCATCGTATCTTTCGGTCCCGGCGGCGGTGCAGACATCATTGGCCGCATCCTTGCGGATTCAATGCAGGCCAAGCTCGGCAAGCCGGTCGTTATTGAAAACAAGCCAGGCGCCGGCGGCATCATCGGCAACGAAGCGGTCGCCAATGCGGAGCCCGATGGCTACACGCTCGGCATTATGACCGCCGGTCAGATCATCGCCGCCGTCACCAGAAAAAACATGCGCTACGACACGTTGACCGCATTTGATCCGGTCGGACAGATCGCCACCGCCAGCCTTTTGATCGTCACGCGCCCGGATTTTCCCGCCAACACCGTGAAGGAGCTGGTCGCAGCGGCAAAGGCAGACCCCGGAAAGTTTGTCTTCGCAAGCCCGGGTTTTGCAGCGACCCAGCATTTTGCCGGCGAAATGTTCAAGCAGACCGCAAAGGTGGATCTGCTGCACGTTCCATTCAAGACGTCGCCGGAAGCCATCAACGCGACGCTCGGCAAGCATGCCGATGTATTGTTCGATACGGTGTCGGCCCTGATCGGCCACGTACAGTCCGGACAGCTCAAAGCGCTTGCCGTGACCGGCAAAAGTCGTTTCCCGGCTGTGCCGGATGTTCCGGCGGCCGTGGAGTCGGGTGTGCTTCCGGGCTACGACGTGACCACCTGGTACGGCCTCTTCGCGCCGCATGGCACCCCGGCGGCGGTGATTGCGAAATTAAGCAAGGCGCTCAATGAGAGCCTCGCGGACGACACCGTGAGCCAGCGCATGGTTGCAGCGGGTGTGGTAGTTCAGACGTCCACGCCGCAGGCATTCGGAGAGTTCATGGCCGCGGAATACAAGCGCTGGAATGCCGTGCGCGAAGCCGCCGGGATTCCCCAGCAATAGCGTATCCCGTCTTTATGCGTGGGCGACCGTGACCGG
>DASXLC010000042.1:0-5833 GCA_036496445.1 Pseudolabrys sp. | reverse complement strand
GGGCTGTCGCGTGAGAGCATCGCCGATTTGATCTCCAAAGCCGTCGACGCGAACCGCATAGACCTTTACCTGCAGCCCATCGTCACGCTTCCGCAGCGCAAGGTGCGCTACTACGAGGCAATGTCGCGCCTGCGCACGGAGGAGGGCGACATCGTTCCCGCTGTCGACTTCATCGATGTCGCCGAAAGCATCGGTCTGATGCCGAAGATCGACAACCTTGCGGTTTTCCGCTGCGTTCAGGTCACGCGGCGTCTGCTGATGAAAAGCCGCGACGTCGGCGTGTTTTGCAACCTGAGTGCTGCAACCCTTACCGACGCACTGATGTTCCGGCAATTCCTCGACTTCATGGACGCCAATCGGGCGCTCGCGTCGTCGCTGATGTTCGAATTCACGCAGGAAGCCTATCGCTCCTTTGGCCCGATCGAGCACGAAAGCCTTGCTGCACTCTCCGAGCGCGGCTTCCGCTTCTCGATGGATCACGTTGCCGATCTGCATATGGAGCCGAACGAGCTGGCAGACCGGTCATTCCGCTTCCTGAAGGTGCCGGCCAAACTGCTCCTCAACAAGGTTACCGCCACACACAGCGATATTGATCCGGAAGATCTCGCCGATCTCCTGGCGCGTTCCGGCATCGACCTGATTGCTGAGCGGATAGAGACCGAAACGACGGTGGTCGATCTGCTCGACTACGACGTCCGCTTCGGACAAGGCTTCCTGTTCTCGCCACCGCGACCGGTGCGTGCCGAAGCACTCCATGGGACGGCGGTCGACCCTATTAAGCCGGGTGTGGGCGAGAACCCGGGCGCATTGCTGGCGGCCAGCTGACACCTTACTTTCGGTCACCGATGAACGCCGCTTTGCCGCCCTTGATCACGCAATTCTCGTCCATCGCAGCCGGCTATGACGTGGCGTTGTCCGACGTCTGGGGCGTCATTCACAACGGCCTTGTCGCCTTTCCGCACGCTTGCGACGCGCTGATGCGCATGCGTGCCCGTGGCGGCATCGTTGTTCTGGTTACCAACGCGCCGCGCCCGAGCGAAGTTGTATCGCGTCAACTCGATCGACTGCATGTTCCGCGCGAGTCGTATGATGCGATCGTTTCCTCCGGTGACGTGACGCGCAGCGTGATTGAGAAACGGTGTGGCCAGACCCTGTATCATCTCGGCCCTGAGCGCGACCGTTCGATATTCAATGGGCTCGGCGTGCAGTTTGCCCCGCTCGAGACGGCCGACTATGCCGTTTGCTCGGGTCTGGAAGACGATGAAGCCGAGACACCGGACGATTATCGGCCGCGGCTCGAAGCCATGTTGGCGCGAAAACTATTCATGGTCTGCGGCAATCCGGACGTGGTGGTCGAGCGCGGTTCGACGCTGGTCTATTGCGCCGGTGCGATCGCTGATCTCTACGCTTCCATGGGCGGGGAAGTGCTGTATGCCGGCAAGCCCTACCGGCCGATCTATGACATGGCCCTGGCAAAGGCGGAGCTTGCCGCAGGCCGCAAGATCCCGCTCAGCCGGGTGCTGGCAGTCGGCGACTCAGTGCGCACGGATTTGAAGGGTGCCCGGACGCTCGGCGTCGATTTTCTTTTTGTGACGTCGGGCATCCACGCTGAAGAACTGGGCAGCCGCGAGCAGCCGGACAACGCCGCCTTGACGGCAACATTCACCGCGGCGGGCGGTGCACCGAAAGCAGTGATACGGGAATTGAGATGGTAGCGTTCAGGCCGCCGGAGCAGGCACTTCGACGTCGCCGAAGACCGCGTCGATCTTGTTCTTGAGCGTCTGCGCGTTGAACGGCTTGACGATATAGTTCGACACGCCCGCCTTTTTCGCCGCGATCACGTTTTCAGTCTTCGACTCTGCCGTGACCATGATGAACGGAATTTCGGCGAGCGAAGGGTCGGAGCGCATTTCCTGCAGCAGGGCAAAGCCGGTCATAGGCTCCATATTCCAGTCCGAAATGACCAGGCCGTAGTCGCCTTTGCGTAATTTGGCGAGCGCCGCCGAGCCGTCATTGGCATCGTCGACTTGCTCAAAGCCGAGCTGCTTGAGCAGGTTGTGCATGATGCGAATCATCGTGTTGTAGTCGTCCACGACCAGTACAGGCTTGGTCAGATCGACAGCCATGGCGCGTCCGCCCGCAAAAGGGCTCTCCCCAAAGATGGCGATAAATAGCAGTGGGCCTTGAATAACCCGTTAATTTGAAAGTTTGTTAACGGCGCGCTAACCGTAGCCGCGTTCCGAATGTTCTCCAGATGGAAAATATGTGCAGGTCCATGACCGCAATTTCCTGTAAACGCCCGGATACCCGATGAGCACGCCTGTGCCGGCAAAGCAATTCCATGTTGCACGCGGCGGTGCGGAGGGCATCGATGCCGGTCCGCTGGCCGGCGCCGTGGTGGCGGTCGGCAATTTCGACGGTGTGCATCGTGGTCACCGCGTCGTGATTGGCGCTGCACTCAGACGTGCTCGTGCGCTGGGGCGCAAAGCCGCGGCGCTCACCTTCACGCCACACCCGCGGCTGTTCCTGCGGCCGCAGGACGCGTTGTTCCAGTTGTCCAGCGAACGCAACAAACTGCGCCTGCTGGCGGCGACCGGACTCGACGGCGCCATCGTCATGAAATTCGACGCCGCGCTGGCGGCGACGTCGGCGGAGGATTTCGTCGGCAAAATTCTCGCAGGCGCGCTCGGCGTCGGCGGCGCCGCGATCGGCTTCGATTTTCATTTCGGAAAGAACCGCGCGGGCTCGCCGAGCTTTCTGGCGGAGCAGGGCGCGCGGCTCGGGTTCTCGGTCGATGTCGCTCCGCCGCTGGAGGACGAGGGCCGGCCGGTATCATCCGGCGCGGTGCGCGCGGCTCTTGCGGCCGGCAGGGTGGTGGAAGGGACGGAGTTGCTGGGCGCGCCGTGGTTCGTTTCCGGTGAAGTCATCCACGGCGACAAGCGCGGGCGCGAGCTTGGATTTCCGACGGCCAATCTCAGACTCGACCCCTCCTGCGGCCTTAAGCACGGCATTTATGCTGTGCGCGTTGACGTTGCGGGCAGACGTCATGATGGCGTGGCGAGCTTCGGCCGCCGCCCGATGTTTGATGACGGTGCGCCGATGCTCGAAGTGTTCCTGTTCGATTTTGGCGATGACCTCTACGGGCAGACAATCGATGTCGCCTTCATAGGCTGGATCCGTCACGAACAGACATTCGAATCGATTGAGGCACTCAAGCGTCATATGGCGTCGGACGTTGCCCAGGCCCGTGACGCGCTTCAGCGCGCCGGCAACGCATTTCCGCTGCTGGGTGACATTTAGCCGATTGGCCTGCTACATACCCGCCATGTCAAAGCCCGAGCGCGACTATTCGGAGACGCTGTTTCTGCCGCAGACGGAGTTTCCCATGCGCGCCGGGCTGCCACAGCGCGAGCCGGAAATTCTGGCGCGCTGGGAAAAGGCGGATCTGTATCGGCAGCTTCGTGATACCGCCGCGGGCCGCAATAAATTCATTCTGCACGACGGCCCGCCTTATGCGAACGGCAACATCCACATCGGTCACGCACTTAACAAAATTCTCAAGGACGTGGTGACGCGCAGCCAGCAGATGCTCGGCTTCGACTCCAACTACGTGCCGGGCTGGGACTGTCACGGCCTGCCGATCGAATGGAAGATCGAGGAGGAGAATTACCGCTCGAAGAACAAGGCGAAGCCAAATTTATCAGACCCGGCCGCGATGGTGGCATTCCGGCAGGAGTGCCGCGCCTACGCCGAGCATTGGCTCAACGTGCAGCGGGAGGAATTCAAGCGCCTGGGCGTCGAGGGTGACTGGGCCCATCCTTACACGACGATGGATTTTTTCGCCGAGGCCCAGATCGCGCGTGAACTGATGAAGTTCGCCGCCAACGGCACACTCTATCGTGGCTCGAAGCCGGTGATGTGGAGCGTCGTGGAGAAAACCGCGCTGGCGGAAGCGGAAGTTGAGTACGAGGACTACACCAGCGATCAGGTCTGGGTGAAGTTTCCGGTGGCTACCGTCGATCTGGAATCATCGGCTGACCCGAAGGCAACGGCTTTGGCAGTCAACCTCAATGACTGGGGCGCTTCCGTTGTCATCTGGACAACCACGCCCTGGACGCTTCCCGGCAATCGCGCCATCAGCTTTTCGCCGAAGATCGAATACGGCGTCTATCGCGTGACCGAGGCGCCGGCCGACAACTGGGCGAAAGTCGGCGACGTCCTCATCCTCGCCGACAAGCTCGCTGCCGATGTGTTCAAACAGGCGCGCGTTGCGGGTTATGAAAAAATCCAGAATGTGCCTGCCGAGATTCTCGCCGGAATGGCCTGCACTCATCCGCTTTCGCAAAAGGGCTACAACTTTGTTGTCCCGCTGCTTGCCGGCGAGCACGTCACCGACGACGCCGGCACCGGCTTCGTCCACACGGCGCCCGGCCATGGCCGCGAGGATTTCGAGGTTTGGACAGCAAACCGTGCGGTCCTGGAAACGCGCGGCATCAATCCGGCGATTCCCTATACCGTCGACGAAAACGGCGCCTTCACCGAGGCGGCCCCCGGCTTTACTGGCAAGCGCGTCATTAACGACAAGGGTGAAAAGGGCGATGCCAACGAGGGGGTGATCAAAGCGCTGGCCGAAGCCGGCATGATCATTGCGCGGAGCCGCTTGAAGCATCAATACCCGCACAGCTGGCGATCGAAGAAGCCGATCATTTTCCGCAATACACCGCAGTGGTTCATCGCGATGGATAAAGACATCGCGACGCGGGGCGACACGCTGCGTCATCGTGCGCTGTCGGCCATAAAGGTTACGCGTTGGGTGCCGGTCCAGGGCGAGAACCGCATCACCGGGATGATCGAGAGCCGCCCCGACTGGGTGATCTCGCGCCAGAGGGCCTGGGGCGTGCCGATCGCCGTTTTCGTCAAGGAAAAGCCGGATGGCTCCGTCGACATCCTGCAAGACCCGGAAGTCGAGTTGCGCATCGTCGAGGCTTTCGAGAAAGAGGGCGCCGATGCCTGGTACAAGCCGGGCGCGCGCGAGCGTTTCCTCGGCAAGCTCGCCAACGATTCCTGGAAGAAAGTCGACGATATTCTCGACGTCTGGTTTGACTCGGGCTCCACGCATGCCTTCGTGCTTGAAGACCCGAAACATTTCCCGACGCTTGCGGGCATCAAACGCAAGATGGACGGCGGCAAAGACACCATCATGTACCTCGAAGGTTCCGACCAGCACCGCGGCTGGTTCCACTCATCATTGCTGGAAAGCTGCGGCACACGCGGCCGCGCGCCTTATGACATCGTGCTGACCCACGGCTTCGTCCTCGACGAAGAGGGGCGCAAAATGTCGAAGTCACTCGGAAACGTCACGGCCCCGCAGGACGTGATCAAGCAGTCGGGGGCGGATATCCTGCGCATGTGGGTGTGCGCTTCCGACTATGCCGATGATCTGCGCATCGGTCCGGAGATCCTGAAGACCACCGCTGACACCTACCGTAAGCTGCGCAATACAGTGCGCTGGATGCTTGGCAGTCTGGCGCATTTTCAGGAGGAGGACCGCGTCAAGCTCGACAAGATGCCGGAGCTGGAACGCCTGATGCTGCACCGGCTCGCGGAGCTCGATACGCTGGTGCGGAAGGCTTACGCGGATTTTGACTACAAACGCATTTTCGCGGCGCTGTCGAGCTTCATGACGTCTGACCTGTCGGCGTTTTATTTCGATATCCGCAAAGATACGCTTTACTGTGATCCGCTCTCTTCGGTGAAACGCAAAGCCTGTCTGACCGTGCTCGATCAGTTATTCCGGTGCACGGTGACCTGGCTCGCGCCGATGCTTTGCTTT
>DASXLC010000041.1:0-2323 GCA_036496445.1 Pseudolabrys sp. | reverse complement strand
GGCCCTTATCCGCCGCGACCGCCGCGCTTGGTCTACCCACCACCCTATGGTTATCCGGCCGGTCCGCCGCGCGATCCAGGTGCGTATTCTTACGGCGTCCCGGGGCCCATGCCCCCGCCACAGGGCACTGCTGTCGCCGCTTTGCCGCCAGAATATCAGCCGGAGCGAGCACCAGCCAAAGAGCTACCGCCGCGGTTTCATCGCACGCTCGTCGATTATCCCACAGTCGAGCCGCCCGGAACCATCATCATCGATACGCCGAACACTTACCTTTACTTGACGATCGGCCATGGCAAGGCAATTCGCTACGGCATTGGTGTCGGGCGTGAGGGATTTACCTGGTCGGGCACCGAGCACATCAGCCGCATGAAAGAATGGCCGGATTGGTTTCCGCCGCCAGAGATGATTAAGCGCCAGCCTTACCTGCCGCGCTTCATGGCCGGTGGTGAAACCAATCCGCTCGGCGCACGCGCGATGTATCTCGGCAACACACAATATCGGATCCATGGCACCAACCAGCCATCGACTATCGGCAGCTTCGTGTCTTCCGGCTGCATTCGTCTGACCAACGAGGATGTCGAAGACCTTTATAGCCGCGTGACTATAGGGACGACCGTGGTTGTACTGCCGGGAGCGAATACGGCAGCATCGCAATTACTGCCGAGGCGTTGAAAACGACGCGACAGCTGCTGCTGATTGGCGAGACTCTCGAGAGAGGTCTTAGGGGCGCGTTTCCGCAACAAACCCAAGGTCGACTGGAGCGGTTTTCTGGTCGGCGATAAACTCTTGATCGTGAATGCTGACAGCACCGCAAGTTCGGTGCTCCCAAGTCCACGGTGGGCGTGATGCGCAAAACTTCCTTGATTTTCCTCGGTGCACTGGTCGGCGTCGTGGCGACATTGTTGCTGACGCAGCCCCGCACACTCCTGATGGGTTCCGCCGCGCGTGCGGCGGCATCGGACACTTACCGGGAGCTTGATCTGTTCGGCGACGTGTTCGAGGTCGTGCGCGCCGCTTACGTGGAAAAACCGGAAGACAGCAAGCTCGTCGAATCGGCGATCAACGGCATGCTGGCCGGCCTCGATCCGCATTCGGGCTACATGAATCCGCACAGCTTGCGCGACATGCAAGTGCAGACCCGCGGCGAGTTCGGCGGCCTCGGCATCGAAGTCACGATGGAGGACGGCCTGATCAAGGTCGTCGCGCCGATCGACGATACTCCGGCGGCTAAGGCCGGCGTGATGGCAAACGACATCATCACCCAGCTCGATGACAGCGCCGTGCAGGGTCTCACCATAGACCAGGCCGTCGATAAGATGCGCGGCCCGGTGAACACCAAAATCAAGCTCACCATCGTGCGCAAGGGCTCCGACAAGCCGATCGAGGTCACGATCGTCCGCGACATCGTCCGGGTGAAATCGGTACGTTCGCATCCGGAAGGCGCCGACGTCGGTTACATCCGCATCACGCAGTTCAGCGAGCAGACCACCGATGGGCTGAAAAAGGCGATCAACGATCTCAACAGTCAGCTCGGCGCCGACAAGATCAAAGGCTACGTTCTCGATCTACGCAACAATCCGGGTGGCTTGCTCGACCAGGCGATTTCGGTCTCCGAGACATTCCTAGAGAAGGGTGAGATCGTATCGACCCGCGGCCGCAAGCCCGAAGAGACGCAGCGCTTCAATGCGCGGCACGGAGCCATGATCAAGGGCAAGCCGCTGATCGTCCTGATCAACGGCGGCTCGGCATCGGCCTCGGAAATCGTCGCCGGCGCCTTGCAGGACCAAAAGCGCGCCACCCTCATCGGCACGCGATCGTTCGGCAAAGGATCGGTGCAGACGATCATTCCGCTCGGCGCCGGCAATGGCGCGCTGCGACTGACCACGGCACGGTACTACACGCCGTCGGGGCACTCTATTCAGGCCACGGGCATCACGCCGGACATCGAAGTCCTGCAGGACGTTCCGGATAACATGAAGGCTCAGATCGACACCAAGGGCGAAGCATCGCTGCGCGGCCACCTCAAAGCCGAAGGTGCCGAGCAGACCGCGCCCAATCCGAAGGCGGCGGTTCATAACTGACGAAATCGGACGATAAAGCGATCAAAATGGCGCTGGAGCTGCTGCGCGGAACGGCCACCAATGGCGCCTTCCCGGCTCGCAGTCCTTCGTGCCGCCGAACGATGGCGGAATGGTCACCCCTACCCCGGGTGGCGACGATGTTGAATCCTTCTGCGAAGTGTCAGCCGACGTAGGTTGCCCGCCGTTGGGCTTCAGCCTCAATGACAGTCTTGGGTTCTGCAGGCAATTGAAGAACCGTCGCT
>DASXLC010000040.1:0-16694 GCA_036496445.1 Pseudolabrys sp. | reverse complement strand
CGAATGAGGAGCCGCCGAGATGGCTTCTCAGTCCACGCGCGAAAATTAGACTCGCCGGGCTGACGGTCCTTGCCCTCGTCCTTGGCACTGACGCCCGGACTATGGACCAGTGCCCGGCCCTTGGGGACTGATCTCGGCATCGCGCTGAGGTAACGCACGTCTTGAGCCTCAAGCTCAGCCCAAAAGTCTTTTTTGACCGGTTTTTTCTTCTTCGCCATTGGACGGCCTCCGCTGATTTCGCCAATTATGCGCCGTTGTCCGGGACACCGCCACGCCGGTCGGCGGTGGATGGATCGGATAGTGCAACCACGCCACGGGACGCCTAACGCTCGCCCGATGCAGGAGGTGTTGGGGGAATCCACGGTACTGGAAAAACTCAAACAAGCGGGAAGGAGACCCCACCCCACTAAGCCAGCTTGATGCTGAGCATACGGCTGTCCGCCACGGCCAACAGCACTGGACAAAAATGCGGCAGCACAGGATTTCCGGTCGCCCGGACGCAAGACCGCTCCCAGGGCTGCTTGTGAGAGTCCTGACTGTTGCCTCATTAGCCCAGACGACGGCGACCCACAGTCCGGGTCAGATGCTTCCCGTTCGTTTGGTGCCCGAGTTTGATGTTTGTGCCGCCAGATTTCACTGGCGTTTAAGCTCCACCGCTCATTGTCAGGAGCAACACGGTGATCGCAAGCAGAACGGCGACCGCGGCGAATCTTTTGAGAATTGCTGGCATAGAGTAATCTTCTTCACCGCTGTTTTACGAATAAGGGCGGTGCCGGTCGCAGTGGTTGCAGCGTTCAACTTTGACCGACGACCGCCCCGAGCGGTTCAGCCCCCCGCTCGATTCGAACCATAGTAGCTGCTTGGCGCTGCCACTATGACGCGCGGGCAACACTCGACCGCAAAAGAAAAGTTCCATCGCGTCAATCCGATTTATTACTTTGAAATTTATGCGCTGTTTGCGACGGGCTGCTGCAAAATGATTTTTAGTTTCCGCAGAAACCGAGAGGGCATTCATGAACCCGAAGCCAATGATTGCCATTTTGATGATGGTCGCCGCGCCGGTGTGTGCGCAGGCGCAAAAGCCGACCAGGGCGGACGCCCAGAAGGTCTTCGAAATAATCAGCGCCAATGAGGTCAAGGCACAGATTTTTTGCGATATCGGCAAGCTCGGTGATGAGATCGAGCAGGCAGCCGAGAAGAAAGACACCAAGACAGCCGATGAGCTGCGTCGGAAAATCGACGAATTGGGAAGAAAACTGGGCCCGGAGTATGCCGCGTTGATGAACGGGATTCAGAACGTGGACCCGGACTCCGAGGACGGTCAACAGATCAGCGCGACGATCCAGGCGCTCGACAAGTTGTGTGCACTGGAATAGCGGGCGGTTCTCCGAAATCCGATGACGTGTTTTGATCAGGCGACTATGTTCATCCGTTTCCTTTTTTGACGTTACTCGGCATCAACGTTCGGCGGCTGTGGCCACCAGCGGTGGACCGCCTTTTCAAAAGAGCCACCAAAGATGAGTAAGACCAAAACTATCAGCAACCCGGGAAGAACGATCCGCCATTCGCCGAGTCCACAGGCTGCGCCAAGGCACGCGGTGACCCAGACGCATGCGGCGGTGGTTAGCCCGTGTACGTGGTCGCCCCGGTCACTGCGAACGATGACACCCGCGCCCAAAAACCCAATGCCGGTGACAATGCCTTGAACCACGCGACTCGCATCAGCGATGTTGGCGTGACCAAATGCTGCAACCGCCAGGGCAGAGCCCAGTCCGACCAATCCGAGTGTGCGGACCCCTGTCGGCTTTCCGTGCAGATCGCGGTTGAGTCCGAGGAATATTCCGACCAAAGCCGCTGTCGCCAGCCGAAGAAGAATATCGAGCATCTCCATGACGGCACTTTATCCTCGATCTCCGATGGTAAAAAGGCAGACATTGCCACGCGTCCGCGAAATGTCCGCTGGGGGCATTGGCGGACATTTCCATCGGCCGCGATGTCTGCTTTACCCCCCGAAAGCGGACATTGATTGCACATCGCGGCAGTGCGCTTGGTGCGCGGCCGACTTGGGTGAGGCCCCGAACTGATGAGACGTGAGTGGCGTCAGCCCGGCTCCATGCCGCGTTTCTTGAATGCCCCACCTGCTTGGGGGGTGGTCAGGAATTTAACCAGCGCCTTGGCCGCCTCGGCTTCCTTGGCATCTACGATGATGCCACTGGAGAACACGGTCGTCTGTTGCACGTCCGCAGGCAGCGGGCCGACATAATCGACGCCGGGAAAGTTTCCAAGCTCGCTGACCTGCTGGAAACCAATTTCGACCTCGCGGTTGGCAATAATGGTGCCCACGAACACGCCGGTCGGCGTCTGCTTGAGCTTGTCTTTGACCTGGTCGGCCACGCCCAGCTTTTCGAACAAGCTCATGATATAGATGCCGCTTGGGCCTGTGGAATAGCCGATCGACTTTGCCGCCAGCACGGTTTTCTTGAGGGCCTCCGTGGTGCTGATATCCGGCTTGGGTGCACCCTTCGGGACGCCAACAGCAACGCCAGATTTGGCTATATCGACACGGCTGCCGGTCACGACCTTGCCAGCCTTTATCTGCGCGTCGATCGCAGGGCCGGCCATGATGATCATGTCGTAGCTTTCGCCGGCCGCCAGCCGCCCCTGCACGCCGAGCGTGCCGGTGAAAGTAGTCGTGACCTTGTGGCCGGTGGCTTTTTCGAATTGCGGAGCCAGCTCGCGATAGGTCTCTTCGGTGGCTTGCGTGGAAAGAACTTTGATTTCAGCAGCATTGGTCATGGTGGGCAGCACTAGCGTAGCCGTTGCGGCAATAATGAATGAACTTTTCATGTAAGCCCTCCTCCATACGCCTGGCGAGCGCAAAGTTGCTCCTCGTGCGCGGTGCCGGCAAGTAGCAGACATCGCAACACGTCGGTGTCATGTGCGCTTACCCCCAAAAGCGGACATTCTAAGCGGCTATTCGATAATCTCGTCGGCTCGGGCGAGCAGCGAAGCGGGTACGGTCAGACCGAGCGCCTTTGCTGTTTTCAGATTTATGATGAGTTCGTATTTGCTTGGGGCTTGCACCGGCAGATCAGCGGGTTTCTCGCCCCGCAATATGCGATCAACGTAAGCTGCGGCGCTTCGATATTGATTATCAAAATTCGGCCCATAGGAGATCAATCCGCCGGCAGCAACAAAAGCCCGTTGAATGTATACCGCGGGCAGCTTGTAGCGCGCGGCCGTTGCAATAATAAGATTGATGTTGGTTGCCCCTAACCCACTCGCCGCCACGATCAGTCCGCCGTTTGGCGATTGTGAGAAGTTTGCGATGGCGCGTTCAATCTGATTTGGCTCGCGCAGATCGATTGGGCTGACTTCAATGCCAACCGACGGTGCCACGGCTTGAATGACGGCGAACTGGCCGATCCCGTGAGCAAATCCAGGATCGCGAAGAACCGCCGCGTGCTTTACGCCTGGCGCGAACTCCCTCAACAGTTCCAGCCACTTTCCACACAGATTGTACTCAAACATCACGAAGCCGGTGGCGTTGCCGCCCGGCCGTGACAGGCGTTCAACAATCCCGGCGCCCACAGGGTCGGGCACGATGGCAAAGACAATAGGAATGGTGCGAGTGGCTTTCAGCATCGCCTCTGCGCCTGTGCCGCCACCGGCCAGGATGACGTCGGGGGCAAGGGCTACCAATTCGTCGGCATATTTGCGTAGCTCGACACTATTGCCGCCGCTCCAGCGCGCCACGATCTGAACGTTGCGTCCATCCGTCCAACCCAACTGGTCAAACGCCTGTAAAAATGCCGTGTAACGGGACTGAGCACTAGGGGTGTCCTTTGCGATTGGCTCCAGAACAGCGACACGACGCAGGTGTTCACGTTGCTGTGCGCGCGTTGCAAACGGCCATGTCGCTGCCGCGCTGCCTGCCATCACGATGAAGTCGCGTCGTCTCATTGCTCCCCCGAGGCTCGAGACCGGACATTCTGCCTGCTCAACGTAGCACGTGAGACATGACGATGTCCGCTTTGGGTCTTTAGCGGACATTTCGCAGTGAGTTTGTCACGTCCGCTTCCCCTCCGAAAGCGGACCTTCCGTCATTCAATGAGTTCGTCGGTTCGAGCGATGACGGAGGACGGCGCGGTGTCTACCGGCTCGATGCGTGAAACAGGAGCAGCATTCGCCGGCTTAGCCGGCGCACATGCGCTCGACCGCTTCCGGCGCACCCACGATCACCGGGTGGCGCCAGAAGCGAAGGTCTGCATCGCCGCCGACAGAAGGCTGCTCCGGCACAAACCCTTGCATCGTTTCCCAATGTCCGTCGCGCTGCTGGCGCGCCGTGCCGCCCGCGGCTTTCACCAGGACGATGCCACCGGCAACGTCCCAGATGTTCGGGCTGTCGAAACGCGCAACACGCAGCATGCCCGCTGCGACCAGCGCACATTCGATGGCCGCCGAACCGGTCTTGCGGGTTTCCCAGTTCTTGTCGTTCGCCGTCACCACCGGCACTCCCGCGAGCCGGCGCCGCACGGCCGGGTTGAGCTTCGGCGTCACATCGTTGTCCTCAAAGCGAAGCTTGCTGCCCGCGCTGGCATGATAGACGCCCGGCCGCAGCGCATGGCCGGTCGAGCACCACACGGCCCCCACAACGGGCCGTCCGCGCCGCAACACGCCAATCGAAGCCGCGAACATCGGAAAGCCGTTGACGAAGTTGGTCGTGCCGTCGATCGGGTCGACAATCCACACACAGTCATGCGCGCGTCCCGGGCGCTCGACCATTTCCTCTCCGATGACATCATGTCCGGGGAATCGTTCGGCCACTCTGCTGCGGATCAATGTTTCAACGCGCTGATCGATTTCGGACACAGGATCGCGCCACAGCGTCTTCTCGGGTGACTCACCTTTGTAGCGCACGGCTATCATGCTTCCGAGCGCAGCCTGGATTTCGGCACCAGCCAGCGTTGCGAGCTCGACCGCTATCCGCTCAATTTCCTCCAGCTCGGAAACGTCGATGTCCTCAGCGGCATCGGTCATTTCGCAACGGCCTTTTGCGAGGGATGCTTCACGGGAATGAGGATCTTGAGCTTGTCCTTCTCGCAGGCAATTTCAGCGACCTGCTTCTTGTCTCGATTGCCATAGGACTCATCGTCAAGACGATTGGCGGTATCGGCCCAGACAAGCTCGATGGTTTTTCCCTGCCGCGCGGTGACCGGCGCCTGCGTATCCTGTGGCGCGTCGAGCCACTGTTCGAAATCACGGCGGCGCGCCGCATCGAAACAAACGACATCGAGCAATCCGTCAGCGACGTGCGCTTTGGTCGCCAGCGGCAGGCCCGGCCCGGTGAAGGGCACATTCATGACCTCGACGCCGAGAAACTCGCCATTGAATGTCTTGCCGTCGATCTTGATGGAAATCTCGATGGGCTTCGCGCCCTTGACCTGCTTTTCGAGCAAGGCGCGGCCCTTGCGAAGATTGTCGGCGCCTTTGGCTTTCTCGGCACCTTTGGCTTTCTCGGTCTTGTCGGCCGCCTTGAGGAATTCGGCGAACACGCCGACCCCGAATCCCTCGAGAAATCGCGACGTGCCCCACGAGGCCTTCACCGTGCCGACATCGAGCGGGTGGGTATTGTCGATCTTCCAGGTCTCGACCAGTTCCTGCGGCGTGCCCGCGATGCCAAGCGAGCGCGCGATGTTGTTGGCGGTGCCGAGCGGGAGCAAGGCCACGGGCATGGCACGGTCGGGCAGCCTGGTCAGGACCTCGGCGATGGTGCCGTCGCCGCCGGCGATGACCAGGAGGTCGGCCTTTTTTTCAAACGCCTCCTCAAGACTGTCACCCTTGACCGAGACGTAACGGACGTCGAAGTCCGCCAGCTTCATCGCGGCCAGGATATCGTCCTTGGTCGCTTTATGTCCGGCCGTGGGATTGTGGAATAAGGTCGCCCGCATGCCCTCAATAACATGGCCCGCCCGTTCGAGTTCCATAGCGAATGGGGGCGACCAATGTCCGCTTCAGTCAAAAAGCGGACATTTCGCAGCGAAATCATCATGTCCGCTTTACCTCCCAAAAGCAGACATTGGGTTGCTGCCTTTCGAATTTACGCCAGGGGCCAAGAGCAAGACCGCGGGCGTTTTTTCGATCCCCCTGCTCAAAAGTATTTTCCACGGCACTATGAGGATTGAGCCCCGCGCAAGTGGAATAGCTGTCTTGTTTCGCCTGCATTGAAACGAAATGCGGAAACCCCAAATCCAGGACACGACCACTCTCTGAACATGGAGGACAAAGATGCAACCACGACCCAGCTACCAAAAAGCCGCTCCCGATGTCCTTCAAGGGATGCTCGCGTTGTCGACGGTGGTCCAAAAGTCGGGCCTGGCACCAGGGCTTGTCGACCTCGTCAACTATCGTGTGTCACAAATTAACGGATGTGCCTTCTGCCTCGACATGCATTCGAAGGATTTGCGCGCGCGCGGCGAGACAGAGCAACGCATTTATATGCTCTCGGCCTGGCGTGAGGTCCCGAATTTGTATGACGCTCGCGAACGCGCGGCCTTTGCCTGGGCTGAAGCAGTTACCCGTCTTACAGACCAAGAAGTTTCCGATGAGGTTTATAACCAGGCTCGCGGAGAATTCAGCGAAAAGGAGCTCGCGCAGCTTACGCTGAGCATCGTTGCTATCAACGGGTGGAACCGGTTCAATGTCGCGTTCCGAACGCCCGCTGGCAACTACAAGTCCGCGATCAAGCAGTCTGCGGCTTAGGGTCTGCAAGAACGGGGGGTACTTCACACCTTCAGGGTGATTTCGCAGACAAGACCGTTTGCACGCCAGTCAAAATGCGTTTTTCCGGACCGCTGGGCGATCATCTGTTCAATAATCCGTCCGCCAAATCCCTTGTGCGTCGGTTCTCGCACTTTCGGTCCGCTCAACTCCGTCCAGCGCAGGTGTAACCGTCCGTCCGCGTCATGCGACCATTCCAGTTCGACTTGGCCATCGGGCACGACCAAAGCACCGTACTTGGCGGCATTGGTCGCCAACTCATGCAAAGTTATAGCAATGGTCTGAGCAACTTCAGGCTCTAACACCACTGGCGGACCGTCTATGCGCACGCGGTTCTTCTCGGAATAGGGAGCGAGCTCCTGTGTCGCTATCGTCGATAGATCGGCACCAATCCAGCGCGTCTTGACAAACAATGAGTGGACATTGGCAAGCGACTGAATGCGTCCCTCAATTGCCCGTTTCAGACCGTCGGGTGTTTCGGACTGAGAAAGCCTCACAGTTGCTTGCACGGTCGCGAGCAGGTTCTTACTTCGGTGCTCCGCTTCCCGAGCCAACGTCGCGATTTGCTCTTGGCTTCGCTTCTGCTCCGTAATATCCCTCGCGATCTTCGAAGCTCCAATAATCTGGCCTTCCGCATTTCTGACGGGAGAGACGGTCAACGAAACGACGACCAGGCTTCCGTCCTTGCGCTGCCGAACCGTCTCGTAATGATCGATGCGCTCCCCGCGTCTTATGCGCGTTAGGATTTCACGCTCTTCGCTTTGCCGATCTGCTGGAATCAAAATTGTAATGGGCTGACCAATCGCTTCCTCGGAAGAGTAGCCAAATATCTGCTCAGCCCCTTTATTCCAGTTTGCGATAATTCCGTCGAGGTTCTTGCTTACGATCGCATCGTCACTCGACTCGACGATAGACGCCAGCGAACGCAGCCGTTGTTCGGCGGATTTACTTTCAGTCAGATTGCGCGTCACAGTTCCGTACGCGGTGACTGCGCCTGTTGAATTACGAACTGGAAAGATGTTGTACAGAACCGGTACGAGTTGTCCGGTCTGAAAATTTCGAAATGTCAATTCACCTTCCCAAAAACCATTATCGCGAACGGCCGGTAAAACCTCGGCAAGAATTCTACGTTGGTCGTCTGCTGAGAAATAATCAATGATCCGGGTTGAGCGCACTGCTTCCAAGTCTCGCAGTCCGACCAGATCACGACCAGCATCGTTGACGAATAGTGCGTTGCCCTCGAGATCGGCTACGCCAATAAATTCATGGGACGCCGTCACAAGTGACGCAAGCATGCGGACAAGACTATCTTCGGCATCAACTCGACCGAGTTTTCGCGCGATCTTCGAAAGTTCTTCAAGCACAACGACAACTCGCATTCTAAGCGAAGGCAACCATAGGCTTTCCTGAAAGAATCCGATAGATCGATAGACCGATCAACCGCGATGTCCGCTTTGTGCCAATAGCGGACATT
Organism: Pseudolabrys sp.; assembly: GCA_036496445.1. Taxonomy (GTDB): domain Bacteria; phylum Pseudomonadota; class Alphaproteobacteria; order Rhizobiales; family Xanthobacteraceae; genus Pseudolabrys. The sequence continues at coordinate 8,440 of DASXLC010000040.1, read as the reverse complement.
CCGTCTCTCACTCGATCACCTGGTCTGCGCGCGCGAGCAGGGCCTGCGGCACGGTGAGGCCGAGCGTCTTGGCCGTGACCATGTTTACGACGAGATCGAATTTGGTCGGCTGCTCGACCGGAAGATCACCTGGCTTTGCGCCACGCAGTATCTTGTCGACAAAGTCGGCGGCGCGCCGGAACAAATCGGGGAAATTTGGTCCATAGGATATCAGACCTCCCGCCTCGACGTACTCCGAAGAACCGTAGATCGTCGGCAGGCGCGCGGCCGTTGCCAGGGTATTGACGTTGACACGGCTGCTTAGGATTAACGCATCGGGCGGTATGTAAAGCGCGTCCGCGCGTCCTTTGAGCGCCTCGAAGGTGGGCACTATATCCTCGGCTCGCCGGATTTCGAACGCGGCAGCATCGAGGCCGAACGTGCGGGCCGCCGCCTGAACCTCGCCCATCTCCAGCACGACCGTTGGATTGCCGATATTGACCAAGATCGCCAGCCGGCGGAGACCGGGAACAACCTCGCGCAACAGGTCGAGCCGTTTGCCAACAAGATCGGCCGTCTGGTTCGACAGGCCGGTGACGTTGCCGCCCGGCCGTGCCAGGCTCGCGACCACGCCAGCGCCGATAGGGTCTCCGACGGACGCAAAAACAATTGGGATGGTCGATGTCGCCTGCTTTGCCGCGGCCGTGCCCGGGGTCCCATAGGTGGCAACGACATCCACTTTGAGTTTGATGAACTCCGCTGCGATTTCGGCGAAACGCTCGGCTCGTCCCTCCGCCCAGCGATACTGGATCGCGACGGTGCGGCCTTCAATCCAACCGAGTTCGCGCAACCGCTGCACGAAAGCGGCGGTCCATTGGCTCGCCGCTGCAGATGTGCTCGCGCCCAGGAACCCGATGGTCGGCAGCTTCCCCATCTGCTGCGCGGGCGCGACGAATGGCCATGCTGCTGCTGCGCCGCCGAGAAGTGTGATGAACTCGCGCCGTCGCATGCGCTCCCCCTCGGAATACGCCTTGTGCAAAGTCTAAAGCTTAGCACTTTGCGACCAGGCTGGTTGGGCCAATGTCCGCTTTGGGTCATTAGCGGACATTGAGGCACGTTCGAGCGATCCCGCTTTGCCCCCCGAAGCGGACATCCCGACCCGCCGAAGAATAAATCGCATCCGCGCACCAATTTGGTCGTGACAGAGCCATGCGTCCGACCGTTGCCTTCGGAGCTTTCACGCACATTCCAAGCGAGCAAAATAAGGCCCGTTGCCGCTCGCAGACGTTTCGTCTATTGAGGACCTACGCGCGCCCGTAGCTCAGCTGGATAGAGCGTTGCCCTCCGAAGGCAAAGGTCGGACGTTCGAATCGTCTCGGGCGCGCCACTTCGCGAATTGCGGTGCCCTACTCCGCCTTGATGCCGGCCATCTCAATCACTTTCGCCCATTTCGGTATCTCGGCCTGGATGCGGCTGGAAAATTCTTCCGGCGTGCTGTCGATCGTATCGAAGCCGAGGGACGCGAGCTTCTGGGCGGCGTCCGGCTCAATCAGGGCCTTGCCGATCTCGCGATGGAGCAGATCGATAATAGGCTGCGGCGTGTGGGCGGGAACAAGAACGCCCGATATCGTGTCGGACTCCTGACCGGGCAATCCTGCTTCCGCCATTGTCGGCACGTCGGGCAACGCCGATGTCCGTTTCGGCGTGGTCACCGCCAATGCGCGCAGCTTTCCTTCCTTAACTTGCGGAATCGCCGGCGTGAGCACGGTGAAGGCAATCGGCGTATGACCGGCGAGCGTCGATTGTACGGCTGGCGCTGCACCGCCGAATGGCACCGATACGAGATCGATATACTGCGAATGCTTGAACATCTCGCCGGACAGATGCGAGGTGGTGCCGATGCCGGAGTGAGCGTAGCTGTACTTGCCGTTATTGGTCTTAAGAAACGCAATCAGCTCTTTGACGTTGCTCGCCGGAATCGATGGGTGAACCAGCAACACATTGGGGGTCGTGACCGCCAGGGTCACGGGCGCAAAATCCCTGAGCGGGTCGTACGGAATTTTCGGATAGAGGCTGGGATTGACGATGTAGCTCGTGCTGACGACCATGATGGTGTAGCCATCGGAGGTTGCTCGCGCTCCTGCTCCCATGCCGAGATTTCCACCGGCGCCCGGTTGGTTCTCGACGTAGAACTGCTGGCCGAGACTGCGCGAGAGATTTCCCGCGATAATCCGTGCAAAAACATCGGTAGGGCCGCCGGGCGAAAATGGCACGATCACCCGCACAGGCCGCGCCGGATAGGCCTGCGCCCTTGCGGTGCCCGCAATAAACGGCACAGCTGCAGCGCCTGCCGTCAGAAACAGAAATCGGCGTCGTCGAAGGTCCATGAGTTACCCCCCGTCGGTGTAGTCCCAACGAGTCCTTTGCGTCAGCTGGTGGGCTTGAGACGAAATAGCGGAATGGAGGGGCGGCTTATGTCACGACGAAACGCGACTTGGCATCCTCCGAACGGAGGATATAGGAAGAAATAGGAAAAAATCTGAATGTTGCGTGTCGAGGCCCTTCGGCCAGCGCTAGTCGGCCATCGCTGTATCGCGGGACGATATTCGCCGCGGCTCCGGCACATAGTCATTGCCGAGCTTCATCATCGGCCGCGGCTTGAACACGATGGAGGTCAGGCGGTCGCACAACGCCTTGGGCGATGTCGGCTTGAGCAGGAATTCATTAGCTCCTGCGCGCAACGCTTCGTGCACGTACGAACGTTGTGCACGCGTCGTGAGCATGATGACCGGAAGATTCGGGCGCGGAAATACGCCGGGCGAGCGGACGATGCGCAGCACTTCGATGCCGTTGAGCACCGGCATGTCCCAGTCGAGCAGCATGACGTCGGGATCTGAGTTGCGGATGACCTCGAGCGCGGCGAGGCCATCGTTGGCCTCCAGCACCGCCTTCGCGCCCAAATTGGTCAGCATCATGCGCGTGAGCCGGCGCATGTAAGCATTGTCATCGACGATCAGGATATTGAGACCCTGGATCATCTTTTCGATTCTCTTGTTGGCCATAAAATCCGCGGGACGTTGCGTGAAATCGCACACAATCTAGCCCCCAGGTTCTGTAGTTTTATTGAGGGCGATCGTTCAATTTTTCGCAATCTGCGGTGGCGGATCCGAAATATGGTTCCTAGCTGGACTTGGCGGTCGCGTTTACGGACCATTATCTATGCGACCGGAGCGAGGTACCATGAAAATTCCCGGCCCCGACCACCCGATCACAATTGCCAAAAATGACAAACGCGTGCGCGTGACTTTTGCCGGCCATGCGATCGCCGATACGCGGCGCGCGGTTACACTCAGGGAAGCAAGCTACAAGCCGGTGTTCTACATCCCGCGTAGCGATGCTGAGATGAGCCTGCTCAAGCGCACCGACCATCAGACGCACTGCCCTTATAAGGGCGACGCCAGCTATTTCAGCATCGTCGCCGATGGCCGTAGCGCCGAGAACGCGGTGTGGAGCTACGAACAGCCCTTTCCGGCCGTTGGCGAGATCAAGGACTATCTGGCATTTTATCCGGACCGGGTGGACGCGATCGAGGAAAACTGAAGCGTGACGATCAATGCAATCGCGGGCCTTTGAGGAATTTCGCGCGGTCGGACGAATTCACGCGAACGTCGAAGGTAACACCGTCTCGATAGAGCGTCAGCGGCACTTCCACGCCGGCCTGCCCAAGCATCCAGACCTTTCGATACATGCCGGCAAGCGTGGAGATCCGATCACCATTGACCGCCACGACGACGTCACCCGTTTTGATCTCCGCGCGCGCGGCTGGTCCTTTGGGAGCGATGCCGACGACCACAACCTTGTCTTCGATCTCGGTTGAATAAATCCCGAGCCACGGCCGCACCGGTCGATTGACGCGGCCGAATTTGCGCAGATCGTCGAGGATCGGATTGAGCAGATCGATCGGCACGACCATGTTGAGATGCTCGTTCTTGCCTCCGCGCGCCCGCTCAAGCTGCAGCGAGCCGATGCCGATCAGCTTTCCTGCGCCCGAGATCAGCGCGGTGCCGCCCCAGTTGGGATGCGCGGGATAAGTGAAGATCGCCTCGTCCAGCACATATTCCCAATAGCCGGCAAATTCCTGCCTGGCCGCGATGCGGCCGGCGAGCGAGCGTGTGCGGCCGCCGGCGCCACCGACAACCACGCGTTCGCCGACGTCTGCCGATTTCGAAAACCCGATCTCGAGCGCCGGCAGATCGATTTTGCCGAGCGCTTGCACAAGACCGAAACCGGTCTCCTGATCCAGACCGAGCGCATGCCCCTGTATCACGTGACCGTCGCCGAGATGCAGCCACACCGTTTCGGCCTCGGTGATGAGATAGCCAACCGTGAGCACGAGGCCATCGTCGATCAGAACGCCGTTGCCAGCGCGCTCCACACCGAGCGTATCGGCTGTAAAGGCGTCCGGCGGGACGATCGAATGCAGGCCGACCACCGAGGACAGCGTACGCTCAAGATCGTAGGAATAATCCTCTGCCCGCGGCTGCACGGCCTGCGGCACTTTCCATTCGACCAACGACGCCATCGACGCCCTCCTCGGGGGCACTCACCTATCATACGCCGGAACATGCGGGCGAAAAGACGGCGCTCACATGTTAGTGTGAGTTACCTGCCATGATCCCACTGTCCATCCTCGATCTCTCCCCGGTTTCCGCGGGCTCCACGGCCGCCCAGGCCTTGCGAAATTCGCTCGATCTGGCGCGGCATGCCGATGACCTCGGTTTTAAGCGCTATTGGGTGGCCGAACATCACAATTTGCCTGCGATCGCGAGCTCGGCGCCCGACATCATGATCGGCCAGATCGCGGCGGTGACCAGGACCATGCGCATCGGCTCCGGGGGCGTCATGCTGCCGAACCACGCCCCGTTGATGGTGGCCGAACGGTTCAAGGTGCTGGAGGCGCTCTATCCCGGCCGTATTGATCTTGGCCTTGGCCGCGCGCCCGGCACCGACCCGGCGACGTCGTATGCGCTTCGGCGCCGGCAAGGCATCAGCGAAGAGGACGACTTTCTCGAGCGCTTCAACGAATTGATGATGCTGGAAACGCGCGCCTTTCCGGCCGGGCACCCGTTTCACAATGTGCGTGCGATGCCCTCGGACGTGCCGCTGCCGCCGATTTATCTGCTTGGATCGTCGGACTACAGCGCGCAGCTCGCCGGACACATTGGCGCGGCATTTTCCTTCGCGCATCACTTCGCCAATTTCGATGCGGCGGAGGCGATGCGGCTCTACCGCGACAATTTCAGGCCGTCCCCGTCGCACGATACGCCCTATGCAATTCTGGCGACCCATGTGGTTTGTGCCGACACGGATGGAGAGGCCGAGCGACTGGCAGCGACCGTCGATCTCAACATCGTGCGTCGCGCCAAGGGTGAATTTCTGCCGCTGGCCTCGCCGGAAGACGCGACAAACTACGACTACACGCCTGTCGACCGGGCACGCATGGCACAAAACCGCGCCCGGCTTTCGGTCGGTTCGCCTGACACGGTGAAGGCGAGGCTCCTGCCGTTGATCGAAGCGACCAGCGCCGACGAGCTGATGGTGACAACCATGTTGTTCGACCACACCGCGCGGAAGCGCTCATACGAGTTGCTGGCAAAGGCGTTTGCGTGATCGTCATTCCGGGGCCCGGGCCCGGAATGACGACGCATGGGATGCATGCTAAAAGCCCGCCCGGGTTTTCGTCTTAAAAAGTCAGGGAGGTTTCTTTGGGTAAGCAGTTCACTTTGACCACAACCGACAAACACTCGCTTGGCGCTTACCGCGCCGATCCGTCCGGCACGCCCAAGGGCGGCATGGTGGTGGTGCAGGAAATCTTCGGGGTCAATCACCACATCCGCGCGGTCTGCGACCGGCTCGCTGCGCTCGGCTACGTTGCGGTCGCGCCCGCGGTGTTCGATCGTTTCGTGCGCGATTTCGAAAGTGGCTACACGCCTGACGAAATCGCACATGCCCGCAGCTATCTCGGCAATCTCAATTGGGATCACATGATAGCCGATATCGCCGCGGCGCAGGGCGATATCAAGGGTGTCGGTCCGCTCGGCATCGTCGGCTTTTGCATGGGGGGCACGGCGTCATTTCTGGCGGCCTGCCGCATCCCCGGATTCTCGGCAGCGGTTGCATTCTATGGCGGCATGATCGGGAAGTTTGCCGACGAAAAACCGAGGTGCCCGATGCAAATGCATTTCGGCGAGAAGGACGACGGCATTCCGATGGACGTGGTGGAGAGCATCAAGAAGAAACAGCCACAGGCCGAGATCTACACCTACCCGGACGCGCCGCACGGCTTCTATTGTGACGAGCGCGCGAGCTACCGCAAGGAGGCCGGCGATCTTGCGTGGAAGCGCACGCAGGAATTTCTGACGAAGCACATGAAGAAGTAGAAGCGCCTCTGCTAATGACCTCCCGGCGTGATGCCCGGCCATAGCCGTCCAAAGGACGGCGTGCTTTTCGCGCACCGATGTGCCGGGCATCCACGCCTTGGCCACGTTGCAACACCAAAGACGTGAATGGCCGGAACAAGTCCGGCCATGACGAAGAGCCGGCCATGACGAGTGACCGCAACGCGTAGCCGCAGCGGCCTTAGGCCGGCGCGCCCTGTGTCAGCTTTGCACCGGTGCCGATCGGACAAGACACGCCGGTGCCGCCAAGACCGCAATAGCCGGACGGATTTTTCGCCAGATATTGCTGGTGATAGTCCTCGGCGAAATAGAACTCCGGAGCGTCGATGACCTCGGTGGTGATCGCGCCGTAGCGTTTCTTTTTCAGCTCCTGCTCGTACATCGCCTTCGAGGCCTCGGCTGCCTGCCGTTGCGCCGCGCTGAACGTGTAGATGCCGGAGCGGTACTGGGTACCGACGTCGTTGCCCTGGCGCATGCCTTGCGTCGGATCGTGGCTTTCCCAGAAAGTCTTGAGCAGCGCGTCGTAGGAAATCTTTTTCGGGTCATAGACCACCAGCACCACCTCGTTGTGACCGGTGCGGCCCGAGCAGACTTCCTCATAGGTCGGATTGGGCGTCATCCCGCCGGCATAGCCGACGGCGGTGACATGGATGCCATCGCCCAATTCCCAGAATTTGCGCTCGGCACCCCAGAAACAGCCGAGGCCGAACATCGCCTTTTCGAAGCCTTCCGGATACGGCCCCTTCAATGCGCGGTGATTGATGAAATGCGCGGACGCCGTGCGGATCGGAGTGGCGCGGCCGGGCAGCGCCTCGCCGGTCTTGGGCATGGCAACTTTCTTGAAGCCGAACATGCTTGGTTCTCCTGCAATCGTTGCGGCCAATATATGTCTGGTGAAGCCCGCCCGAAATGCCCAAAGTGATCCAAGGCGATCACGTCTTGGCCAGCGCCGCAGCGCGCCGCTTTCACGCGCGCTCTCAATTGTCAGTTATGGCCGCGCATAGCCTATCAACGGCTTCTTCTTGCGACCGAGCACGAGGAAAAGGATGCCGAAAAAGCCGAGCAGGCCCCAGCTCGGCGCCGCCAGGACCGTAACCAGGACCGGGTCCCAGAGATACCCGCCGGCATAAGGCCGAATTGCCGGCTCGAGCTTTGCGAGGCTGCCGGCGTTGAACAGTTCCCACAGCGTCCGCACGCTGGTCAGAAAGAGCCTGTTGCCGGCGATCGACTTGGTGCCGTCATAGATCAGCAGGATAAAGCCCGCTGCCAGGCAGATCAGGCCAATGAAGCGGAGGAAGAATCGGATCATGGTCGCCAATCATAAGAAGAATCGCTTGGGTGGGCATCGATTAACCTGTGCCCTTCCTTCATTCAACTGTATCACCGGGAATAGCCCCGTTCCCTTGAGTCACTGCGGTGGCATCCGCTAACGTCGCCCACGCCCGGGCATACCGGTCGCGTTCATGGAGTAACAATGCCCGCCAAGCCCCCTGCCGGCCGCAGCCGGCCGACCTTTACCGACCAGGAAGCCCTGCAATTTCACAGCGTTGGCCGTCCAGGGAAACTGGAGGTGATCGCCACCAAACCAATGGCGACCCAGCGCGACCTGTCGCTTGCGTATTCCCCGGGCGTCGCCGTGCCGGTTCTCGCGATCGCGGAGGATGAAAGCCGCGCCTACGACTACACCACCAAGGGCAATTTTGTCGCAGTCATCACCAACGGGACCGCTATTCTTGGCCTTGGCAACCGCGGCGCGCTGGCGGCAAAACCTGTGATGGAGGGCAAGGCCGTCCTGTTCAAGCGTTTTGCCGATATCGACTCGATCGATCTCGAGGTCGATTCCGAGGACCCCGACGAGATCATCAATTGCGTCAAGCTGCTGGGCAAGGGCTGGGGCGGTATCAATCTCGAAGACATCAAGGCGCCGGAATGCTTCGTGATCGAACAGCGCCTGCGCGAGCTGATGGACATTCCGGTCTTCCATGACGACCAGCATGGCACCG
>DASXLC010000039.1:0-40395 GCA_036496445.1 Pseudolabrys sp. | reverse complement strand
GATCGGGTGCATCTCCGCCATGTTCGAGCCCCACAGCACAAATGCATCTGCGACCTCAAAGTCGTCGTAGCAGCCCATCGGCTCGTCCATGCCGAACGTCCGCATGAAGCCCATGACAGCAGACGCCATGCAGTGGCGCGCGTTGGGATCGAGATTGTTGGATCGGAAGCCGGCCTTGAACAGCTTGTTCGCCGCATAGCCTTCCCAGATCGTCCATTGGCCCGACCCGAACATCCCAACACTGGTCGGCCCCTTTTTCGCGAGCGCGGCCTTGAATTGCTGCGCCATCACGTCGAAGGCTTCATCCCAGGACACGGGCGTGAATTCACCGTTCTTGTCGTATTTGCCGTTTTTCTTGCGCAGAAGCGGCTGCGTCAGACGATCATCGCCATACATCACTTTGGAGAGGAAATACCCTTTGACGCAATTGAGTCCGCGATTGACCTCGGCCTTGGTGTCACCATGCGTCGCTACAACCCGGCCGTCTTTGGTTGCCACCATGACTCCGCAACCGGTGCCGCAAAATCGGCACGGCGCCTTATTCCACTTCAGTTCGGTGAAAGACCGGTCGGTAATTAAATTTTGCGCCGCCACAGGCGCCGGCATCCCACCCGCCACTGCTGCCATCGCAGCAGCTTCCAGTTTCAGGAACTCACGGCGGTCGACTCGTTTCTGACCCATATGGTCATCTCCTTGCTACCGCAACTATTTTGCCGTCGTCGAACTCATCCTCCATCTGTGCCCTGAAACACCAGTGCTGCCGTCAGCACGTCCGGCATCATCGAAATCGTGTTGAGCGTGGCGCCGATTGCACCGACATCGTCCGTTTCGATCACGACGACGAGCTTGCCCTTCGGGTCGCGGCTGTAGATCTGTGTGCCGGGCAAGGCTTCGATTGCATGCGCAGCCGCTTCGAGTCGTTCGGGCCGTGCCTGAACAAGAATGCTCGCAATTTCCACGGAGCCCGGCGTGTTATCGCCAGCGCTGGTCGTCCAGCGGCCGTTGATGAATTTGCGGCGGTCAACATTGCGCACGAACACACCTCACTTCGACGGCGGACCGGGCGGTCCATTGATCGCCTGGTATATCCACACTGTAAGGCCCCAGGTGCCGACCGTCGCGACCGCGAGAAATGGCATCACCAAGGCGGTAACGATGAGGAACGCGTATATTTCCATTCGCCGCTTGTGCGATGCATTGTCGATATTTTGCGGTGCGCTCGACATGATGTCGCGGTCTCGGCCGTTGGACCTTGGGCAATGTTACGCGTTCTCGCTTCCGCAAGCGAGACGCCGATACCGGCAATTTATTCAATCAGGCAAAGTCGGGCCGTGTTTGATCCAGATCAAACAGCGGTATTGGTGCCGAATTTTGGGGAATAAGCGCTGAAATGTCAGTTCATCTGGCCAAAGCGGTCGTCGAGCGCATAACCGGCACCCCGAACCGTGCGGATGGGATCCGCCATCTGGCCGCGATTGATCGCCTTCCGCAGCCGGCCGACATGCACATCAACGGTGCGCTCGTCGATATAGATGTCCGATCCCCAGACCCCGTCGAGCAATTGTTCGCGTGAGAACACCCGACCCGGGCGCTCCATCAGGAACTCGAGGAGGCGGTATTCGGTTGGTCCGAGATCAACCGCACGTCCGTCGCGCGACACTCTTTTCTTCTCACGGTCCAACTCGATGTCGCCGATGCTGAGTATGGTAGCGACCCGTTCGGGATTTGCCCGGCGCAACAATGCCCGTACGCGCGCCAGCAGCTCTGGCACCGAAAATGGCTTGACGATGTAATCGTCGGCGCCGGTGGCAAGGCCGCGCACCTTTTCGCTTTCCTCGCCACGCGCGGTCAGCATGATGATCGGCAACTGCCGCGTTTCAGGTCGTGCGCGGAGCCGGCGGCACAGTTCAATGCCGGAAAGGCCGGGCAACATCCAATCGAGCACCACCAGATCGGGCGTGCTCTCCTTCAGGCGCGTATCGGCCTCATCGCCGCGGGCCGAGGTCTCTACTTCGTAGCCTTCGGCTTCGAGGTTGTACCGGAGCAGCATTGTGAGCGGTTCTTCATCTTCGACGATCAAGATGCGGGCGTTCATGTGCATTTCCATTACCTGTCACCAGCCGTGCGCACCGCAGCGATGGTCGTGGTATCGCCTTTCGGCCGCTGGTCGGCAATCGGACGTCCCTCGATAATGTAGTGCACCGACTCAGCAATATTTGTCGCGTGGTCGCCCATGCGTTCGATGTTCTTCGCGCAAAACATCAGATGGATGCAGAAGGTGATGTTGCGCGGATCTTCCATCATATACGTAAGCAGTTCGCGGAAAACCGAGGTGCAGACCGCGTCGATTTCCTCGTCGCCGCGCCATACCATCATTGCCTTGCTGATGTCGCGTTGGCCGTAGGAATCGAGCACCAGCTTCATCTGCTCAAGCACAAGATCGGTCATATGCTCAACACCGCGGATCAGCTTGGGCGGCGGAAATTCGCCGTTGAGCGCAACCACGCGCTTGGCGATGTTCTTGGCCAGGTCGCCGATGCGTTCAAGATCATTGGCAAGGCGCAGGGCGCCGACAACTTCGCGCAGATCGACCGCCATCGGCTGGCGGCGCGCGATGGTGAGCACCGCCTTTTCCTCGATTTCGCGCTGCAATGCATCGATGTTCGCGTCCCCCGTGGTTACGCGCTGCGCCAGCGTGGTATCGCGCTTCGCCAGGGCGTCGACCGACTCGGCGACCTGTTTCTCGGCAAGACCGCCCATCTCGGCAACCATGCGCGCGAGATCCTGCAGGTCCGTGTCGAACGCCTTCATGGTGTGGTCGGTCATCGTGTTCATCTTTCGCTCATGTACGTTGGCAGGCGATCATGCGCTAGCCGAAGCGGCCAGTGATGTAATCCTGCGTGCGGCGGTCATTTGGGGTCGTGAAGATCCGGGTTGTCTCACCGAACTCGACAAGATCACCGAGATACATGAAGGCCGTGAAATCCGACACGCGCGCGGCCTGCTGCATATTATGGGTCACGATTGCAATCGTGTAGTCGTCCTTGAGTTCGTCGATCAGTTCCTCGATTTTGGCGGTCGAGATAGGATCGAGCGCGGAACATGGCTCGTCAAACAAGATCACTTCCGGCCGCACAGCGACGGTGCGGGCGATGCACAGGCGCTGCTGCTGGCCACCCGAGAGCGACAGACCATTTGCGCCAAGCTTGTCCTTGACCTCTTCCCATAACGCAGCGCGTTCCAGGGCGTGCTTGACCCGATCTTCCAGCTCTGCCCTCGGTAGTCGCTCGTACAGTCTGATACCAAAGGCAATGTTCTCGAAGATGGTCATCGGGAACGGCGTCGGTTTCTGGAATACCATGCCGACTTTCGCACGCAACAGATTCAGATCCTGTGACGGCGAAAGGATGTCATCGTTGTCGAACCGCACCTGACCGGTGGCGCGCTGGTTGGGATAAAGATCGTACATCCGATTGAGGATGCGCAGCAGCGTCGACTTGCCACATCCGGACGGACCGATGAACGCGGTCACCTTGCCCTGATACAGGGGCACTGAAATATCCTTCAGCGCGCGGTGGTCGCCGTAAAAGAAATTCAGACCGCGGATAGAGATCTTCTCGGTCAGATCCTCCGCGTTTCCCGGCGTGTGAGTTACGGTTGGTACGGTGATGGCTGCTACGCTCATGACGACCTTCTCTGGGCGGCAAGAATCCGGGCGATGATGCTGAGCGCAAGCACCGCCAAAGTGATGATCAATGCGCCGGTCCAGGCCAGTTGCTGCCAATCCTTGTAGGGGCTGAGCGCAAACTGGAAGATGACGACCGGAAGGCTGGCGACCGGAGCATTCATATTTGTGCTCCAGAACTGATTGTTCAGTGCGGTAAACAACAGGGGCGCGGTCTCGCCCGAAATTCGTGCGACCGCGAGCAGAACGCCGGTGACCATGCCGGCACGGGCCGCGCGATAGGCGACCTTCTGAATCATGAGGGATCGGGGCAATCCAATGGAGGCCGCGGCTTCACGCAGGGTGTCGGGTACGAGCGTGAGCATGTCTTCGGTGGTGCGCACAACAACGGGCACCACGATGACTGCCAGCGACACCGCTCCGGCCCAGCCGGAGAAATGACCCATCTGCGCGACCATGACTTCATAGATGAAGAGTCCGACCACGATCGAGGGCGCGCTGAGCAGAATGTCATTGATGAAACGCACGACCGTCGTCAATTTGTCGTAGCGGCCGTACTCAGCCATATAGGTACCGGCCAACATGCCGAGCGGAGTGCCGATCAGCACCGCAATTGTTGTCATCACCAGGCTGCCGGCAATCGGATTGAGCAGGCCGCCGGCTGAACCGGGCGGCGGCGTCATTTCGGTGAACACCGCAAGCGACAGGCCGCTGAGGCCCTCCCACAACAATACAGCCAGAATGACAACCAGCCAGGTAAGGCCGAAACCTGTCGCAGCATAGGCGAGAGCCATGGTGATCACGTTGCGGCGGCGGCGCTTTGTCTGCAGCGAGGAATTCATGGTCAGCCTCCGACCCGTGCGTTCAGTCGCATCAGCAACAGCCGCGCGATGGCGAGCACGATGAAGGTGATCACGAACAGGATGAGGCCGAGCGCGATCAAGGCCGACGTATAGAGGTCGCCGACCGCCTCGGTAAATTCGTTGGCAATGGTCGCGGAGATGGTGGTGCCGGGAGCCAGCAGCGATCCTGAGATTCGGTGCGCATTGCCGATCACAAAAGTGACCGCCATGGTTTCGCCGAGAGCGCGGCCGAGACCGAGCATAATTCCGCCGATCACGCCGACGCGGGTGTAAGGCAGCACGACGTAGCGCGCGACCTCCCAGGTCGTACAGCCGAGCCCGTAGGCCGCTTCCTTGAGCACCGGCGGCACCGCTTCGAACACATCGCGCGAGATGGAGGTGATGAAGGGCAGCACCATGATTGCGAGGATCAGGCCCGCTGTGAAGATGCCGATGCCATAGGGCGGGCCGGCAAACAGGATCGAGAGGAGCGGAATGTTGCCAAACAGTTCAATCAGGAACGGTTGCACATGTTGCTGCAGGAACGGTGCAAACACGAACAGACCCCAGATGCCGTAGATGATGCTGGGAATTCCCGCGAGCAATTCGATTGCTATGCCGATCGGACGACGCAACCACATCGGGCACAGTTCGGTCAGGAACAACGCGATGAACAGGCCGACCGGGACGGCGATCAGCATCGCAATCAATGAAGTAACGATGGTGCCGTAGATCGGCGCGATCGCCCCGAACTTCTCGGTGACCGGATTCCAGACTTCTTCGTAGAGGAAGCTCACACCGAAGGTGCGCAGCGCCGGTAATGATCCCAAAACCAGCGAAACGATAATGCCGCCCAGGATGATGAGGACTGCGAGCGCGGCGGCGCGGGTAATGTGGCGGAATACGACGTCACCCAGGCGCAGGCGCTGCAGAACCCTGGCGCGGTCGACCTGGTCGACGGCCGAAATCCCCGTACCCTGCAACGCCACGTCAACCACCGGTCGCCTCCCCGTCGATAGCATCCGGCTCCCCTTGGGCTCTTCGCCACTGCGGAGAGTTACTCAAGCCGCCCGCCGGCCGCGGCACAAGCCGCCTGTCAGCGGGGCGGTGGAAACAAGGAAAGGGCGCCATGCGGCGCCCTTTCCTCACTTTTTGATCAATTCGTCATCGCAAAAACGGGCTTGCCGCTCGCGTCCTTGATCTCATTCGTCCAGGTCTTCTCGACGTCCTTGACGACATTGGCGGGCATTGGAACATAGTCGAGCGCTTCGGCCGACTTGCCGCCCTCCTTGTAGGCCCAGGCGAAGAACTTGAGTGCCTCGCCGGTGGCAGCGATATCACTTGGCTGCTTGTAGACGAGGATCCAGGTCGCCGCTGTCATCGGCCACGAGCTGTCGCCAGGTTGATTGGCGAGAATCACGCCGTAACCAGGCTGCGACTTCCAGTCGGCATTTGCCGCCGCGGCCTGGAACGCTTCCGAAGTTGGCGCGACCGTCTTGCCGGCCTTGTTGACCATCTTGGTGAAGGTCAGCTTGTTCTGCTTGGCGTAAGCATACTCGACATAGCCGATCGAGCCTTTGGTGTTGCCGACATTGTTGGCAACGCCTTCATTACCCTTGGCGCCGATCCCGCTCGGCCATTGCACCGATGTGTTGACGCCGACTTTCGACTTCCAGTCGGGACTAACGTCGGCGAGGTAGTAAGCGAAGTTGAACGTGGTGCCGGAGCCGTCGGACCGGTGCACAATCGCAATCGCCTGGGTTGGCAACTTCACGCCGGGATTCAACTTTTTGATCGCGGGATCATCCCAGGTTTTGATGTCGCCGAGAAAGATCTTGGCGAGAGTCGGGCCGTCGATGGTCAGTTCGCCCGGCTTCACGCCTTCGAGATTGACGACCGGCACGATGCCGCCCATCACCATCGGGAACTGGGCGAGACCGGCTTCGTCGAGCTCCTTGCCCGGCAATGGCGCATCGCTGGCGCCGAAGGTCACGGTCTTGGCTTTGATCTGTTTGATCCCGCCACCCGAGCCAATCGACTGGTAGTTCAGTCCGTTACCGGTGACCTTTTTGTATTCATCGGCCCACTTGGCATAAATCGGATAGGGGAAGGTAGCGCCGGCACCAGAAATGTCGGCAGCTTTGGCCGGAACAAATGCTGCGGCGGCGACCACGACGCCCGCTGCCAGTGCGGTCCAGTGTTTCAAGGGTTCTCTCCATGTTTGCGGCCAAAGACGCACGCGGGCCAAAAGGGACCCGTCGTCTCTGTCTCCAGGCCCAATCGCTCGGGCAGCCGCTGTTGCTCTAAAAGATGCTCTCCACGCCGGCTTCGGACGTTTTTGTTCCGCTTAAGAGCTGGGAATTCCGAAGCCGCGGTCAGCCATAGGCGTCGCATGTCACCGTTCTATAAATCTTTGATGACAGCCACATGACAGCCTAACCGTTTGAATCTGATAATGAATCGTCTGCCGAGATGGAATCGCCGGTGCGAAATGGTAGGTGCATGATGAAGGCCGCGCCCGAGCCCAGCGTGCTCTCAATCGTGAGACGACCGCCGTGCCGGTTGAGCACATGCTTGACCAGAGCCAGCCCCAGCCCCGTGCCGCCTTGTGCGCGGCTGTCGACAACGTCGACGCGATAAAAGCGTTCTGTCAGCCTTGGCAGATGTTCGGGAGCGATGCCTGGACCGTAGTCACGTACCGCCACGCGTGCTTCCGGCGCGCCGCCACGTGTCTGCCCCTGCGCCAATGTGACATCGACGCGCTTCCCGGCAGCACCATACTTGAGCGCGTTTTCAACCAGATTTTCGAGGGCGCGAACCAGCTCGTCGCGATCACCACGCACCATCAGGGGATCTGACGGCGCCAGAACTTTGATCTCGACGCCACGATCGCGTGCCAGCGTGTGCAAGCCGTCGACCACCTGCCGCACGATCGGCGTAAGGTCGACTGGAATATTCGGCTGCAGATGGGCATTGAGCTCAATGCGAGACAGTGACAACAGATCATCGATCAGGCGGGCCATGCGCGTCGCCTGACCCTGCATGATGCCGAGGAATTTTTCGCGCGCCGCAGTGTCGTCTTTGGCCGTCCCCTGCAGCGTTTCGATAAAGCCGAGCAGCGCCGCGAGCGGCGTACGCAATTCGTGGCTCGCATTCGCAATGAAGTCTGCCCGCATTTCCTCCACGCGGCGCAAGGGGGTGAGATCATTGAAGGTCATAAGAAGGATGTCCACGGCCCCTTCGTCTCCGGCCGCGAGCCGGACCGGTGTCACAAAGGCCTCGAACCATCGGTCGAGGGGTACGCGCTCGAAGAATTCCACACGTTGCGGCTCACGCCGTTTGGCGGCTCGGCGGATGGCATCGACCAACTCCGGCATTCGCAAACTGATCAGCGCGGGTTCGCCACGCCGCAACGCCGGCGCAATGCCCGCGGCTGTTTCGTTGAACGCGATCACCCGGCCCTCGCGATCAAGCACGATTGCAGCGCCAGGCAGACCACCGATAAGTTGCTCGATCAACAAGGTCTGCGGTCCGGCAAGTGCTCGGTCCGCTGCGGGCGCGGCACCGGCCGAGCTGACCGAAGCTGTCTGACCAAGCAAAGCCTGCCACGCGCCGCGTAACCGGCCCATCAACCCCATGGCGGAAGGAAAAATGCGGCGTTCGTCATCTATCGCCATGATCAGTCGGCGTCGGTTTTTTCGGCCTCAATCTCACTACGGATCGGCGCGGTCACCGACTTTATCAGTTTCGGTGTGGCCACCCGCGTACCTTTCAGATTGAGCCATACTTCGCGCGCGCCAAGGATGGCCAGAGCAAGCACGAAGGGTGCGATATAATAAAGCAACCTGAACAACAGCAATCCCGCGAGCACGGATTCCTTGTCGTACTGCCATAGCGCCACAAGCATGGCGGCGTCGAAGACACCGAGGCCGCCGGGGGCATGACTCGCGAAGCCGAGCAGCGTCGCCGAAACAAACACCACCGCTATGGTTACAAAGTCGATGTTGGGCTCGCTCGGAAGCAGCATGTACATCGCCAGCGCGCAGAAGCCGAGATCGAGGATTCCAATGCAAATCTGCAGTAGCGTCGACGGACCACTCGGTAAATGGACCTTCCACTCGCCCTGGCCGATTTCGCGAGGCGCGCTCCAGACCCAGCTCACATATGACAACAGCACCACCAGAATGCCGATGGCGATGGTGCGGTTGAGCCAGGGCGGCAGCTGGTCGATCGGCACGGCGGCCTGCGGATGATAGGCGACGCCGAGGCCAAGCACGGTGGCGTTGCCGAGCCAAAAGGTGAGACCAGCGATAAAGCAGATCTTCGCCACCTCGATCGCATCGAGCCCATAAGTCGAATAGATGCGGTAACGCACCGCGCCACCCGTGAACACCGTAGCTCCGATGTTGTGACCGATCGAATAGCTCGTGAAGCCGGTAAGCGCCGCAATACGATAAGGAACCTCGTTACGGCCAATGGTCCGTAAAGCGAACCAGTCATAGAAGGTGAGTGTGAAGTACCCGCAAGCGACAAAAAATGCTGCGGCGGCGATATGATGCGGCTCGGTCGCTTTCAGCGCCGCGATCACCTCTTCGGTGTCGATGTCGCGGAGCATATGGAAAAGTACGACACCCGCCACGGAAATAATCGTAATGCTCAGAATCAGGCCAATCCGATTCCAACCGATCGTCTTCTGTAAAAATCGCGCCACCGCGCGCAGCCACTTGACCATCATTCCTCCGGTTTTAGCGCCGGCAACATCGCCTTCAACGCCGCGCGCCCCGAAAAGCGTACCTTTGCCCGACCCCTAGCAGAACTGACACCATTGGGCGAGTAGACTGCACACGGTTCCAGTAGTCTGCTAAATTGTCCTTAATAATAAGGTCATCGCCAAACAATTATGGCAGCGGCCATTCGGGAGAGGCCCATGAAAGAATCCAAGGTCGTTCTGGCTCGCCGCGCTGTTCTCAAAACGGCCGGGCTAGGCGTCGGTGCCGGGCTTTTATCCGGCGCGGCAACGCCAGCGCAAGCCGCGTCCGACGGCGAAATCTGGAGCGCGGAATACTGGACGAAAAAAGGCGATATTCCGCTTTACATTTTTCGCAAGCGGCTTGGCGCGCCGAAAGCCGGTGAGGCGCCGCGGCCGGTGCTCTTCCTGGTGCACGGCTCCTCGGTCACGTGGCGCATCTTCGACCTCGATACGCCCGGCCATGGCGAATACTCAATGATGAATGTGTTCGCGCGCTGGGGCTTCGATGTCTGGACCATGGATCACGAGAATTATGGCAAATCCGGCCGCACCAGCGGCAATTCCGACATCGCGAGCGGCGCGCAGGACCTCAAGGCCGCAATGCCCGTGGTCGCGAAAGAAACCGGGCGTCAGAAAGTCCATTTCATGGGCGAGTCGTCCGGCGCATTGCGCGCCGCACTCTACGCGACGATCGAACCAGAACATGTCGACCGCCTGGTGCTCGCGGCATTCACCTACAAAGGCACCGAATCACCGACACTGAAGAAACGCGCCGAGCAGCTCGAATATTTCCGTACCCACAATATGCGCAAGCGCGATCGCGCCATGATCGAGGGTATTTTCACACGCGACAAACCGGGGACCACCGATCCTGCCGTCGGCAAGATTCTGGCCGACATTGAATTGCAATACGGGGAGCAGGCGCCCACCGGCACGTATCTCGACATGACAGCCAATCTGCCGGTCGTCGATCCCAGGAAAGTTCAGGCGCCTGTCCTGCTCGTCCGCGGCGAGTACGACGGCATTGCGACTGTGGAAGATCTGTTCGACTTCTACCGGCAGCTTCCGCACGGCGACAAGCAGCTGGTGATCTTGCCAAACACCGCGCACTCGGTTGCGGTGGCGATCAATCGCCATCTGTTCTGGCATGCGGTGCGCGGTTTTCTTGACATGCCGGCAATCACGGCGATCTAAAGCTTCGCAGTGAAAAACTCGTGCAGCGCGGCCGTGGTCTCCGCAGGCGCCTCGTCGGAAAGATAGTGGCCGGATTGGACGGCCTTCGCATCCCTGATGTTCGACGCATAAGCCTTCCATATTTCGGCGGGCCCCGGTTTGCTGTTGCGACCAACGCTGCCGGTCGCGCCCCACAGCAGAAGCACCGGGCATTCGATTTTGCGGCCGGCCGCGAAATCCCTGGTGTCCATCTCCAGATCGATGCCGGCTGCCGCGCGATAATCTTCGCAGATGGCGTGGATAGTCTCCGGATTTCGGAAACAGCGTTTGAATTCGGCAAGGGCTTCCTTATCGAAGAAGCTCAATCCCTGTTTGGTCTTCGCGAGTTTCTTTTCGATAAACCAGTCGGGATCGGCACCCATCATTCGTTCTGGCAAATCATAAGGCTGTATGTTGAAGAACCAGTGCCATGAGAACGTCGCCCATTGCTTGTTGATGTTGTTGTAGAGGTGGTGTTGCGGGATGATGTCGAGTATCGCCGCGCGCGAGACTTTTTTAGGATGATCCAGGCACATGCGGTGCAGAACGCGGGCACCGCGATCATGGCCTGCTGCATAAAATTTGTCGAAGCCCAGCGCGGCCATGACCTCGACCTGGTCCTGCGCCATTGCCCGGAATGAGTAGCCGGAGTGATCCTCACCGCCCGGCGGTTTTTCAGAATCGCCGTACCCCCGCAAATCCGTACAGACGACGGTGAATTCGCGCGCCAGCACCGGCGCAACTTTTCGCCAGGATAGATGGGTAAATGGATTACCGTGCATCAGAAGCACCGGAGGCCCGCTGCCACCGGTAACAGTGACGATGCGGGCGCCGCTGGTTTTGATTTCGGATCGCTTGAAAGCTTCGAGGAGCATGGCCTGACCTATCGGGCTGTCATTTAAGACGTGGATGCCCACGACATTGGCGTGCAAGGCACGCCGTCCTTTCGGACGGCTATGGCGCGGGCATGACGTTGGGGGATTATGCCAAAATCAAATCCCGAAATATTGCGAATATTTTTTCTTGATCTCTTCCGTTGGCCGCCGCTGATCTACGGCTTGTGCGAACCAACCATAACAAATTCCGGCACACGGCAAGAGGACTGAAGCCAAAAGGAAACCCCGGCTTCGCCTGGCGAAGCCGGGGTTATTTCCCGTCCATGATCTGCTCGCTTAATCGCAGACCGTGATGCGACGCACGCGTGGGCCAAGGGGCGTATTGACGAGTTGCTTGGTAACGTAGCAGTCGGAAGCGATGACGGTCGTGGGCGCTATGATGCCGACGCGCCAGCCGTAGCCGCCATGGAAATGGCCGTGACCATGGCCACCATGCATATGAGCGGAAGCAGAGGTCGGGATCAAAGCGGCGGCACTGATCGCAACGGTGGCACCAAGGGCGAGGGTGAGTTTGCGGAACATGACGGTTCTCCTGTCTCGAGGACTTTGGGTTGCTCGGGATGTGGTTGTCACATCCTGAACATGGGTCGCCGCCGCCCCGGGAAAGGTTCAAAGCCTCCGGCATCCGCCGGGCCTGACCTTCGCTTCACGCTTTATTCATGCCAAAAACGGGTCAATGCCGCCTATTTGCGGCTCTCGGCTTGCCGAGCCGCGCCCGAAAAGGGGAAACTGGCGTTCACCGGGGGGCGGCCGGTGCATGCAAATTCCCTCGATTTTGATTGAACCTGGGCGCCCCGCCGAGCGACCCATGCACGAGCCGACTGTTCTGCGATGCAAACGACTTCGGACGAGGTTCTGATCTCGCGAATCGCGGGCGGCGACCGGCTCGCCATGCAGGTGCTGTACGCACGGCACCATGTTCGCGTGTACCGGTTCGTTCTTAGACTGGTACGCAACGAAGCAACGGCGGAAGACTTGATCAGCGAGGTGTTCCTCGACGTCTGGCGTCAAGCCGGCAAGTTCGAGGGGCGTTCCGCCGCCTCGACATGGATGCTGAGCATCGCGCGCTTCAAAGCCCTGTCGGCACTGCGACGCCGGCCGGAAGAAGAGCTGGATGACGAAACGGCAGAGCAGATCGAGGATCACGCTGACGATCCCGAAACGGCCCTGGCAAAGAAAGACAAGGGGTCGGCCTTGCGTCAATGCCTGGCCAGGCTCTCAGCAGACCACCGGGAGATCATCGACCTCGTGTACTACCACGAGAAGTCGGTGGAAGAAGTGGCCGGGATTGTCGGCATTCCGGAGGCGACCGTGAAGACGCGTATGTTCTACGCGCGCAAAAAACTCTCCGAGCTCCTGAAGGAGCAAGGAATAGATCGAGGTTGGCCATGAACGCGATGAAACAAGAAGCGCGCGAGCGCCAGGAAATCGAAGAGCTCCTGCCGTGGCATGCGGCGGGAACGCTGAGCCGCCGCGATGCCCAGCGCGTCGAAGACGCTCTGGCGAACGATCCCGAACTTGCCAGCCGTTATGCGCTGGTGCGCGAGGAACTAGGCGAAACAATTCGTCTTAATGAAACACTGGGTGCGCCGTCCGCCCGCGCGCTCGAGAAGCTGTCTGCCAAAATCGATGCCGAGCCTGTCCGCCGGCAGGCTCAATCGCTCAATCGCGGCAGCCGTATCGGAGAATTCTTTGCGAGTCTGTCGCCACGCACGCTGGCGTGGTCGGCGAGCGCCGCCGCAGTGGCGATCCTGCTGCAGGCGGGACTGCTCACGGACATCATGCTGAAGGAAACGAAAACGGGCGGCTACGAAACCGCCTCCGCTCCAACCACCGATCCTGGTGTCGGCGCCTTCACATTGATCCGCTTCGCGCCGCAGGCGTCGTCGGACGACATCACAAAATTCCTCGAAGCTAACAAGTTGTCGATTGCGGCGGGGCCGATGGCCGGCGGATTGTACAAGGTCCGCGTCGCGGTGACCGGAATTCCGAAGGGCGAACTCGCCAATATCGTGAAGAAGCTGCAGCAAGACAAAGTCGTTGGCTTCATTGCCACGACCGAGTGAGACGGACGGCACAGCCGTCATTGGAGATCGCATCATGCGTGCCCAACGAACCGCCCTGCTCTGCCTGTTTGCGGCACTCACGTTCATGTCTGCTGACTGCGCCTTTGCGCAGAAAATGTTCAACCGCGGTCCCTCGCCTGACGTCGGCAGGCCGATCGGACCTTCAGGTGGCGGCGGCGGCTTTCGCGGTGGCGGATTTGGTGGCCCCGGCTGGGGCGCCGTTGTGCCCGGCGTTATCATGACAGCACCGCAAGGCTATCCGTCTTACGGGCCTATCATCGACGATGGTCCGTCAGGGCCCCGCCGTTCGCAGCAAACGAGCCGCCGCGGCGCAAGTGGCGCGCCGCCAGCCAATGAGCGCAGACTCGTACCGGACGAAGTTGTGATCGAGCTTTCCAACTCCGCCAGTACGCAACAAGTCGACGCGTTGCAACGGCGGTTCAACCTGACACGCATCGAAAGCCAGACATTCCAGTTGTCCAATACAACGCTGTATCGCTGGCGTATTCCGGACCGCCGTTCGGTCGCTACGGTCGTGCGAGCACTCGAAGGTGACCGGCTCGTAGCGTCGGCGCAGCCGAATTATCTTTTCATGCTTCAGGAAGACGCAGGAAGAGGTGAAGGCGATCCTGCCCAATACGAAGTTGCCAAATTGCGGCTGCCTCAGGCGCACGCGATCGCCAGAGGCAACAATGTGCTGGTTGCGGTGATCGATTCAGGAATCGACGTCAATCACCCTGAGTTGGCCGGCTCGGTCGCAGAAAGCTTCGACGCGCTCGCACTTCCGGGGTCACCCCATAAACACGGCACCGCCATCGCAGGATTGATCGCGGCGCATGCCAAGCTCATGGGTGCCGCCCCGGACGCAAAAATACTGGCCGTTCGTGCATTCGACGCGAAGGATGCCGGCGCGGAAAGCACGACATTCAATATTCTCAAGGGCATGGACTGGGCAGCGGCGCATGGCGCACGGGTCATCAATATGAGTTTTGCCGGCCCGCCCGATCCTGCAATCCACCGGGCCCTCGAGGCCGCACACCGGAAGGGCATTGTGCTGGTGGCAGCCGCCGGCAATGCCGGAGCAAAGTCGCCACCGCTCTATCCGGCCGCCGACCCGACGGTGATTGCCGTCAGCGCGACCGACGCCGATGACAAGCTGTTCGAGGCGTCGAATCGCGGCCGTCACATCACGGTGGCCGCCCCAGGCGCGCAAATCCTGGTCGCCGCCCCCGACAGCAGCTACGACGTCTCATCCGGCACCTCCTACTCCGCAGCCGAAGTGAGTGGCATCGTGGCGCTGATGATTCAGCGCAAGCCTGATCTCACACCCGATCAGGTGCGCAGCATCCTGCGGGCAACCGCAAAGGATCTCGGACCAAAAGGACCCGATGTGATGTTCGGCGCCGGCCTCGTCGACGCCTACGGCGCCCTGACGGCGAAAAGCACGCCATTGACCGCAACTGGCCCCCGCCCCATCGAACGCGTGAGCACCGGCGCGCGCTGATGCGTTTTTCCGTCGTCATGCCCGGCATTCGGGTCCGGCCCTCGGCCGGCCCGAGCACAAGCCTTGTGCCGGCCATGACGGTGACTGACTCCCGCCGACGCGCCCCACTTGCGATCGCAATGCAATGCTGCCACCTGTGTCGAAGGAAACATCAGAGACACGATGACCGACACCGACCCGCCGATAACGATGCCGCTGCGCGTGGTACGCAACGTCCAGATTGCCGACGGCGTCCACCTCATTGAATTCTGCGACCCTCGAGGGATCCCGTTGCCGGAATTCTCCGCCGGCGCCCATATCGCCGTCCGGGTTCCGAACGGTTTGTTGCGCAAGTATTCGTTGTGTAACGAGCCGGCCGAACGCAACCGCTATCAGATCGCGGTGAAACGCGAGATCAATGGCCGTGGTGGATCGTGCAACCTGATCGACAATGCAAAAATCGGCGACGAGCTCACGGTGACGGCGCCGGTGAATGACTTCGCCTTGCCGCCACGCGCACAGGACTTTCTGTTCATTGCCGGGGGCATCGGCGTGACGCCGATCATGGCGATGATTCGACAGGTTCAGGCGGAAGGCAAACGCTTCCGCCTGTTCTACTGTTCACGCGCACCGGAAGCGACTGCGTTCCGCGACGAACTGAGCGCGCCACTGTTCAAGGATATGGTCACAATTCACTACGACCAGGGCGACCCGTCGCGCTCACTCGACCTGCGCCCGATCCTGGCCGAACGGAAAAACCGTGAGCACCTTTATTGCTGCGGACCACGGCCGCTGATGGAAGCTGTGCGCGCCATGACCGACCACTGGTCGTCTACCGCTGTGCATTTCGAGGCGTTTAGCGAAGCAGAGACACACAAGGCGGATGACAAGCCGTTCAAGGTGCGGCTCGCGCGTTCCGGTGCAGTGCTCGATGTTCCGACTGATAAGACAATCCTCGAAGCCCTGCGCGAGCATGGGCTCGACGTTCCGAGTTCCTGCGAAACCGGCACCTGCGGCACCTGCCGCACCAAATTACTGGCAGGCGAAGCTGATCACCGCGACCTTGTCCTGGCCGAGCATGAACGCAAAAACACCATCATGATTTGTGTCTCGCGTGCCCGCAGCGACGATATCACCATCGACCGTTGAACTATTCCTGAATCACGCGCAAATAGGCGCGCACCGCGCGTGCGTCGTCCGCGCTGAACTTGAAGTTGGGCATGTCGGGGTGACCTGTTGAAATTCCGCGCTCGAGCGCCCGCGGGAACTCATCGAGATCGATCTTGCGGCCAAACGTGCGAAACGGCGGTGCGTCAGGGTGCCGGCTTTTGCCTCTGGTCCCGACTGCATGGCAACGTCCGCAGAATTCCGCGACCAGCGCCTGGCCGTGGCTGACCGGATCCTGCGCATGCGCCGGAAAGCCGGCGGCGGTCAACATGCCCAGCATTGAGACGATCGTCGGCAGGCGTTTCATCGGGAGATCTTGATCGAGAGGAATGGTGCGCCGGACGTGATTCGATGCGCCTTGGTCGCGGGCGCAAACCCACAGAGAAATACCCTATAGCATGGAAGCCAGAATCTTGAAGCGCGGCTGATGAGCGTGATGCCAGACGGCCTTTGAATTCAGGGCTCGGCAATCAATTGAACGTGCGCAGGAGCTGGTCGCTGATCGGCTTAAGCAGGTAGCTCATCATCGTGCGACTGCCGGTCTGGAGGAAAACCTCGACCGGCATCCCGGACACGAGTTCCAGGCCGCCGAGCCGCCGCCGCTCACTCGGCGGAAGCGTCACGCGGACCGTGTAGTAGGTCGCAGCATTGGGATTCTTTTGCCGGTCGTGATTCAAATCGGCCGAGACATACGACACGACACCTTCCAGCTGCGGTGTGGTGCGCTGATTGAACGCTGAAAAACGGATGTAGGCCCGCTGCCCGGGGTGGACATGATCGACCTCCTGGGGCGGAAGTTTGGCTTCGATCTGCAATTCGTCTGATTCCGGAACGATCTCCATAACGACCTCGCCAGGCGTGATCACGCCGCCGATGGTATGCACCGAAAGCTGGTGCACGATGCCGTTGGTCGGCGCCCGCAGGTCGACCCGCCTGAGCAGGTCCTGCGCGGCGGTGGTCTTTTCGACAAGCTCGGCCTCCCTGTCCTGGGCCTCGCGCAGATCCTTCATGACCTCCGTGCGAAAATCGTGATCGATCTTGACGGCCTGAAGTTCTGACTCACTGATCTTGGATTTCGCCTCCGCAATGGCCGCCACCACCTGACCGCGTTCGCCATCGAGGCGGGCGGCCTCGCGCTGCAGCGATGTTTTGCGAGTCAGGGGCACCAGTCCTTTCTGGTACAGGCCGTCCACGCCCTCGAGTTCACCAGAGATCAGGTCATGTTGTGCTGCTTTCGATTTCACCTGGGCGTCGAGACCCGAAATCTGTTCGCCGAGTTGTCCGACATGGCTCTGCAAAAGCTCCTTGGCGTTGCGGCGGGTAGCCGCACGACTGTTAAAAAGAGAAACTTCCGAAGTCCACAATCGGTTGACATCACCGTCGCCTGACCGGTTGGCTATTTCGTGCGGCATCTGCGGTTGGTCCAGGCCGTCGCGTTCGGTGATCAGGCGCGCCACTCTCACGCGTATCTGATCGAGCTGCTGCGACAGAACCTGAGCATTGGCGCGCAGCTGTGTCTCGTCGAGGTGCAGGAGCAGGTCACCCGTGTTCACATGCATTCCGTCACGGACCGGAATATTCGCCACCACGCCGCCTGCGGGATGCTGAATCTTCTTCACATCCGATTCCACCACCAATGTGCCCGGCACGACAACTGCGCCCGACAGCGGCATTAAAGTGGCCCAGGCGCCAACGATGCCGACACCGAAGATCAGCACCCGAAGGCCTCTTTTGAGTTCGCGCTCAAAGGCGCGGTTTAACCGTGCGGTCAGTCTGGCTTCGGCCTCCTCCAGACCGGCCGTGCGCTCTCGCCCGGCCAGAAATTCATAGGCGGAACGCAGATGCTCGAATGTGCGACGAGGCCGCAGGAATTCGCGGCCGGCTGCCACGACGGGCCGCACCCGCCTTCTGGCCGCTTCTGACACCTCGCCCTCAATGCGATCCGCCGGAGAGACCGACGACAACTCAGATGAATGACGAGCGTCCAGCTGACGCCCATGATCGCTTTCCGTCCTTGCACTAGCCGGCGGAAGAGCTATCCGTGCAACCGTTGGTTCGGACCCTTGGGGCGACCCTTGGTGCGACGGCATTTTCCCATCGTGGCGCACCGCTTGCCTTGCAAATGCCGGTGGCTTGCCGCGTGGACTCGGCGTGTTTTCCGGGTCGTGCCGATTCAGGCCGAGCCTGTCGAGAAGCCGGTCGACCGGGCCATTGACCGGCTTTGCAGATGTACTGATTTTGTCGTCACGCGCATGGCTGCAAAGCCGCTTGACGGATTGAAAGTCTACTGCGTGCGGAAATCGCTCCCGCTCCTGTTCCTGCTCAAGAAATTTCTGAAGCCGCCGCAGCTCCCGAACGAGGGCGGCTTCCTGCGGCAGGTCCACAACATTGTCGCCGTGATGATATTCCGGCGTATGCCCGCGAACAGACGAGTGAGTCATGGCGCGGCACCTGCAACGAGGCGCGAAACTCTACTGCCCTGCTTCGAAACGGCTCCGCTGCGAAGGGCCGACTGCGCGACACGAGCGAAGACCTCTTCGCGCGGTCCGAACGAGACTAGTCGTCCGCCGTAAATGACCATCGTCATGTTCAACGCTGCCAACGCATTGGGCCGGTGCGAGATGACGATCACGATGCTCTGCTCGTTCCGCAGGGTTTCAATCGCGCTGACGAGTGCATTCTCGCCGTCGGCATCGAGATTGGCGTTTGGCTCGTCGAGGACAATCAGAAAGGGGCGCCCGAATACGGCCCGCGCCAGACCAATTCGCTGCCGCTGTCCGGCCGACAATGAGGTACCGCGTTCCCCGATCCGGGTGTCATAGCCATCCGGCAGGCGCAAGATCATGTCGTGAGCGCCCGACACCCGCGCAGCTTCCAGAATGGCCTGCGATGTCGCCGCGTCATCGAAACGTGCGATGTTCGTCGCAACCGTCCCATCGAACAGGGACACATCCTGCGGAAGGTAACCGATGTACCGCCCGAGGTCGTCGGAATCCCAGCGATCGATTGGCGCGCCGTCGAGGCGTACCGTGCCCGTCGCGGCCGGCCAGACGCCAACCAAAGTTTTCGCCAGCGAAGATTTTCCGGCAGCGCTGGCCCCGAGAAGCGCCAATCCATTTCCTGCTCTCAACTCGAAGGACAGCTGAGACACGGCCATTTTCTGCGTGCCGGGCACGACAACGCTGAGGCCCTCGACCGTCAGGCTGCGGTGGGGCCGTTGCAGGATGACCGCCGGCGCCGCCGGCGCGGCAGTAACCTTGAGGACCGCGCGCAAGCGGCCAATCCCCTCTCGCGCCGCAACGAATTGCTTCCAGTTCGTTAGCGCAACCTCAACCGGCGCCAGTGCGCGACCCATCATGACCGCGGAGGCGATCATGATGCCCCCGGATGCCTGGTCCACCACAACCAAATAGGCGCCGACCCCAAGCACCGCCGATTGCAAAACGAACCGCAATATCCTGGCCGCAGAACCAAGATTCGCATAGACGTCGGCCAGGCGCGTATTGTGGTGGATGTAGTGCTCGTTTGTAAGCGACCACCGGCCCGCCCATCGCCCTGTCATGCCGAGAGCGCGGATGACATCCGCGTTTTCGCGCAGAGCATCTGCCAGGAGCTGCCGCTGAACACTGCCCTCCGTCGATACTTTTGCTGCGTTTCTCGATTGATATTCGGTCAGCAACGTCACGGCGACAATAGCCGCCGCCCCGCATGTCGCTACGATGCCGATCGCCGGATGAAAGAGGAACAGCGGAATCAAGAACAGCGGAACCCACGGCATGTCGAGAAATGCGGTCGGCCCCGAACTCGACAGGAATGCGCGCACCTGGTCGAGGTCACGCAGCGGCTGCTGGGCCAGGATTGGCTTGGTTCCCCGCAGCGGAAGCGAGACCAGGGCGGAGTAAATCTGGGGCTGCAATTCAGCGTCGAACAGGGCGCCAATCCGCGCTAGCATGCGGCTGCGGAGCGCGTCGAAATAACCTTGCAACAGATAAGCGATGACCACGATCGCCGACAGCCCGAGCAACGTCGCCACATTGCGGCTCGGAATCACACGATCGTACACCTGCAGCATGTAAATCGAGCCGGACAGCGTCAGCAGATTGACCACGCCGCTGAAAACCGCCACGCCTGCCAATCGTCGTCGGCTTGCGCGCAACTGAATCGCAACTGGGTCGTCGCCGTCGAGAGACAGCATGCTCCCCCATCACTGATTTGCAGTGGCACCCCTTATTTCGGTGCGCTCAAAAAAAGCTCCCAGTTCAGTTAAACAAGCAAGTTGCTGAGATCATGCGAATGCAGTTGGTGCAAGTTGACGCCCTGCAACACGACGTGATCATCACCGACCGCGACGACGACGTTGCCGTGATCCTGCCGAACCTGAACATGTCGGTAGTCCAGCTTGCCGGCATTCTCGAAGTTCAGCTTATCGACCCCGAGCTGGAAGTCGGTGATCGTCGCGTTGATGCGGCCTTGCCCGATGACAAAAGTGTCCGCACCATCACCACCGGTCATAGTCATGTGGCCGCGCGCTGCCACCAACGTGTCATTCAAATCTCCGCCGGTCAGGTTATCCTTGCCCGGGGATCCGACCACAAGTTGCGCCATGCCGTCGGCAGCCTCTTGTCCGGTCGGGTCTATTCCGCCCAAGGTGCCGCTGTGCCGCTCGGTGGCGACAAAAGCATCACTCTGCATCGCTGTGGTATCAGTGTCGCGCAGGATCAGGTCCGACAGGGTGGTGCCCTTGATCTCGCTTAGAGTCTGCTTGTCGAAATTCTGGTTCTCGAAATAGTACCGATCGCCGTCGCGCAATGCAGTGAACTGATCGCCGATGATCTTGCCGAAGGTGGACCCGATGGTACTTCCTGGAACATGATCTTCCGCCAATCCCCCAGTCCACAGATCGATGGCATCGACGGAACCATAGGCTTGCTCGAGCGCCGCTGCCGTCTCCGGATCAGAGCTGACCTCATCAAAGCTGGCGTACGGGGTTAGTCCCAGCGCCATTCGGGTCTGGTTCAGCGTACCCAACCCGAGATCATGGCCGCGCTGGATATTGATAGCCGCCAGATCGACACCGTCCGGAGGATCAACCAGCAAGTTCCGCAAGCCATCGACCAGGTGGGTGTCCAGCGGATTCGCCAAGTCTCCTGACAGATGCCGAAGCAGACCATCTGCGCCCGTAGCGGCGAAAGTCGCCGGATCTTCAAAGAACGATTCCGCAAGCGTCTGCTCCGAAGTGAAGGCGCCAATATTGCTGGTTGCGCTGATTTCGTCGGAGACGATGGAGTGACCAAAACGATAGGCGGCACCTTCAAACTCTTCGGTGATCCGTGCGTCTACCGTAGGATCATAGCCGTGGTACGGGTCGATGGCGTCCTTGCCCAACAGATGCGGCAGGAACTCGCTATAGGTGATGTTGACCATCTCAGCCGTGGTGATGGCTTTGGCCATCTCGTACAGCTTGTCGCCGCTCCAGTTCGGATGTTCCTGATGCAGCTGATCGACCTGGTAGTTGTGCTCGCGCACAAATAACGTCTGCAAGGCTGTCAGATCGGGGTTCTCCTGCGCCCGCACGTCGCCCGCCATAAACATTCCGGATTGCGGATCAATCGGCAGATTGTCTCCTGCCGACGTTTTCATATGGCCGTCAGCTGTCCGCAGGCTCGCTGCGGTGGCAGCGTCGGATCCGTATACCTGTGAACCATCGAGCCAACCCGTGATCGTGTTGATTGCGGTTGCCGGATGTCCAGCAACACCGGTCGCAGGGTCGATGGCTACTCGCGTCAAGGGAATGGTGCTGCCTGGCGGCAGAAACTCATCATTAGCCGGGACTGCGATCGAGATATCCGTGGTTGTGCCGCCTTTTTCCAGATCCAGATCGTGATCGACGAACTGGCCCCACGCATACATCATGCCTGATAGCGCGATGCCGTTGTCGTCGATCAAATGCGGGCCGTCCTCCCCGGCGTCCGCCTGCGCCACGACAATATTGCTGATATCGCGGGGGTTCGGCCCCGATGTCATCTCATTGAATCCATCGGCGAAATGCGCCGGCCCCACCCGAGCAAAGTCGGTGGCGGTCTGGTTCATGGTGGGATTCGCAAGATTGTTATTGGAACCGTCGACCGAGCGAAAGCTGACACCGCCGGGCGCTGGGCTCGGGTGATGGCCGCCACCTCCGTGATGGAAAAATGATTGCAGGCCGTCGAGATCGATTTGATGAATGCTGCCAGAAAAGTCAAAGTCTCCGATCGTGGATTTTTTCATGACGTCGCCCCTTTACTGTTTTTGGCAATTTATTCCGTCCCGCTAAAAAAAATTTTGTTCGTTGAAAGTGGTCTTTCGATGAGAGCATCGTGATCATTCGATGACGAGATCACTCGCCGCGGTTTGATGACACCATCATGCTGGCCAGTGATACCGTCACGAGGGATCCTCGCCAAAAAAAATCAGATTTTATTTTTTTGAGCGGAGTTCATTTCCAAAATGGAGGCGCATGTTCCTCGCCCACGTCAGACAAGAAAACAATTTCTGCGTGCAAAGATTCAAAATAGAACCGCATGCCACGAAGCGTGGATGAACTTGCTTGCCAATCCAATGAAAGGTTGCAGCCTGGACGTTGCCTAAGGACGATCGCCTTTGGCCACCCCATCAGGAAGGATGCCGAGCCAAAGTTGTCCTGGCTCGTCGAGTAATGGCGCGCCGGAAGGGATTCGAACCCCTGACCCCCAGATTCGAAGTCTGGTGCTCTATCCAGCTGAGCTACCGGCGCCTGGTCGATCCCGCCTCTTTGTATGCTCGGGCGAACCACATCAACGCAACATCTGCCCGGCAGCGGCATTTCCCGTCAAGTGGCCGAGGACAATGGCCGTCAACAAGCCATTGCCAGACAGATAACCCGCCGCATTCGAACCCGACACGCCAGCGGCCGCCCCTCCGGCCGCGAACAGGTTGGGAAATTTTGTTCCACTGTTGTGCCTGACTCGGCCGCTTGAGTCGACCGCAAGCCCGCCTTGCGTATGAAACAGAGCCCCTGTCACCTTGACCGCATGGTACGGCGGCTTGCACGACTGTTCCGCGAGAAATTCGCGGCCATAGCGATCACGTCCGCCGGCCAATTTCAGGCTTTCGACTTCCCTCCATTCGGTCGCAAAAGTTGCGACGGGAACGTGCATGGACTCTGCGAGCCCGGCGATCGAATCGCGGGTTAGAATTGCACCGGCACGTTCGGCGTCACGGAAATCCTCGAACTGACGCGCCACCGTGGCGATTCGCTCGTCGAATACGTCCCATGCAAATCCACCTGGCTGTCTCAGCACTTCGGCGGCCTGCTCCGAGTAGCCGCGCGTTTCGTCGCTGAAACGACAGCCGTCGCAATTGATCTGGATGCCGCCCTGCATGATGACCGCCCAACTGATCAGGATATTGTGCGGCGTCGCCACCGAGCCGTGGCCCTGATAGCTGCCCAGATGCAAAAGCGCGGCGCCGAGCTTGTCGCCCCAAACAACAGCGTCGCCACGATTTCCAGGATGGCCGAAATAGAGCGTGCTCGCCATTTCCGGAATATACCGGCGCACAAGATCCGGATTTCCGCCGAAGCCGTTACAGGCGAGAATTAAGGCGTCACATCCCACCAGCTCGTGCGTGCCATCACGGTGCATGATGTCGACGCCACGGATGCGGCCGTCGGGCTCGGCGAAAAGGCGCTCGACGACACGTTCCGTCAGAATCACGGTGTCATTCGTCTCGGCAGCAGTGCGCAGC
Organism: Pseudolabrys sp.; assembly: GCA_036496445.1. Taxonomy (GTDB): domain Bacteria; phylum Pseudomonadota; class Alphaproteobacteria; order Rhizobiales; family Xanthobacteraceae; genus Pseudolabrys. Next base: position 16,530 of record DASXLC010000039.1, on the reverse strand, counting down.
CGATCAATGAGTTCCTGGCCCGTGCGGCTCGGCAAACCGTGCATGCGCAAGGCCGAATGACCCGGGTAGGTGAAGTTATCGACGAGGTCGAAGGGTAGCTTGTGCCGGTCCGCCAGCCATTCGACCAGTGGCCCTGCCCCGCGCGCGACGGCCTCAACAACGGAGGTATCCGCCTCGCCGTTCGCTTTCCGCTGGATGTCAGCGGCGAAACGTTCCGGACTGTCGTCGATTCCCCTGGTGCGTTGAAATCGCGTCCCCGCAGCGGGAATCAGGCCTGCCGAGAGTGCCGTCGATCCTGCCGGCACCGCGTCGCGCTCGATGACAACCGCGTCGACGCCAGCTTCCTTCGCCGCAAGCGCGGCACACAATCCGGCCGCACCGGCCCCGATAATGAGCAAAGGCAGTTGCGTTTCGAATTCCGCGGTGGGTGCACCGATGACCACACTCATAGCTTACGCTTACCGAGCTCGCGCAACGCGGCGGACAGAGAAGAAATTCACCGCGCTCGAATGGCTTCCGACCTCCGCAGATATTTGCCGCGAGCCGGCCCGACAACATTCCCGTTGTCAAAGACAAGAGCGCCTCGCAAAAACGTACTCTTCACCCGGCCGCGGAGTTCGATGCCTTCGAAGGGTGAGTAGCCTTGCTCGGATTCAGATTCGGCGGCGCGGACCACGAAACTTTCATGCGGATCGACGATCGCGATATCAGCGTCATACCCTGGAGCGATGTCCCCCTTGCTCGGCAGCCCGAAGCGTTGCGCCGGCTTCCAGCTCAAAAGCTCGGCCATGTGATTGTAGGACATCCCACGCTTGCTGCCTTCGCTCAGAACGCCTGAAAGCAGATATTCAGTGCCGCCAAATCCCGATTTGGCCAGCCAGATGTTGGTTGGATCGTCCTTCGACCACTTCTGCTCGGCCGAGCAGCAGGCATGATCGCTGACAATCCAGTCGATCTTGCGGTCGAGCACGGCCTGCCACAGCGCTTCAACGTCCTCGCGGGGGCGGATTGGCGGATTGACCTTGGCATGCACCGCGCATTCGCAGTCGGTATCGAGCAGAAGGTGGCCGACTGTCACTTCGCGGCGGAACGCAATATGCGGAAAAACCTGCTGCATGGTCCACGCGGCATCCACCGCCTTGCGTGAGCTCAGATGCAGCAGATTGATGTTCAGGCAATTTGTTTCATTTGCCAGATAGGAAGCGATCCAGATGGCGAGACCCTCCGAATGCGGCGGGCGCGCGGCGCTGTAGGCATGCAAGCCGGTCAGCTTGCCTTCGCGTTCCACAATCTTTGTATACGCATTGAGGATTTCCGCGAGCTCGCAGTGCAGACTCACACTGATGTGGGCAGCGTGACCGGGAAATTTTTCCATCAAGCGCTGCGCAGAACGCATAATGAACTCGAAATGCGCGATGTCGTAACGCTCGTCGGGACCGATCATCAAAAAATCATTTTGCTGGGATGAACGGCCGTGCAGTCCGTAACCGCCATAAAACATGAAGATCTTGAACGAGGTCACCCCATGATCCGTGACCAGCTGTTCCATTTCATCGATGTGCCCGGCCTCGATCGGTGCAATGTGGAAACCGTAGTCGACCCAGAATCGTCCATCCGACTGCTTGAACACTTCGGGCATGAACTCGCGATAAGGGCCACCCCGGTTGAGGTAGTAATGGCCGGTACGCAGATAATTCAGGCTTGATGTGACGCCGCCCATTGCGGCGGCCTTGCTCTCCGAAACTGCGTCCTCGGCGAGCGGCGCATAGATACCGATATGCATGTGCGCATCGACGCAACCCGGGAACGCCAGACGGTTCTTCGCATCGACGATTTCTTTGGCTTGATCTGCCTGAATGTCCGGCTCAAGCCGGACGATCTTTCCATTCTTGATCGCAATATCGAGGCAATCAACGGAGGTCTTGTTCGGACGAACAACGCGGGCGTTCTTGATGACGGTATCGAAAGGCTTGTCCATACGAGATATTTCCCTGGCTTACTCGCGGCCTTTAGTTCGGCGTCGCTCCGGATGATTTGACGAGCGGTGCCCAGCGATCGATGTCTTCGCGCACGAAAGCCGCGAATTCCTTGGGCGTGTTGCCCACGCTTGTGGCGCCTTCATTTTTCAGCTGCTCGCGCAGTTTCGGCTCTGCGAGAGCGCCAACGATGACCGCATTGAGTTTCCCGGTGATCGCGTCGGGAAGGTTGGCCGGCGCGAACACGCCAAACCATGCGCTGGACTCAAATCCGGGCACGGTCTCTCCGATCGCCGGCAGCTCCGGGAATAACGGTTGCCGTTGCACGCTCGTGACACCGTAGGCGCGCAATTTCCCCGCGCGGACCTGCTCGGCACCTGTGACCAGGCTGATGAACATGAGATCGATCTGTCCACCCAGGAGATCGGTGAGTGCCGGCGCGGTGCCTTTGTATGGAACATTGAGGAGGTCGACGTCCGTCATCTGCTTGAATTTCTCTCCGGCGAGATGAAGTGATGAGCCGATGCCGCCGATGCCAATTGTCAGCGTGTGCGGTTTCGCCCGCGCCAGTTCGATCAGCGCCTTGAGATCTCTTGCGGGCAGATCGGAACGTCCCACCAGCAGGCTCGTCACCCTCGCCACCATGGTGATCGCGGTGAAGTCGGCGACAGGGTCATAGGGCAAGGCTGGATAAAGCGTCGCGTTGATCGTGTGACTGCTGAAACTCACCAGCAGCGTATATCCATCGGGCGTCGACTTGGCGACCGCAGCCGCGGCCAGATTGCCACCGGCGCCTGGCCGGTTTTCAACCAGAACAGGCTGCTTGAGGACGGCTGCCATTGGCTCAGAAATGGCGCGCGCGATCGTATCCGTGGTGCCGCCGGCCGGCGCGCCAACCAACAATTTGATCGGCCGCGCCGGATACTCTTCGGCGCGAGACGCCTGCGTCAGTGACAGGGAAAGAATGGTAATGGCCGCGAACAGACGAAGACGATCACTCACGTGCTGCGGCCTTTCTTGCTGTTCGGCGCTGCCGCTTCATATTTTTTGCCCAGTTCGATCAATTCCGGTGTCCCGAGGATGTCATTGAGAGCCGCAAAGTCATACATGCGTTCACTGAACGGTTCGGTTGTGCCAAGGGCGGCAAGCGAAGCGTAAAATTCGTTTGCGGTCCGTGCTAATGCGCGGACGATGCCCCCGGGGAAAATGACGAGCGAAAAGCCGAGCGCCTGCAGATCCGCCGCAGAGAGCGGGGGCGTCTTGCCGCCCTCGACCATGTTCGCCATCAGCGGCACGCCATCAACCGCCGGTGGAATGCGTTGAAGCTCGGCGCGCGTTTTCGGCGCTTCAACAAACAGAATGTCGGCGCCCGCATCGCGGTAACTTATGGCGCGCGCAATAGCGTGCTCGAAACCCTCGACGGCGATTGCGTCGGTCCGGGCGATCACCAAAGTTTCGCGCGAGTGCCGCGCGTCGAGAGCGGCCTTGATCTTGCCAAGCATTTCCTCCGCCGGGACCAGCACCTTGTTGTCGAGATGCCCGCATCGCTTGGGAAATGCCTGGTCTTCGAGCTGAATCGCGTTCGCCCCCGCGCGCTCGAACAGGCGGACCGCGCGGCTGACGTTCAGCGCGTTGCCGTAGCCGGTATCGGCATCGACGACGAGATGGGCGCCGACACGATCGTGGATCATCGCGGTGGTGTCGACGACTTCGCTCATGGCGACGAGACCGATGTCAGGGCGTCCGAGACGGGTATAAGCGATGGCCGCCCCCGACACATAGAGTGTCGAAAAGCCGGCCTTATCGGCGAGGTGCGCGGTGAGCGCATCGAAAACTCCCGGCGCCACCACGATAGGCTTGCGCGCCAGTCGCGTACGAAGGTTTACCGCATCCGTCATGATCATAGTCCGAGATAGGCGCGTTTAAGATTCGGGTCGTTACGGAGATGATCTGATGCCCCGTCCAGCACCACGCTGCCGTTTTCGAGGATATAGGCCCGATGGGCGACTTCAAGGCTCTGCACCACGTTCTGCTCCACCAGCAGAAGGGCGGTGCCTTGCCCGTTGATGCGCTGGATCAAGGCAAAGAGCTCCTCGACGAGGAGCGGTGAAAGACCCAGGGAAGGTTCGTCGAGAATGAGCAGGATTGGCTCGGCCATAAGACCGCGTCCAATTGCCAGCATTTGCTGCTCACCGCCCGAGAGGGTGCCGGCAAGCTGCGATTGTCGCTCGGCAAGGCGCGGGAAAATGCCGAATACGCGCTCGCGATTCTGCCGCCGGTGATTGCGTGCGCGCCGATAGCCCCCGAGATCAAGATTGTCCTTGACGCTCAGATTGGGAAAGACGCGGCGCCCTTCCGGCACATGAATGAGTCCACGTGAGACGATGCTTGCCGGAATTTCCTGATCGATCGTATCCCCGGCGAAGCGGATGGAGCCTTTCCTTGCGCGCAGCACGCCGGAGATCACACGATTGAGCGTCGATTTTCCGGCTCCATTGGAACCGAGCACGGCGACGATTTCGCCCGCATCCACCGCAAGATCGACGCCTCGCAGCACCTCGGTCTCGCCGTAGCCGGCGTGCAGGTCGCTAATGGCGAGCAAGGGGTTACCGTCCATACGACGTCCCCAGCTTTGCCGCAGCGCCACGGCCGAGGTAGGCCTCGACGACGACGGGGTCTGCAACGACCTGCGCCGGCGGACCCTGAGCGATAATGCGGCCTTCTGCCAGCACGAACACGTGTTCGGCCAGGCTCATCACCGCCTGCATCACATGCTCGATCATCAGGATGGTGATGCCACGCCGGCACAGGTCTCGGATAACCGGGACGATATCGCGGACTTCGGAGGGGTTCAGACCCGCGAGAACCTCGTCCAGCAGCAACACCTTGGGTCCGGTTGCGAGCGCACGCGCAAGTTCGAGCCGCTTGCGCCCGGCGACAGTCAACGTGTCAGCCGGCCGATTGAGAAATTCGCCCAACCCCACATCGTGGCCGATCTGATCAGCGACAGCGAGTGCTGCGCTGCGTGTGCGGTGGTGAAGATGGGCACCGACCAGAATGTTCTCGCGCACCGACAGGCCGACAAAGGGCTGCACGATCTGGAAGGTTCGCGCGATGCCGCGTCTTGCGAGGCGATGCGGCGGCTCGCCGGTAATGTCCTCGCCGGCGTAGCGGACGGCGCCGCCGCTCGCCTTGATGAATCCGGAGATGATCGAAAAGAGCGTGGTCTTGCCGGCACCGTTGGGACCGATGAGCGCGGTGATATGTCCTTCAGAGGCTGTGAGTGATGCTTCATTGACCGCGAGCAACCCGCCGAACCGGCACGTGACCCGTTCGACCGCGAGCAAAGGTTCAGCCATGGCGTGCCTCCCCGGCCGAAGGGGCGGCTGGCCCGGAGCGACGCATCAATAGCTTGCGCGCCTGCGTGAGTCCGCCGATCAAGCCACGCGGCGTGAACCAGATCACCAGCACCAATACGGCGCCATATATAATGAGATCAAGTCCGGGAGCATCACCAGTCAGAAGCTTTGCGGCCTCGCCCAACGACTTCACAACGAGAGCGCCGAGCAGCGGACCGAACACGGTGCCGACACCGCCGATGATTGGCGTCAGCAGCGCCTGGATCGAGATCCAGGTGCCGTAGGCAATTCCGGAATCCACAAACAGAAAATATTGCGCGTAGAAGCATCCGGCGGCGGCGGTAATGGCGGCCGACATGACCATCGCAGCCAGCTTGACGCCGTTTACATTGACGCCCAGCGCCTTCGCTGCATCTTCGTTCTCGCGCACCGCGATCAGCCATATTCCGAACCGTGAGCGTTCGATCAGTTGCGCCGTCACAAGAGAAACTCCGACCAGCGCCAGGATGATCCAATAGAACGCGGCGCGGCTTTGAAACTGGAGATTCCGGATGCCCAGGTCGAGCTTGATCAATGTGCCCACACCGGCGCCCGTGATCGGGGCAACGCTGGCGATGATGCGCAGCACTTCCGCGAATGCGAGAGTGACCAACGCAAAGTAAGAGCCGCGCAGGCCGGAACGAAAGGTGAGCGCACCGAGCACGGCACCAAGCACCGCACCAGCCGCAATGCCGGCGGCAAAGCCAACCCATGCGTTGATGCCGTAGCGCATCTGCAGGATCGCGGTGACGTAGGCGCCCGTGCCGAAGAAGGCTGCGTGGCCAAAAGAATATTGACCCCCATAGCCGCCAAGTATGTTCCATCCCTGTCCGGCCAGTGCGATCATCAGCGCTACGACGAGGAAATTGAGCGTGACGTTTGAATGCACGACAAGCGGGACTGCGGCCAGGACGGCCAGAACCGCCGCGGTCGGGATCAGCGCCTTCAAGCACGCGCCCCGAACAGGCCGCTTGGCCGCACCAGCAGCACGACAATAAAAATAAGAAAAATGCCGATCTGACCCAGAGATTCGCCGAGGAACAGGCCAGACAGGCTTTCTGCCACCCCGATGAGCAGAGCGCCGACGAGCGCGCCCGGCACCGAGCCCATGCCGCCGAGCACGACGATGGTGAAGGCCACCAGCACGAAGGCGTCGCCCACGGTCGGGTTGACGTAATAGCTCGGGATCAGCAGGCAAGCCGCGATGGCGACGCAGGCGGTGCCAAGGCCAAAGGTGACGGCATAGACATGCGCGACGTTAATGCCTGCCAGTTCGGCGCCGAGTTTCTCTTTCGCGACGGCGCGTATCGCCCGGCCGGTATCGGTGAAGGTCATAACGAGCCAGAGCGCGAGTGCGACCGCAAATGCGGCAACAAAGCCGACCACGCGTGAGACAGCCAGAAATGTCGACCCGATATCAATCGTCTGGAACGCATAAGGCACGTCGATGGTCCGCGTATCGGCGCGGAACACGTAGAGCAGCGTATTTTCGATGATCACGGCGATGCCAAGAGTCACCAGCAGCATGTTGCGCTCGTCGCCATGTGAAGCGGGACCAATGATGAAGCGTTGCAAGCCATAGCCGAGAGCGAAAAATAGAGGTGCGAGCAGGACGACAGCGACATAAGGATCAAGGCCCAACAGACGAAAGGCGAAAAAGGCGGCGAACAAGGCCGCGCTCAACAGCGCGCCATGCGCGAAATTAATAATGTGGAGCACGCCGTAGATCAGCGTCAGCCCGAGGGCAACGAGCGCATAGATTGCGCCGATCAACAGGCCGTTGAGGATCGCAGGGATCAGGATGGTGGGCGACAGCACGATACTTTGAGAGCCATGGTTGCGGGCGGCGTCTTCGCTGTGCCGCCCGCAACTCTATGACAATTACGCCGGCCTCGGAAACACCGGTTTCGCGTTCGCGAAGGCGGACGGCAAGACCACCTTGATGTCATTGTCGAGCACCTGCGTATTGACTGGCGCAGCACCCTCGTTCTGACCATTGACGAACTTGGTCGGGCCATAAGGCATCAGGTGGCCCGAGAAGGTTGAACCCGCGAGCGCAACGGTGAGTTTGGCGCGGTCGGCCGAGGCCGCGCGCTCAAGCGCATCGGCGATCAGATAGACACAGCTGTAGTTCATATAAACCTCGTAGGTAAAGAATTGGTCCTTGCTCTCGACCTTCTTCTTCAGCGCCTGCGCCTTGTCGTTGCGCGGATCAAACCAGTGATTGCAATCCATGATGTACCGGGCCGCGTCCGGGAATTCCTTGACGAACTTGTAGGAGGAGGCGGCGCCCCCAAGCACCGAATAGATACCTTTCGGCTTGACCTGCTGCTGCTGCATCGTGCGGGCAAGCAAGACATATTCATTGTAGTAGTTAGCCGGAATGACGATATCCGGGTTCTGCGCCTTGATCTTGAGGACCACGTTGTTGAAGTCACGCGTCGGCGTCGGATGCGGGATCGTTTCAAGAATCTCAAAGCCTTGCTGCGGGAGTTGTGCATTGAGCAACTTGGCGAGGCCGGAGCCGAACAACGAGTCCTCGTGCACAATCATTACGGTCTTGGCGGGTTTGCCGGCCTGGTCGTTGATTGCAGCAAGATTGGCCAGAGCGGTTTTGGAAATGACGCCGAAGCCAGGGCCAAACCGGAATGTGTTTTTCAGTCCGCGGGTGACGATACTGTCGGCAACCCCGACATCGACCACATAGGGCAATTCATAGCGCGCCGCCGCCTGCGTGGTAGCGAGGCAGATGTTGCTGGCATAGCCGCCGACAATGCAGGCAACCTCGGCAGAATTCATTTTTTCGACTTCCGCGGTACCACCATCGGGTGTCGACTGTGCGTCGCCGAGCACTGCGTCGATCTTGCCCAAACCCTTGATGCCGCCGGCAGCATTGATCTCCTCGATCGCCAAGGTTGCGCCGAGCCGGCCCTGCTGACCGGAGTAGGACAGCGCGCCAGTGACCGGATGCAGCACGCCCAGTTTCACGGGTGTTCCTTGCGCGCGCAGCACGGAAGGCATCGCGACGCTGCCGATTGCCGCAACCGCGACGCCGGATGTCGTCGTGGCGAGAAACTGGCGGCGGCTGAGCGGATTCCCTTGGTTCGGCATGATGATTTCCCTCCTGATTTCGCTTTACGGTGCGCGTCGTAGCCTTGCCGTTCAAGGCCCTTGAACCTGGCTTTACAATATTGCGGACCCTCGACAAGCTCGCAACCGCTAAAGCAGGCCCGACCGGACATGAGCGAGCCCCAGACCCTGATCGACAAGCTATGGTCGGCGCATGAAATTGTGCGCCGCGACGACGGCGCCGCTTTGCTTTGGGTCGATCGTCATTATGTGCATGAGGGCTCGTTCCACGCCTTCAGCCAGATGAAAACGCGTGGGCGCGCTGTCGCCGAACCACAGCTCACCTTCGGCGTCGCCGATCACTATGTGCCGACGCGCGGCCGCGGAAATGACATTGCCAATCCCGAGATCGCCGCGATGGTGCGGAATTTTGAAGCCAATGCGGCGGAAAATCAGATCACGCTGTTTGGCCTGCGCGATCCGCGCCAGGGTATTGTGCACGTGGTCGGCCCCGAACAAGGACTGACTTTGCCCGGACTGCTGATTGTCTGCGGCGACAGTCACACCTCCACTCACGGCGCCTTCGGCGCATACGCATTCGGAATTGGCGCGTCGGAGGTCGCTCATGTTCTGATGACGCAGACGCTCTGGCAGAAGAGACCAAAACGAATGCGCATCGTCGTCGACGGAACGGCTGCTCCCGGCATTGCGTCCAAGGATATCGCACTCGCCACTATCGCGCACATCGGCGCCGACGGTGCGCAGGGCCACGCCATCGAGTTTGCCGGCAGGGCAATACGTGCGCTCACGATGGAAGGCCGCATGACGCTCTGCAACATGTCGATCGAAGCGGGCGGACGCTGCGGCGTAGTCGCGCCAGACGCAACCACCTTCGCCTATCTCAATGCCCGCCCCTACGCCCCGAAGGGCGCAGATTTCGACCGGGCGGTCGAGGCATGGTCGAAACTTGCATCCGATGACGACGCCGTTTTTGACCGCGAAGTTACGCTTGATGCCAGCGCGATCGTGCCGATCGTGACATGGGGCACGACACCGGACGATGCCTTGCCTGTTGACGCCCGGGCGCCCGACCCTTCCCGCGAAACTGATTCCATGCGTGCGAAATATGTACGCGAAGCGCTCGACTATATGGGCATCGCGCCGGGCACAAAATTGACCGACATCGCGGTCGACCGGATTTTCATCGGCTCTTGCACCAATGCACGCATCGAAGATCTGCGTGCTGCCGCGGCAGTGCTTGCCGGGCGCGTCAGTAAAGTGCCCGGCCTCGTTTCGCCGGGCTCATCAACCATAAAACGGCAGGCGGAAGACGAAGGACTCGATCGTATTTTCCGCGACGCTGGACTGGAATGGGCGGATTCCGGTTGCTCCATGTGCGTTGGCATCAACGGCGACCTGGTGCCTTCGGGCGAACGTTGCGCCTCGACCACCAACCGGAATTTCCGCGGCCGTCAGGGTCCGGGCGCGCGCACGCACTTGATGTCGCCGGCCATGGTCGCTGCAGCGGCCGTCAGCGGGCATCTTGCCGATGTCCGGCCCCTCCTGGCCGGACGCAAGCTTTAGGTGTGCACATGGAAAAATTCGTCCGCCTGACCGCCAAAGCGTGCCCGCTGATGATACCAAACCTCAACACGGATCAGATCCTGCCGGCACGCTATCTCAAGTGGCCGCGGTCAAGGGGTCTCGGCGCCGTGCTGTTTCACGACTTCCGTCTTGATGCCGGAGGCCGTCCGCGAGCTGACGTCCCACTCAATCAAGACGCCTATCGTGACGCCAGGATCCTGTTGGCCGGACGCAACTTCGGGGGCGGCTCCTCACGCGAAGCGGCCGTATACGCTCTCTACGATCATGGCTTCCGCTGCGTGATCGCACCATCGTTCGGAGATATTTTCGCGCAGAACGCGGTCAAGAACGGATTGTTGACGGCGGTTGCTACGGAGGCAGAGATTGCCGAGCTTGCGGCAGCAATCTCCGCCGATCCCGCACAGACAATGGATGTTGATTTGGAGCGGCAGACAATCAGCAGTGGTACCTGGAGTTGCACGTTCATGATTGATCCGATCAGCCGCAACCAACTGCTGAACGGCTGGGACGATGTCGACCTCACGGACAGTTATCGTGAACAAATCACAGCATTCAGGGCGAAGGACAAGACCGCCCGACCTTGGGTAACCCCAAAGACAATGTAAAATTGCGGTGTCAGGTCAACCCGGATTACCGTAAGGTTGCTGATCGACAGGAGGACAAGGATGAAAATGGACCGCCGCCGTCTTCTTGCTGGCACCGCCGCGCTCTCGTTCGTGGCCTCCGCGCCGGCCATTCTCCGTGCACAGGAAAAATCCACAAAAATACGAATCGGGCTCGTACCCCTGATTTCGTCCGGGCCGATATTCATTGCAGAGGCCCGAAAATTCTTCGAGAAAATCAATCTCGACGCCGAACTGAAATATTTCGCCGATGGTGCTCTCGCCATGCCGGCATTAGTGGCGGGCGAGCTCGACCTCACCGCAACCACGCTGAATGCCGGGTTGTTCAACACGGTCTCCAAAGGCGCGCCATTCAAGCTCATCCTTGATCGCGGCAGCGAAAAACCCGGTCACGGCTCGATGACGATCGTCGCCAGCAATGACATGTACGAGCAGGGCTACCGCTCCGCCAACGACGGAGCGAAGCTCAAAGGCAAGACAATCGCCATTCAGGCTCCCGGGAGTATCGATCAATACCTGTTGGGTCGCGCCGCCGAGAAGGCCGGGCTTAATCCGAAAACGGATCTCAATTGGTCGTCCGGCATGCCGTATCCAGACATGATCAAGCTAATGGGCGCGGGACGCGCCGATGCCGCCAACATTCCCGTCCCTCTCGCCTTCCTCGCCGAAAAAAACAATGTCGGCAAGATTGTCGGTCCGGGCTCTGATATCGAGCCCGACGCGCAGCTCGCGTGCTGGGTTATGTCGAGTTCGTATCTGCAATCCAACAAGTCGGCGGCCGTGCGCTTTGCCATGGTCCATACCTTTGCCGCACGACTATTCAACAAGGCAGCGGCGGAGAAAGACCCGGACGTGGTCAAGATTATTTCGGACGCAACAAAAGTGCCGGCGCCGCTGATCGCAGCAGCCGCTCCGCGCTGGACCTGGTACACGGACGATGGGCTGCCAAACGTCGAGTCGGTGATGGCTCAATTCAAGTTCGTCTCACAGTCCATGAATATGGTGAGCGGCAACGTAACGCCTGACATGTTGTTCGACCTTGCGGCGGCCAAAGAGGCGACGGAACGACTTAAGACTGCCAATCCCTTCACGTGAGCGGCCGCGATATGGGAATGGGCGTCGCAATTGAATGCGACGGCGTCAGCCTGACGTACAGCGCCAAGTCCGGAGCGCCGGTTGAGGCGCTGCAGCGCGTAAGTTTTCGTATCCACCCGCGTCGCGTTACTGCGGTGATCGGCCCAAGCGGCTGCGGCAAAAGCACCCTGCTGCAGATTGTCCGCGGGCTTCTCGCACCCAGTGCCGGCCGGATCCGGTTTATCGATGCACAATCAGGTGGCGCGGCCGCTACGAAACCGCGCATGGCCACGGTCTGGCAAAACTTCAACCTGTTTCCCTGGCGGACTGTCGTTGAAAACGTCGGCTTCGGTCTCGAGGTCGGCGGAACGCAGCGTAGCGAGCGTGTCGAGCGGTCGCGCCGTTCGCTCATGCAGGTTGATCTTGCAGGGTTCGAAAACAAATATCCACGTCAGCTCTCAGGCGGCATGCGACAGCGCGTTGGTCTCGCCAGAGCCCTCGTCATGGAGCCTGAGGTTCTGCTGCTTGACGAGCCGTTCGGTGCGCTTGACGCCCAGACCCGTCTCATCCTTCAGGAACAGCTCGCGCGGCTGGTCGAAAAAAGCGGAACGACCGCTGTCCTGGTCACCCACTCTATCGAAGAAGCAATCCTTCTGGCCGACACAATCCTTGTCATGACCGCTCGTCCCGGCCGCATCGCTGCCGAGATTCGCGTCGAACTGCCGAGGCCCCGCTCGATGACAACGACGCGCCTCAGCGGTTATTCGTCGCTCTTCGACCAAATCTACGGCCTGCTTCGCGATGAAGTCGTCAAGGCAATGACGATCGAAACTGAGAGCGCCTGAATGCTGGACGAACGCCCGTCAATGCCGGTGACTGTCGGGCCGTCAACGAGCGGTCCTCTGCATAATTTTGTCCAAAAGCTCGGCGAACCGCGCGTCCTTGGATGGATTGCGGTCGCTTCCGTCCTGATCGTGTGGGAAGTCATTGTCGTCGCGGCACATCTCAACCCGATTTACTTGCCAAGCCCCAGCCATATCCTTGTCGCGCTGGTGACGATGTTCAAAACCGGCGGCTTGCTCAGCGATCTCTTGGCGACATTGGGACGCATCTTCGGCGGTTTTGCCATTGCCCTGGTGGTGGGCACGCTGCTCGGAATCTGGATGGCGACATCGCAACGCGTGAGCGCGATCGCCGACAATTTCATTGCAGCGCTTTATCCCTTGCCGAAAGTCACACTGATTCCGCTGCTGATTATCTGGCTCGGCACCGGCGGGCCTTTCATGCTGACCATCTCGGCGCTCGGCGCGATCTTTCCCATCGTGATAAACACGGTGCTTGGAATCCGCCAATGCGATCCCGGTCTCGTTCTCGCAGCGCGCGACCTCGAAGCGAGCAACCGTCAGGTTATCCGCATGGTGCTATTGCCGTCGGCGATCCCTTCCATATTCGCCGGCGTCCGTCTCGGCATCGGCGTCTCGATCATTCTGGTCGTTGCCGCTGAAATGGTGGTGGGCAAAGTCGGGCTGGGGGCGCGGCTCTATCTCGCGGGGCAAATCCTGGAAACCGAGCAGGTCTTTGCCGTCCTCATCGTTCTCGCCATACTTGGTGTGGCGGTAACCAAGGCGCAGGATCTGATTGATGATTGGCTCAGTCAGTGGCGCCTGTCATAGCAACCCATGCCACTCACCCGCCTATTGAGGAGTCGTCCATGGCAGCCCGCAAACGCAAACGAAGCGCCACACGCGCTGGCAAAAAGCAGGGTCTCGACAAGCGTCACTTTAATTACGGTCGCTGGACCAAGGGGCGCTTCGCCGAAGCGGTGACGGTGACAGGGCCAGCCAAGATGGTTTTTCTTGCCGGTATTGGTTCCGAGCACGAGCAGACCGGGAAAATCATGTATCCCGGCAATTTTGCCGCGCAATGCCGCTACGCCTATCGCAAGCTCAAGAAAGTATTGGCACGCAACGGCGGCGGCATGGCCGATGTCGTCAAGCAGGTGACCTATGTCATTGACGCGCGCCATCAGCAGGCAGCCGGCGAATGTCGCCGGCAAGCTTACGGCAAGGCGCCGCTGCCGGCCCACACATTCCTCAACGTCAGTCAACTCGCCTGGCCCGCCATGCTGGTCGAAATCGACGTCATCGCGATGGTGCCATTGCGATGAATTGCCGTCGTTCGCCGTACACCCGGCCGCACGCTCTCGGTGCACCTGGTTCTCCGTCAAACGCACATTAGGTCAGTCGGAGGCTGCAGACACAATGCCGTTGCGTTTCGGTGACTGGACGGGGCCTGACGCAGCAATGCATGCGAGACTTTCCGCAAGCGCGAACGATTTTGCGCGCCGGCTTGAGCCGCGACTGAACGCATTTGCTGAATTTGAAAGTGAAGCAATTCCCGTCAGGCGCGGAGCTCTCGACGGAATGCCATATGCAGCAAAGGACATGTTTGTGTCGGCCACGCGCATGCCGCATGGAGGGCTCGCCAAGCCGCTGCCGATGGCAAAAACTCAGCCAGCGACGGTGCTCGATCTCCTCGACGGCGCAGGTGGGCGGCGCGTCGGCTATACCGCGATGACGGAACTCGCCTATGAGCCATCTGGCTACAACGCGACGCATGGGCCTGTTGGTAACCCGTGGAATCTCGACTTCATCGCCGGCGGCTCGTCGTCGGGCTCGGCGGCTGCTGTCGCGAGCGGAGCGGTGGTCGTCGCTCTCGGGTCCGACACCGGCGGCTCTTTGCGCATTCCCGCGCATTGTTGTGGCGTTACCGGGTGGAAGCCAACCTACGGCGCTGTACCGACTGCTGGTGCGATGCCCCTCGCACCGACGCTCGACACCATCGGCATTCTGGCCCGCAGCGCGTCGGACATGGAAATCGCCGCACGGATCTTATTCGAGCCACGTGACATCGAACCGATCACAAAGGTCGTTTTCGCCAAAGATGCGCTTGATCTTGCCGAGGGGCCGATTGCCAAAGCGTGCCGGGACGGCATTGAAACGATCGCCGATTGCGGGGTCGAAATTGACTCTTGCAATGCAGCCACGGCCATCGAAGCAACCGACCTGCACGTTTTTACGATCATGCAGGCGGAGGCGGCGCGCGCGCATCGAACGTTGATGGAAGGCGGATTACTGGATCCGATCTTGGCAAAGCGGCTTGGCAAAGGGCTCACAATCGACGATGCAATACTTGCAGCCAGCATCTCGGCACGCCCTCAGCTTGCCGCGGACTTCATCGATCGCATCTTCAAGAATGCCGGAGCGATCGTGCTGCCAACACTTGCGATCCGCACGCCAACACTCGCTGAATGTGATCCTCGCTCGACGTTATTCAATGCCAAAACGCTCTATCAACTCAGCCGCTGGACACGCTTCGTGAATATGCTGGGCTTTCCGGCAGTTGCTATTCCGACCGGATTTGACGATCGCGCCATGCCGGTCGCTTTGCAGATCGTCGGCAGGCCGCAATCTGATCATGCATTGATCACACTGGCCGCGGCGGTGCAAAAACGCAGCGATTGGCATGCGCACGTCCCTGCCGCGGTGCGCGATCTGGTGATGGCGTCATATCGGGGACCGCTCTTATGAGCACTCTGCAGCCTTCGGCCGCGTTGGCAAAACTCCGCGTGCTTGATCTCACGCGCGCGCGCGCCGGGCCGACCTGTTGCCGTATCCTCGGCGATTTTGGTGCCGACGTCATCAAGATCGAAGCGCCTCCTGGCGTCGACCCTAACGAAGGCATGAGCGGCGCGCGGGATGGCTCCGACATGCTCAATCTCCATCGCAACAAACGTTCGCTGACGCTCAATCTGAAAGAGCAGGCCGGGCACGAAATCTTCATGCGGCTGGTTAAAGACGCCGACGTGGTCGTGGAAAATTTTCGACCTGACGTCAAAGAGCGCATGGGGATCGAATACGACGCCCTCAACGCGGTCAATCCGCGCATCATTCTCGCGTCTATTTCGGGTTTCGGGCAGAGCGGACCCTATCGCACGCGCGCAGGATTCGACCAGATTGCGCAGGGCATGGGCGGGCTGATGTGGGTAACGGGAATGCCAGGCGAGGGCCCGATGCGTGCTGGCATTGCCGTGGCCGACAGCTCAGCCGGAATCTACGCCGCGACGGGGATCCTGATTGCGCTTGCCGAACGTGAACACTCAGGCCGCGGCCAATGGGTGCAAACCTCGTTGCTGGAGGCGCAAATCGCCCTGATGGATTTTCAGGCGGCACGTTTTCTCGTCGACGGCGTAGTGCCTGGCCAGGCAGGCAATGACCATCCTTATTCGACGCCCATGGGCGTTTTCGAAACATCCGATGGCTTCATCAATATCGGGGTCGGCGGCGATGGCCAGTGGCGCGCGCTCTGCACCGCGCTTGATCGGCCCGATCTCGCCAAGGCGCCGGAGTATGCAACGCTCGAATTGCGCTTCCGCAATCGGCCAAAGCTGACGCCCCTCCTGGCAGAGATTTTCAAGACCAAAAACTCTGCGCAGTGGCTGGAAAAGCTGGAACAGCAGGGCGTCCCCGCGGGGCCGATCTACAAGCTCGACGAAGTCTTTGCCGATCCGCAGGTCAAGCACCTCGGTATCGCTGTGCCGGTGCATCACCCCAGGCGCGGCGACATCCACGTTGTCGGCCAGCCGCTCACGTTGTCACGCACCCCCGCGAGCGTTGTGTCGTCCTTGCCGGAGCCGGGCGCGCATACCGACGAAATCCTTCGCGATGCCGGATACAGCGATCCCGAAATCACGCGTTTTCACGCCAACAAGATCGTTTAGCGGAT
>DASXLC010000038.1:0-37464 GCA_036496445.1 Pseudolabrys sp. | reverse complement strand
GAGGCTTTCGAGAAAGAGGGCGCCGATGCCTGGTACAAGCCGGGCGCGCGCGAGCGTTTCCTCGGCAAGCTCGCCAACGACTCCTGGAAGAAAGTCGATGATATTCTCGACGTCTGGTTTGACTCGGGCTGCACGCATGCCTTCGTGCTTGAAGACCCGAAACATTTTCCAACGCTTGCGGGCATCAAACGCAAGATGGACGGCGGCAAAGACACCGTCATGTACCTCGAAGGCTCCGACCAGCACCGCGGCTGGTTCCACTCGTCGCTGCTGGAAAGCTGCGGCACGCGCGGTCGCGCGCCTTATGACATCGTGCTGACCCACGGCTTCGTCCTCGACGAAGAGGGGCGCAAAATGTCGAAGTCACTCGGCAACGTTACGGCCCCGCAGGACGTGATCAAGCAGTCGGGGGCGGATATCCTGCGCATGTGGGTGTGCGCTTCCGACTATGCCGATGATCTGCGCATCGGTCCCGAGATCCTGAAGACCACCGCCGACACCTACCGTAAGCTGCGCAATACAGTGCGCTGGATGCTCGGCAGTCTTGCGCATTTTCGCGAGGAGGATCGCGTCAAGCTCGACAAGATGCCGGAGCTCGAGCGGCTGATGTTGCATCGGCTGTTCGAGCTTGATGCGGTGGTGCGCCAAAGCTATGCCGATTTCGACTACAAGCGAATCTTCGCAACCCTGTCCGCATTCATGACGTCGGATCTGTCGGCGTTTTATTTCGATGTCCGCAAGGATTCACTCTATTGCGATCCTTATTCGTCGATGACACGCAAGTCGTGCTTGACGGTGATCGACCATTTGTTCCGATGCACGGTAACTTGGCTCGCGCCGATGCTGTGCTTTACAACTGAAGAATCGTGGCTTTCGCGCTACGGCGATGCCGCCAAATCCGTACACCTCGAAGTCTTTCCCGAAGTGCCGGCTGCCTGGCGCGACGACAGGCTGGCCGAGAAATGGCGCAACATTCGTACCGTTCGCCGTGTGGTCACTGGCGCACTCGAAATCGAGCGCGCGCAAAAGCGCATTGGATCGTCGCTTGAAGCACATCCGATAGTGCACGTGTCGAATCCGGAGCTGTATGAAGCGGTGGTCGATTGCGATCTCGCCGAGGTGTGCATCACATCCGCAGCAACACTCGTGCAGGACGAAGGGCCCAGCGGCGCGTTTCGTCTTCCGGACGTTTCCGGCGTGGCGGTTCTTCCCAATCTTGCCGAAGGCACGAAATGCGCGCGCTCGTGGAAAATCCTCACCACCATCGGCGCCGATCCTCAATATCCGGATGTTTCGCCTCGCGATGCGCAGGCGCTGCGCGAATGGGAAGCCATGCGCAAGGCGGCGGAGTAATCGTGTCGCATTTCGCTGGTCCGCAAACGCGATTTGGGCTTGCCGTTGCGGCGGTCGTCTGCCTGCTTGACCAGGCCAGCAAGGTTTACCTGCTGTTTGTGTTCGATCTTGCCGCCAACGGGCCGATACGGCTGGGCCCGTTCATCGATATCGTCCTCGCCCGCAATACAGGCATCAGCTACGGTTTGTTCCAAACCCAAAGTCCGGCAGGTCAATGGGTGCTGTTGGGGTTCAAAGCCGCGGCCGTATTGTTGCTCTGGATTTGGCTTTCTCATGCGAAAGACCGAATCACCGCGCTGTCTGTGGGATTGATCATCGGCGGGGCGATCGGTAATGCCATCGACCGTTTAGCCTATGGTTGGGTCGCCGATTTCGTCTTTTTTCACATTTCCACGCCGAATTGGCAGTTCAACTGGTACGTTTTCAACCTGGCCGATGTAGCCATCGTTGCCGGGGTTATTGGGCTGTTGTATGAATCCCTGATAGCGGACCACGCCGCAAAAGCGCCCTGATCCGCCGCAAGAGTCGCAACAATTCAAGAGTTCCAGGTCCGGTTCCGGATGAAAATGATGCGTCTGACGAATGTTTTCAGCGTAAGCGCGGCCTTCGGGCTAACGCTCGGCGCGGCCGCGTTGTTGCTGGCCGGCCCTGCGCGTGCGGCCGACGATGAGGATACAATCGATCAGAAGGTCATGCGCAGCATCATGGACGGGCTTGGTTTCAAGCGCGATGGCGAGGCAACGATCAACTACCAGGAACGCGCGCCCCTTGTGCTTCCGCCGAGCCGCGAGCTGCCGCCGCCCGAGCAGGTCGGTGCTGCCACTGCCAATAATCCGGCATGGCCGAAGGATCCGGACGTGGCTCGCCGTAAGGCCGATGCAGCCGCAGAGAAGAACCGCAACATCAGCGACGAGCGCGAACGTGAGCAGAATCCGCTGCGCCCGGATCAATTGACTCCCGGCGGACGCCCAAAGAAAAAGCAGGTGCGTACCGACGACGGTTATGAGGCGCCGGCCTCCGGTTTCGGCAGTCAATTGCTCCCGTCTCAACTTGGCGCCAGCTCGAGCACCGTGTGGAGCTCGATGTTTGGCGGGAAAAAGGAAGAAACGGCAAAGTTCACAGGCGAACCGCCTCGCTCTTCGCTGACTGATCCTCCGCCGGGCTACCAGACACCGTCCCCGGATCAGCCTTATGGCCTCGGCAAAGCAGGACCGCCGAAGCCGACGGATAGCTACACCACACGCAGTGAGCTGCCCCGGTAAAATATGACGGCCGCCGGATCTCGCTTTTTGCGTAGCGCGGGCGACGTCATCCAGCTTGTGCTGTCGCACGAGCGCAACATACCCAAGGTTAACATCGTGCTTGCCAAGATAAACTTTGCGACCATCGCGCTTGTCGGCGCGCTCGCCGCTTCTCCGCTCGCCGCCCAGCAAGCGGGACCTGAAATCGCCAACTTCACGCTCGCCAACGGATTGGAGCTCGTGGTCATCCCTGACCATCGTGCCCCGGTGGTCACGCACATGATCTGGTACAAGGTCGGTGCGGCCGATGAAACGCCGGGCAAATCGGGCTTGGCCCATTTCCTTGAACACCTCATGTTCAAGGGCACCGCCAAAAATCCGGCCGGAAAGTTCTCGCAAGTGGTCGCGCGCATCGGTGGCCAGGAAAATGCCTTCACCGCGCAGGACTACACCGGCTATTACCAGCGCGTACCCAGCGAGCAGCTCAAGACGGTCATGGAATTCGAAGCCGACCGCATGACCGGCCTGCAGCTCACCGATGACGTCGTTTTGCCCGAGCGCAACGTGATTCTCGAGGAGCAGAACCAGCGCATCGGAAACAATCCACGTGCCCGCCTGGGCGAACAGATCGATGCCGCGCTTTTCCTCAACAGCCCCTACGGCAAACCGGTCATCGGCTGGCGGCACGAGATGGAGCAGCTCTCGCGCGACGACGCCATCGGCTTCTACCGTCGCTTCTACGCGCCCAACAATGCGGTGGTGGTGATTGCCGGGGACGTCGATCCTGCGCAGGCACGGGCGCTCGCAGAAGAAACGTACGGGAAGATACCGCAGCATGCCGCCATGGCGCCGCGGGCCCGGCCACAGGAGCCGCTTCCTGTGGCGGTACGCTCACTCACACTCGCCGATGCCCGCGTCGAGATGCCGGCCCTGCAACGGGAGTATCTGACGCCGTCGTTCGCGACAGGCAAGCGCGGCGAATCCGAAGCGCTCGAAGTGCTCGCGCATATTCTCGGGAACGGTTCAAACAGCCGCCTCTATCGGACGCTCGCTGTCGACAAGCAGGTCGCGGTCTCGGCCGACGCCTGGTACGATTCTAGCGCGCTGGATATGTCCAAATTCACGGTCGGCGGATCGCCGCGTCCGGGTGTGACGCTTCCCCAGCTTGAGTCGGAAATCGACGCCGTTATTGGTCAGATCATCGACAAGGGAGTCACCAGCGAGGAGCTGGAGCGTACCAAGACGCGCCTGATCGCGGACGCTGTCTATGCCCAGGATAACCAGGCCAGCATGGCTCGCTGGTACGGCACGGCGTTGACCACCGGCGGATCCGTCAACGATGTTCGGCATTGGCCGGACCGCATCCGTGCCGTCACCGCGGACCAGGTGCGCGACGCTGCCCGTCAATGGCTCGACAAGCGGCGCTCGGTCACCGGTTATCTGATCAAGGATGTCAGCCCGCAGGCGGAGAAGCGGTCATGAACCGGCTCGTTACATCGATTCTCTGCGCTGCAATTGCACTCATCGCGGGCGCGAGTGCCGCCTCGGCGATGACGATTGAAAAGATTGTAAGCCCGGCGGGTATCGAAGCCTGGCTGGTCCGCGAAAAAGCGGTGCCGCTGATCACGCTCAACTATGCGTTCCCTGGCGGCTCCAGCCAGGACGAGCCGGACAAGTCTGGCACCGCCAATCTCGCCGCGGATCTGCTCGACGAGGGCGCCGGCGATCTCGATGCCAGGGTCTTTCATGAGCGTCTCGAAAACCATGCCATCGAACTGGGTTTTCAGGTGGGCCGCGACTATATCCACGGCTCGCTGCGCGTTCTGAACGAATACCGCGATGAGGCCTTCGGCTTATTGCGTCTGTCGCTGTCGAGTCCGCGTTTCGACGCCGATGCAATCGAACGTGTGCGGGGGCAAGAGCTGGCTTCCCTGCAGCGTGACACTACCAATCCCAATGATCTCGCCGGCCGCCGTTGGTGGCAGACGGCGTTTCCGGGCCATCCGTACGGCCGCGAAACCAAGGGGACGCTCGAAACGGTCCCGCGTATCACTGCCGGCGATCTACGCGGTTATGTGCGTCGCGTATTTGCACGCAACGAGTTGAAGGTTTCAATCGTCGGGGACGTCGATGCCCAGACGGCCGGCGCGCTCATTGATCGTGCATTCGGCGCGCTGCCGCAGAAAAACGATCTCAAGCCGGTCGCCGACGCGGCACCGAAGGGGCTTGGCCGCCGTATCGTGATCGATGTCGACGTGCCGCAGGCGGTGGTCACGTTCGGCGGGCAGGGCATCGCGCGCAACGATCCGGATTTCATGGCCGCGTATATTGTCAATCATATTCTGGGGGGCGGCAGCTTCTCCTCGCGGCTTTATCGAGAAGTGCGTGAAAAGCGTGGTTTGGCCTATGGTGTAAACAGCAGCCTTGCCTGGTTCCGGCACGCCGCGGTGGTACTCGGTGGAACTGCGACACGGGCCGATCGGACGGCCGACGCCCTCGCGGTGATCGAGCAGGATATCAAGCGGATGGCGGCTGAAGGTCCGACCGCCGAGGAGCTTGAGGCCGCGAAATCATTTCTCAAAGGTTCCTACGCGCTGTCGCTCGACACCTCCGGCAAGATTGCAGTGCAGCTCACCCAAATCCAGATCGACAAGCTTGGCATCGACTACATTCAGCGCCGCGGCGCCTTGATCGATGCGGTGACCCTGGACGATGCCAGGCGGGTTGCGCGCCGGCTCTATGGCGGCGGCATGCTGGTGACCATCGCAGGCCGGCCCAAGGGATTGACTTCAAGCGAATCCACGGAATAGCGGGCAGGGTGTTTTCCGCCGTTGCGCCTTCCGCGCGATTCTAGGCAAATACCGGCATGGGCATCGTTCAGTCGATCGAGAGCGCGCGCCAAGAGCATGTCGGGCCGCACGGGATTGGTGCGGATGCGCTGAAATCCGCTCTGGCACGGGCAGAAAGCGCGCTCGATTGGCTTCGCGCCCGTCATGCCGATGGTCGTCTGCCGCTGCTGCGCCTGCCTGAGACGCGCAGCGATCTGGAGACCATCCGGGACACTGCGCGCCAGCTCGCGGACCGGGCAACCGATGTCGTTATCCTTGGCACCGGCGGCTCCAGCCTGGGCGGGCAGACCCTGGCACAGCTTGCAGGTTTCGCCGTCCCGGGTGTCGGCGCGTTACGCGCCTCGCCGCAGCTGCATTTCATCGACAACCTTGACCCTGACAGCTTCCAGACCCTGCTTGCCAGGCTTCCGCACGCGACGACGCGCTTTATAGCGATCTCCAAATCTGGCGGCACCGCGGAAACCCTGATGCAGACCATCGCCGCTTTGTCGGCGATCCAGAGTCAGGGACTGCAAACGCGCATTCCCGACATCTTCCTGGGAATCACCGAGCCCGCCAAGGCAGGCAAGCCGAATGGTTTGCGTGATCTGCTCGGCAAATATCGTGTGCCTATGCTCGACCACGACACCGGTGTTGGCGGGCGCTATTCGGCGCTCACCAATGTTGGTCTGCTGCCGGCGGCGATGCTGGGCCTCGACGTTGCGGCGGTGCGAGAAGGCGCGGGTCTTGCCCTGGCGCCGGTGCTGGCAAAGAAACCGGCGGCGCAGGTGCCGGCAGCCGTCGGCGCCGCGTTGTCGGTCGCCCTTTCGGAAAGCAAATCGATCAGCGTGCTGATGGCTTATTGCGATCGGCTGCAGCGCTTCACGCATTGGTATGTGCAGCTCTGGGCCGAAAGTCTGGGTAAAGGCGGGAAGGGCACAACGCCGGTCGCCGCGCTCGGGCCGGTCGACCAGCACAGTCAGCTGCAGCTGTTTATCGGAGGACCGCGCGACAAACTATTTACCGTCATTACGGTCGATGGTGCGGGGAGTGGACCACGGATGGACGGCGAACTCGCGCGACTTGCGGGCGAGCCGGGCTTCACTGGAAAAACCATCGGCGATCTGGTGGCAGCGGAAGGCCGCGCCACCGCCGAGACGCTGGCGAAGAATGGCTGCCCGGTGCGGACAATCCGCATCAGCAAGCTCGATGAGGAGAGCCTCGGTGAGTTGATCATGCATTTTATGCTGGAGACGATCATCGCCGCACATCTTCTCGGTATTGACGCCTTCGACCAGCCCGCGGTGGAAGAAGGAAAAGTGCTTGCCAAGAAGTATTTGACGGGTACTTGATTTTCTCGGGCGGCTTTATGCCGGTCATCCACGCCTCTATGCTGCGAATCGACGGTGTGGATATCCGGAAGAAATGATCCAAATCACCGACACGATCTCCATCAACGAATCCGAGCTTTCGGAATCCTTTGTGCGCGCGTCCGGCCCCGGAGGCCAGAACGTCAATAAGGTGTCGTCGGCTGTGCAGCTTCGCTTTGATGCGCGCCACTCGCCCTCGTTGCCGAACGATGTCGCTCTGCGGCTGATGCGTCTTGCGGGCAAGCGACTGACCAAAGAGGGCGTCATCGTGATCATCGCCCAGCAGCATCGCACCCAGGAACGCAACCGCGACGATGCGCGGGACCGGCTGTTCACGATGATCCGCGAGGCGGCGGTGAAGCCCACCCCGCGCCGCCCAACGAAAGTGCCCAAGGCGCAGCGTCGGGAGCGGCTGGAGGGGAAAAAGCATCGCTCTTCCATCAAGCGCCTGCGCAGCGGCAAAACCTGGGACTGATGCGCGGACGAGGACGAGGATATCGGGCAAAGCCCCGGATCTTGCCTCGCAGGTACCGGTTTGAGCCGGTAAAGTCGGGACCGGATCGAATCGCCCAACCATGCCCGTCCGCCAGTTATCCGAGGCCGTCGTCAATCGTATCGCCGCCGGTGAGGTGGTCGAGCGGCCGGCGAGCGTCGCCAAGGAACTGGTCGAGAACGCGCTCGACGCGGGTGCGCGGCGTATCGACGTTCTGACGGACGGGGGCGGCCGGCGGCTGATCCGCGTCAGCGACGATGGCGAGGGCATGACCCGCGCCGATCTCGAACTGAGTGTGGAACGCCATGCGACGTCGAAACTCGACGGTGATGATCTGCTGTCGATCCGCAGCCTCGGCTTTCGCGGCGAGGCGCTGCCGTCCATCGGCGCTGCCGCCCGGCTGACCATCACCACGCGCCACGCAAGCGAGCCTCATGCCTGGAGCATTGCCGTCGATGCCGGCGAGAAGTCGGCGGTAAGACCAGCCGCGCTCGGGCAGGGGACGACCGTCGAGGTGCGTGACCTGTTCTATGCGACGCCCGCGCGATTGAAGTTCTTGAAGGCCGATCGCAGTGAGGCCGAAGCCGTGCGCGAAGTCGTGCGACGGCTGGCGATGAGCCGGCCCGACGTTTCTTTCACGCTTGCCGGCGAGGAGCGGGCACCAGTGACCTGGGGGCCCGCGACCGACGGCGGTCCGCTCGCGCGGCTCGGCGACGTGCTCGGCGCGGACTTCCGCGCCAACGCCGTTGCCATCGACGCCGAACGCGAAGGTGTGCGCGTGACCGGCTTTGCCGGCTTACCGACCCTCTCTCGCGCCAATTCGCTTGGTCAATATCTGTTCGTCAATGGACGGCCGGTCCGCGACAAGCTGCTTTATGGCGCGGTGCGTGCATCCTATGCCGACTATCTGCCGCGCGACCGGCATCCTTTGCTCGCCCTTTTTGTCACACTTGATGCACGCGAAGTGGACGTGAATGTGCACCCGGCCAAGACGGAAGTACGTTTCCGTGATGGCAGCCTGGTGCGCGGGCTCATCGTGCACGCGCTGAAAGACGCCCTGGCACGTGAAGGTCAGCGCGCGGCGACAACCGGCGGCAGCGCGACCATAGCAACGTTTCGCCCGGGTGCAGCGCCGCGGCGTGGCAACTATGACTGGCGGCGATCGCCGGCACGGCCGGCGGGCTTTCCGGCGATGCGCACCGGCGCGGCTGTCGGTTTCGCAGAAGCTGCGCAGGCTGCCTTTGATGTCGGCGAACCGGCCGCGGATGCGGCGGTTGCGAGTTTTGAGCCTGCCGCCAACCAGATTGACCGGCCGCTTGGTGCTGCACGCGCGCAGGTCCACGAGACCTATATCGTGGCACAAACCCGCGACGGACTCGTCATTGTCGATCAACACGCGGCGCACGAGCGGATTGTCTATGAGCGCATGAAGGCCGCGATCGAGAAAGCCGGCGTAGCACGGCAGATCCTGCTCATTCCGGAGATCGTCGAACTCGACGAGGGCGATGCTGCGCGGCTCGCGGCGCGCGCCGAAGAACTCGCCCGCTTTGGCCTCGTTATCGAAGCATTTGGTCCGGGCGCCGTCGCGGTGCGCGAAACCCCGTCATTGCTGGGCGAGGTTGATGTGAGGGGATTGGTCGGCGACCTTGCCGAGCATATGGCGGAATGGGACGATTCCCTTCCGCTGGAGCGCCGTCTTCTGCACGTCTCGGCAACGATGGCCTGCCACGGCTCGGTGCGTGCAGGCCGCAGGCTCAAGCCCGCCGAGATGAACGCGCTCCTGCGCGAGATGGAAGTGGTGCCGAATTCCGGTCAGTGCAATCACGGCCGGCCGACCTATGTGGAGCTGAAACTCACGGACATCGAGCGGCTGTTCGGACGGCGGTAGGTCGTCACGCCTGGCGGATGAACACAAACTCCGTGTCGTCATATGCACGCCGCTCCAGTTCCTGGAATCCTTCCGGCGTCGTGAACTTTGCAGCAGCCTCTTCCACCACCAGCAGCGCTTCGGGTTTGAGCCAGCCGCCATCGTGCGCAGAGCCGATTGCCTTTTCCGCAAAACCCTTGCCGTAAGGCGGATCGAGGAACACGAGTGAAAATGGCTCAAGGGGATGCGCTTCACCGAGCCTGGTCGCATCGCGCCGGAAAATTCGCGTCACGCCGCCGAGGCCGAGGGCCTCGATGTTATCGCGCAGCAACGCGCGGGCTTCCACCCCTTCATCGACAAACAGCGCGTAGGCTGCGCCGCGCGATATCGCCTCAACGCCGAGCGCGCCGGTGCCGGCGAACAGGTCCAGCACCCGGGCGCCGGTGACGGGGTCGCCGTAGGAATGCGTGAGAATGTTGAACAAGGCTTCGCGCAGTCGGTCGGTGGTCGGTCGAACCGCGTGGGTCTTCGGACCGGCGAGCGGGCGCGAACGAAGTCTGCCTCCAACGACCCGCATTATTTTGGCCTCGGCCGCGACGGGCGCGGCCCGCTGGAACGGTCGCGGCGGTGTGGTTTTCTCTTGCCTCGCCCCGGGTCCTGCCTTGATGCGCCATCCTGGGACGCGCGGTTCCGGCGCGCTTCGAAAGATGACTGGCTTTTGTGCCCGCTCGCCTTTCGAGTGGCGCGCGCTTTGCCGGCTTCCTCGCTCACCAGCGGCGTGTCAAAATCAACACCGGCGTCGGCAACGATCTGGTCGCCCAGCTTTGCGCGAATTTCAGACGTCTCGACTTCTTTCACTGCGCCGTCATCGAGGTCGCCGAGGTCGAATGGTCCAAACGCGACGCGGATGAGTCGGTTCACCTTCAGTCCGAGAGATTCGAGGACCTTGCGCACCTCGCGGTTCTTTCCTTCGCGAATCCCGAATGTAAGCCAGACATTGGCCCCCTGCTCACGATCGAGAGTTGCCTCGATGGGTCCGTAGCGGACACCGTCGAGGGTGATGCCACCGCGCAGCCGGTCGAGTGCCTCCTGTCGCACGCGCCCGAGTGCGCGCACCCGGTAGCGACGCAACCAGCCGGTTACCGGCAATTCCAGTATCCGTGCAAGCCCGCCATCATTGGTAAGCAGCAGCAGTCCTTCGGTATTGATGTCGAGCCTCCCGACGCTGATCAGCCGCGGCAGACCCTTCGGCAGCGCCCGGAAAATCGTATCGCGCCCCTCCGGATCGGAATGAGTCGTCATCAGCCCGCGCGGCTTGTGATAGAGAAAAAGCCGAGTGCGTTCGCGCGCCCGCAGCGGCGCTCCATCGACAGCGATTTGATCGGACGGCGTGACGTTGAGTGCGGGCGACGAAATAATGGCTCCGTTGACCGACACGCGCCCTGCCGCAATCCAGGTTTCAGCCTCGCGCCGGGAGGCAAGCCCTGCGCGTGCGATCACCTTGGCGATGCGGTCGCCGGCTGTTTGCGACGGGCTCTTGTCAGACATGAGCATCCTCTTGGTCGTGGCCGGGCAAAAGGCGCGAAGCGCAGTCGTTGCGCCTGAAGCCGCGGCCCTCCACGTCTTCTTCTCAGACTGTGTATAAAGACGTGGGTGCCCTGCATAAAGCCGGGCATGACGGAGAAGCAATGGCCGTACCCTCATTCATGCAGATTGCCATCGAGGAAGCCCGCGCGGCGGCCGCGCGCGGCGAGGTGCCGGTTGGCTGCGCGATCGTGCGCAGCGGCACCGTGATCGCCCGGGCTGGCAATCGGACCATTGCCGACCGCGATCCAACCGCGCATGCGGAGCTCGTTGCCATTCGGGCAGCGTCGGCGGCGCTTGGCAGCGAACGGCTCGCTGATTGCGATCTGTACGTGACGTTGGAGCCTTGCGCCATGTGTGCGGCGGCGATGTCATTTGCACGCATCCGGCGGCTTTATTTCGGCGCTGCCGATCCCAAAGGCGGTGCCGTCGAACACGGCGTGCGCTTCTTTGCTGCGCCCACCTGCCATCACAGGCCCGAAGTTTATG
The DNA here is from genome assembly GCA_036496445.1 of Pseudolabrys sp. GTDB lineage: Bacteria > Pseudomonadota > Alphaproteobacteria > Rhizobiales > Xanthobacteraceae > Pseudolabrys. Next base: position 26,239 of record DASXLC010000038.1, on the reverse strand, counting down.
GCGGCATCAATGAAAGCGAATGCGCGGCACTGCTGAAAGACTTCTTCCAGGCGCGACGGTCGATCTAGAAACTTATCGCGCGTTCTCAGGCGGTCTTGTCGACCAGTTTGCCCATGCCGGGCGGAGGAGGAGCTGGCCTGGCGACAGAAGTCGCAGCCTCACCATTGCTGGCCTGCTGTTGGGGCGTCGACTTCGGTGTTGTTCCGGTCTTTTGCATGCGACTCAGGGCGCCATTGTCACGAGCGGCCATTCGTGCCGATTGCGGCGGCAACCTAGGGCGCAAGTCTCAATTTTGTCGGTCGGCAACCGGCCAAATCCGATCGTCTCAGGAAAGGAATCATTGACCGTCTCGCGTGAGGTCAAGCCTGACGGGCGAATTCCCAGCCTTTGTCGGCCAGCGGGCGGATCATCTCGGCCTTGGCCGGCGCAAACTCACTCGTCGCTGTGCCGTCACGTACGCGGCCGATAATCCCCTGCAAGATCGCGGCGATCCGGAAAAAATTATATGCCAGATAGACCGGCAGCGCGGGTCGCGGGTCGAGGCCGGTGCGCGCCACGTAGGCATCGACATAGTCGCTCATCGATGGAATGCCGAGCGCACGCAGATCATGTCCGACGAGCGTTGCCGTGCCGGCAGCACTTTCGGAATGCGGCATATGCCAGGTCATCAGATGATAGCTGAAATCGGCTAGCGGATCGCCGAGTGTCGACAATTCCCAATCGAGTACCGCGACAATCTCAGGTCGATCACGCGCGACGATAAGATTGTCGAGGCGGTAGTCGCCGTGCACCAGCCGTGCCGGTCCGCCGGCCGGAATATGCTTCGGCAACCAGTCGATCAGCCGCTCCATGGCGTCGATCTGTTCGGTTTCGGACGCGCGGTATTGCTTTGACCAGCGTTCGACCTGGCGCGCGACGTAGTTTTCGCCTTTGCCGAAATCGCCAAGACCGATCCGCGCGGGATCGAGGCTGTGCAGCCGCGCGACCGTCGCGTTCATGGAATCGTAGACTGCCGCGCGCTCCGCCGGATTGGAGTCCGGCATCTGCGGCTCCCAGAACACCCGGCCGTCGACGAACCCCATCACGTAAAAAGGGGTTCCGACGACGGATTCATCGGGGCAATAGGCGAGGGCTTCGGCGACGGGGAAGCCTTCGGCGTGCAACCCCCGGATCACGCGGTATTCGCGGTCGACCGCGTGCGCAGAAGGGAGGAGCTTGCCAGGTGGCTTGCGGCGCAGAACGTAGTGCCGCGCCGGCGTTCCCAGCAGATAGGTCGGGTTCGACTGCCCGCCCTTGAATTGCTTGACCGTCAACGGACCGGCAAAGCCGGCGATCTGTTTGCTGAGATAGTGTTCGAGCTGCGCAACATCGAGACGCAGCGTTGGCGCCGCATCCTTGGTGCCGGAAAATGCCTGCTGACGATCGATCGATGTCATCGCAGCGATGAACTCACTTTCGTGTCACGAAGGAAATCGGGGCGTCGGCGTAGATCTTGTATTGCTGCGATTTCGGTTTCGCTTTGTCCTCCTCATTGACGTATTGGATGGAGCTTTTACCGGCGAACTCGCGCGGCAGAATCATCACGCGGATGAAACGGCTATTCCTGTCAGACGCTGCTTGCGCGAAGACAGCCTCAGGCCCCGACTCGTACCATGCGCCGCCCGGCCCGAACGATGTCGAGCGGCCATGGGTATCGATCCGGATCCCGCCGTCAATCAGGCACCGGATGCCGGGCCCCTGGTGACGATGCAGGTAGGCGCATCCGCCTGGCGGAAAGGCCACGCTGTCGCCACGCATCAGCAGCTCTCCTTTCGGCAGCGTCTCGAGGAAGGCGGTCAGCTTTTCGTGGGTCATCATGCCCGGTGCGTTGGCCGTGGTGCTTCCCTGATCTCCGCGCGCGAGTTCCCAGCGCCAGCACGTCACGCCGCCCGCGCCCGGCTTCACAGTAATAGCGCTCTCGCCCTGCCATGCTTCGTCTTCAGTCAGTATTTTGTCGCCGATCCTGGCCGAGCCGTGCACGACAAAAATGAAACGCGATAACGGCGGCAGCTGGAACGCGACGTTCTCTGCACTCGACAGAACGTCTTCGTAAAGCCGAAGCACCGGATGCATTCACAACTCCTGACAATCAGACAGCAGTAAAAAATTCCAGAAGGGCTGCAGCCGTGACGTCCGGGTTTTCCTCGGTGAGGAAATGGCCGGAGTCTACCGGTTTGCCAGTGGCGCCAGGTGCCCACTGCTGCCAGATTTTGAGTGGGCGACCTGTTTCATTGGCAATGCCGACGCCACCCCACAAAGCCAAAAGCGGGCAGCCGATCGTCTTGCCGGCAGCACGATCGGCTTCGTCGTTTGCGAGGTCGGCGTAACGGCCGGCGCGGTAGTCCTCGCAGTGTGCGTGAATACGCAAGGGGTCCGCAAACGCCGCTCGATAGTGATCGAGAGCACGGGGATCAAAGGCTGACAGGCTTCTGGCCTTGGTCCAGCTTGCCATCTTCCATTCGAGGTAGTCGACGGGGGCTTTCGAGATCAGCATTTCCGGCAGTGGCTCCGGCTGTGCCAGAAATGACCAGTGCCATACCTTCATCGCCATGTTGCGGTCCATGCCGTGCCACATATCGTACGTTGGTACGATGTCGAGTGTCGCCATGCGCTCGACACGGCCCGGGTGATCGAGTGCCAGTCGATACGCCACGCGGCCGCCACGGTCGTGCCCCGCGAGCCGGAAGCGCACGTAACCGAGTTTCTCCATCGCCTCGACCATCACCTTCGCCATTGATCGTTTGTCGTAAGGCGCATGGGCCTGGTCGGCTTGCGGTACGTCGGACCAGCCGTAGCCGGGCAGGTCCGGCACAATGAGCGAAAAATGCTTCGCAAGGGTTGGCGCAACGCGGTGCCACATCACATTGGTCTGCGTGTAGCCGTGCAACAGCAACAATGGCGGTCCGCTGCCGCCTGCGCGCGCAAAGATTCTCCCGACGGATGTATCGATCCAGTGAGAAGCAAACCCGGGAAAGAGATCGGCGAGGTCAGGCATAACCTACTCGGTACGGCGATAGACGGTCAGAATGACAGCCTACTTCTCCCGCTCTATCGCGCGCCAGCCGATATCGCGCCGGCAAAATCCGTCCGGCCACCGGATGCGGTCGACGGCCGCATAGGCGCGATTCTGGGCCTCGCGCACTGTCTTTCCGCGTGCGCAGATATTGAGGACGCGCCCGCCATTCGCGAGAATTTTGCCGCCTTCGGCCCTGGTGCCGGCATGGAAGATTTCCACGCCTTCGACCTGGGCCGCCGCCTCAAGGCCTTCGATGGCAGACCCCTTGCTGTAATTTCCGGGATACCCTTTGGCCGCCATCACGACCGTAAGTGCCGCGTCGGGATACCAACGCAAATCGAAATTCTTCAGCTGTCCGTCGCGTGCAGCCAATAAAGCCGGGACGAGATCCGACATCATGCGCAGCATCAGCACCTGACATTCCGGATCTCCGAACCGGACATTGTATTCGATCAGCTGCGGACCGTCCTTTGTGATCATCAATCCGGCGAACAGAACCCCCTTGTAAGGCGCCCCCGCGCGCGCCAGGGCGCGCACCGTGGGATGAATGATCTCGTTCATCACGCGCCGGTTCATTTCTTCGGTCATAATTGGTGCTGGCGAGTAAGCGCCCATGCCGCCGGTATTTGGTCCCTTGTCGCCGTCGCTGACGCGTTTGTGGTCCTGTGCCGAGGCGAGCGCGATCGCCGTCTCCCCGTCGCAAAGCGCGAAGAACGAAGCTTCCTCGCCGACAAGGCAATCCTCGATGACGATTTCCCATGCTGGCGTGCCGAGGCCGCCGCCGAACATCATGTCGATCGCGGCCTCGGCCTCTTGCGTGGTCTCGGCCACCACCACGCCTTTTCCGGCGGCGAGCCCGTCCGCCTTCACGACAATGGGCGCGCCTTTTTTTCGCACATACTCTTTGGCGGCGGCCGCGCCCTTGAACCGTTCATACGCCGCGGTCGGGATATTGTTGGCCTTGCACAGGTCCTTGGTAAAACCCTTGGAGCCTTCGAGCCGCGCCGCCCATTTGGTCGGGCCGAATGCCTTGATGCCGGCCGCCTCCAGATCATCGACGATGCCTGCGCAAAGCGGCACCTCTGGTCCAACGACAACGAGATCGATTTTCTTATCCCTGGCAAACGCCACGACGCCCTTGTGGTCGCCAAGATCGAGCGCCACGCACTCGGCCTCCCGCGCAATGCCGGCATTGCCGGGAGCGCAATAAAGCCTGCCGGTGAGCGGACTGGCCGCCATCTTCCAGGCCAGCGCGTGCTCGCGTCCGCCGGAACCAAGGATGAGAATGTTCATAGGGCGCGGGCGGCCTTTAGTGGGCGATCGTTATTTGGTGTAGCATGTCACTTCACCCCTGCAAGAGATTCGGCCCGTATGGCAGAGCCCGCCCTCAATAACGTTGTGGAATGGACCGTCTCCGAGCTCTCGGCGGCGCTCAAGCGCACAGTGGAGGACGAGTACGGTTATGTCCGCGTCCGCGGCGAAATTTCGGGCTTCAAGGGTCCGCATTCGTCGGGCCACTGCTATTTCGCTCTCAAGGACGAAGGCGCCCGCCTCGAAGCCGTGATCTGGAGGACCGCCTTCGGCCGGATGCGCGTCAAGCCCGAGGAGGGGCTCGAGGTCATCGTCACCGGCAGGTTGACGACATATCCGGGTCGCTCGAGCTATCAGATCGTCATCGAGAGCCTTGAGCCCGCCGGCATTGGCGCGTTGATGAAGCTCCTGGAGGAACGCAAGAAAAAACTTGCCGCCGAAGGCCTGTTCGATGAGGCGCGCAAGCAGCTCTTGCCCTACCTGCCGGAGGTGGTCGGCGTAGTAACGTCACCGACCGGCGCGGTGATCCGCGATATCCTGCATCGTCTGGAGGATCGTTTTCCCCGCCGCGTGCTGGTGTGGCCGGTCCGGGTGCAGGGCGACACATCAGCAGCGGAAGTCGCGAGGGCCATCAACGGCTTCAATGCGCTGCCTGAGCGCGGCCCGATACCGCGACCCGAGTTGATCATCGTTGCCCGCGGCGGCGGCTCCCTCGAGGATCTTTGGTCGTTCAACGAGGAAATCGTCGTGCGGGCGGCTGCTGCAAGCATGATCCCGCTCATTTCCGCCGTCGGCCACGAAACTGATGTGACATTGATCGACTTTGCCGCCGACCGACGGGCGCCTACGCCAACCGCTGCTGCCGAGATGGCCGTGCCGGTGCGCGCCGAACTCATGAGCACGCTGGCCGATCTTGGCGCGCGCAAGTTCACGTGTTGGCGGCGAAACGTCGACCGGCATCGCAAGGAACTGTTTCTGCTCAGTCGCGCGCTGCCGGCCATCGATGACGTGCTGGCGATTCCACGCCAGCGGCTTGACGCCTGCGCTGGGCGGTTACCCCGCGCGCTTCGCGCCAATGCGCAAATACACCACACGCATCTAACTCGGGTGGCGTCGCGCCTGTCGCGGCGGTTGCTGTCGCATCGCATTGAGCGCTGCAACGAACAGACGGTTGCTTTCGGAGACCGAACGCGGCGCGCCTTCCGGATTTCTCAGGATCGCCGCGCGCAACGTGTGCTAAGTGCGGGACAATTGCTGACGGCATATTCCTATCGCGGTGTGCTCGAGCGGGGGTTTGCCCTTGTCCGCGATGGCGACGGACGCCCTCTGCGCTCGGCCGCTGCCGTCGACGCCGGAATGCGGCTCGACATCGAATTTGCCGACGGCCGTGTGGCCGCGACGGCCGACGGCGATCGTGCTGCGCAGCCTGTCGCCAAGCCCAAACCGCGCGTGCGAGGCAGTGGCGAGGGCCCTGGAGGGCAGGGGAGCCTGTTCGGCTCATAATCCGAGGGTTTTACTTGCCGGGCCGAACGATTATGTTTGTCGGGACGACCAGGCCGGGAATGGAGGCTGCTTTTGCTTAATCGATATGATCGTTCCACGCCGATGAGCGGCGAAGCGGAAGTGAAATATCTCGACGGCGACTTTCGCGTCGTTCGTCCGGGCGCGTTCGTGCGATGCGCAGTGACCGGCGTGCCGATTCCGCTGGAGGAACTCAAATACTGGAGCGTCGAGCTGCAGGAGGCCTATGCGGCGCCGGAAGCCGTGCTGCAACGATACCAAAGTCCACACGCGCCAAAAAAATAGGCATCAGCGCCGGAGCTTCGACATCACAAGCCGGCGCAATTCATCGGCTTCTTCGACCACCATGGTGACCTGTAAGGTGTGCGCTCGCGCAGCGAGCGCCTCGAGCAGCCGCTCGCCTGTCATGCGAGCGCGATCCTTTTCAGTTGTGAGGAGCGCGAGACCGCTGTGTTCGGCCTGCATGATGAGTTCTGCCGCCTCCTCTGCAGTATACCGGTGATGGTCACCGAAGGCGTGACGCTCCGTCACGGTGATGCCAGCTTCAACGGCGGTTACGAAAAACTTTTCCGGATCGCCGATGCCTGCAAAGGCCAATACTTTCTTTCCCTTCAAGGAAGCGGGCCCGGCTGGATCGGGCGCAAGATGGCCGCGGAATATACGAAGGGCACGGGCACGCGCTTGCTCGATGACATCCTCGGCACCTGCACCTTCACCAACCACCAGCAGCGCATCGCTTTGCGCGATCTGCGGGGCCAGTGGTGCGCGCAAGGGGCCGGCAGGAAATATGCACCTGTTGCCGATGCCACGTCGCGCATCGATCACGGCCAGCGTGAAGTCCTTCCTCAACGAGGAATTCTGTAATCCGTCATCCATGATGATGAGGCCCGCACCGTTTGCGCGGGCAAACTCTGCCCCGCCGGTGCGATCAGTTGCGACGACCGTCGGAGCTGTACGGGCGAGCAGCAGCGGCTCGTCGCCGACGCGAGCGGCAACATCGGTGCCGATATCCACCAGCTTCGGCCCTGCGACATCTCCGCCATAGCCGCGGCTGAGACAAAACGGCCGCTCGCCCGCATTCGAGAGCATTTGCGCGAGCATCATCACTGTCGGGGTCTTGCCCGCGCCGCCGAGCGTGAAATTCCCCACGCACAGAACCGGCACGCCGACGGAGACCCCTTTCATGGTCATGCGTCTTGCAGCGAGGGCACCATAGAGGAAGCCAAATGGGGCAAGCAGGGCCGCGGCGATGCCGGCCTTGCGCCACCAGAAGGCCGGCTCACGCATGGCGGGCCCGCTGGCGCAATTGGAGTTGCATCAGATAAGGGTCGAGGGACGCGAGGGTCCGGTCGAGCCCGCCACCCAGAGTCTCCACAATCCTGTGGCCTGCTTCGGCCACACGAGCACAGGCATCGGGGTCGTTAAGCCATGCGGCAAAGTGCGCCGTCAGGCGATCGGCATCGTCAATCAGCTCTGCCCCATGCACGCTGTCGAGCGCGCTGTATATTTCTGCGAAATTCCACACATGCGGTCCGTGCATAATTGCGCAGCGCAGCTTGGCAGCCTCGATTGGATTTTGCCCGCCGTGTCTGATCAGCGAGCCGCCAATGAACACCGCGGTCGTCAGCCGATAGAACAGGCCAAGCTCGCCAACTGTGTCCGCCACATAGACCTGGGTCGTGCGTTTGGGCAATTCTCCGCGCGAGCGGAGTACCGCGTTCAAGCCTTGCGATGCGGCGAGCTCGGCGACGCTGGGCCCGCGCTCGGGATGGCGCGGCGCGATCAATGTCAGGAGGTCTGGAAAACTCGTGCGCAGGCGGGCATGCGCCTCAATGACCACGTCCTCCTCGCCGGCATGGGTGGAAGCGGCTGCAATCACCGGCCGCCCTGCGATTGCACGTTGCAATGTTGCAAGCTCTGTTGGGTTGGCGGGCGGCGGCGGCACATCAATCTTGAGATTGCCGGTGACGACGACATTTGCCGCGCCCAGCTCGCTCAATCGTTCAGCGTCGGGCGAGGTGCCGGCCAGGCAAAGATCAAGACGCTGAAGCAAGGCAGCAATTGAATTTGGCAGGCGACGCCAACGCTCGAAGGAGTTTTTCGACAGACGGGCGTTGACCAGCGCCATCGGAATGCCGCGTGCCGAGGCTTCGATCATCATGTTGGGCCACAGGTCGGATTCGACAAACAATGCGAGATCGGGACGCCAATGATCGAGAAAGCGACGTACGAAGCGCGGAATATCGAACGGAACGAATTGATGGACCGCCCGGGGCGGAAGGCGCTGTTCAGCGAGCCCGCCAGATGTGACCGTGCCGGTCGTCACGAGCATGTTGATGCCGCGGGCGCAGATGCGGTCGATCAAGGGCAGAACGCTCGCCAGTTCTCCGACACTCGCGCCATGCAACCAGACGAGAGGATCGTCCGGTCGTGCGATGTGATTTTCGCCCCGGCGCTCGGGCAGTCGCTGATGATGCTCCTTGCCGCGTCTGGCGCGCCGTGCCAGCAGAATGGGAACGAATGGCCCCGCCGCGGCGGACAACAGCCGGTACATCCGCAAACCGGCCGGAAGCCTGCCACTCAAGATCTATCGCTCCCGGTTCGGTCGGCTATCTCATATGCGCGTGCTGTAATGCGATTGAGTTCGCTTTCGACCTGTTGTCTCGCCGCCTCCAGCGCTGCATCGTCAGCGTCGGGCGCCACACGGATTGCATCGCCGGCAACCAATCCCATGCGGCTGAAAGGCAAGTTGATGGCGGATCGGTCCCAATTGTCGAGCTCGATGCGTCGGCTCGAGGCCATCGCCACAGGGTAGATCGGTCGTCCGGAGTGCTGCGCAAGCTTCACCACGCCAAAGCCTGCGACGCGTGCGACCTTTGGGACGTCGGCAGTCATGGCAATATTGTAGCCTTCATTCAGGGCCTTGAGCATCTCCGTAAAGGCGGCGGCCCCGCCTTTGCGGTAAAACTCACCGTTATGGGCGCCGGACCCGCGGATGGTGCCGATGTTCAGTCGCTCGGCAGCACGTGCATTGATCTCGCCGTCACGGTGGCGCGATATCAACACCTTGGTCCGGTGGCGCGGGTCTTTGCGCTTGATGAACGGCGCCATGAAATGTTGGCCATGCCACATCGCGATGATCGCGGGCATCTCCACCGAATCGTAGATGCCCGAAGGCTCAAGCGTGACCCTGCTCGTCCGCCAAGCAAGTCGCAGATAAGCGGCCGCCACCGCGCCGACGGCTTCCTGGAATGTGGGTGAGGTGACGATACGCTTTAACGGTGGCATGGGCACTCAACGGGCTGGTCGGCCCGCAGCGTCGGGGTCGAGCAAGCGATGCAGGTGGACGATGAAGTAGCGCATATGGGCGTTGTCGACCGTCTGCTGCGCTTTGGCCTTCCACGCGACGTAGGCGGTCGCATAGTTCGGAAAGACGCCGACAATATCGATTTTTTCGAGATCCCTGAATTCGTTGCCGCCGAGTTTGGTAAGTTCGCCTCCCAATACGAGATGCAGTAACTGCTTATTTGCGGTGGGCGATTCTGCGGACATGAGTCGATCCCTGGCCAAAGCCCCGGCGGCGGCGGATTCGGAGATTAGCAAATTTACGCGAATTCGGTTTCGCGGTCGCGCACAAGCCCGATCAACGCAGTATGGCGGGAATAGCCGGCGGCTATCAGCGCGCCGTGCGCGGATTGCGGTTTATTGTACTTCAGCGGCCGGCCGACGAAGTCGGTGAGCGCGCCGCCGGCTTCGTGCACCAAAAGATCGGCCGCCGCAAGGTCCCAGTCATGGCTGCCGCCCGAGGCGATTGCGGCATCGAGCGTTCCCTGCGCAACACGCGCAATTCGCAATGCGAGCGAATGCACTTTGGGCTGGACCAGTATTCCCGGCGTCAGTGCAGAGAGCCGATCGAGATAGCGCTTGGGGCCGGCGAGCCTGGCGTCGTTGAGCGTTGCCCCTGACGTCGTCCTGATTGGCACGCCATTGACTGTGGCGCCGCCACCACGCGAAACAAGGAACATCTCGTCGGTCACCGGCGCGTAGAGCGCCGCGGTTAGCGGGCGGCCATATTCGGCGAGTGCGACTGAAATGCTCCAGTCGGCGCGGCCGGAGATATAGGCGCGCGTGCCGTCAATCGGATCGACTATCCAGGCGAGTGGCAAATCCCGGTCGGGCAACTGGTCTTGTGATTCCTCCGACAGCCACCCGGCGCCGCGTAAAAGTGTGCTGAGCTGACCGTGCAGAAACTCGTTGACCACGATGTCTGCCTCGGTGACCGGCGAATGATCGGCGCCTTTGGTCCAGCGTTTGAACGGACGGCGTGCCGTCTCGCGCGCAAGCTCTCCAGCCTCGCGCATGATGGCTTCAAGTGGCTTGCGCAAGTCGCGTGTCTCACTGGCCGGCAACGGTCAGGCCCTCCACGCGCAACGTTGGTGCGTTGGTGCTGTAGCGGAATGCGAGGTCGTTAGCCGGGGTAAGTGTGCGGAACATATCAAGCAGGTGGCCAGCAATGGTTACTTCGCTCACGGGAAAGGTGCGTTTGCCATTCTGGATCCAGAACCCCGATGCACCACGGCTGTAGTCGCCCGTCACCATGTTCGCGCCCACGCCGATCAAATCGGTGACGTAAAAACCGTCGGCGATATCCGCAATAAGTTCCTCGGGGCTGAGTTGACCCGGCTCCAAATGGAGATTGCTGGGCCCGGGCGAAGTCACCGACGAGCTGCCACGCTGCGCGTTGCCGGTGGTAACGAGGCCAAGCTCGCGGGCGGTCGCGCTGTCCAGTAGCCAGGAGCGAAGCACACCGTCCTCGATCAGCGCGAGCTTCCTGCAGACGACCCCTTCGCCGTCAAAAGGATGAGAGCGGAGCCCCCGTTTGCGCAGGGGATCATCGATGATGCGAATGCCGTCGGCAAACAGCTTCGTGCCCATCTGGTCCCGCAGAAAGCTGGTCTTGCGTGCGACCGAGCTGCCATTGACCGCATTGGCGAGATGCGAAACCAGGGACCCCCCCGAACGTGAGTCGAACACCACGGGCACCTTGCGAGTCGAGACCTTACGCGGATTGAGCCGTGCGAGCGCACGCTCGCCCGCGCTGCGGCCTATCTTTTCAGGACTTTCGAGATCGGCTGCGTGCCGCACCGACGAGTAGTCATAGTCGCGTTCCATGGCGGTGCCGTCACCTGCGATTGCGGTTACCGCCAAACCATGGTTCGACCCGACATAGGCGCCACGAAAGCCGTGGCTGGTGACCAACACCATTCCGCCGATTCCGGCCGACGCGGAAGCGCCCCCCGATTTGCTGACGCCCTTGACGGCAAGCGCCGCTTGTTCGGCAGTGCGCGCCTGCGTTTCGAGTTCGCCGACCGTTGGCAGGTTGGGATCAATCAGATCGAGATTGGGAAAATCATGCGCCAGCAGGCTTGCGTCGGCGAGGCCGGCGAACTTGTCTTCCGGTGTCACCCGCGCCATGGCGACGGCCCGTTCGGCCAAAGCGGACGCGCCGTCGCCGGTTACGTCATTTGTGGACACCATGGCCTGCCGGCGCCCGACCAGCACACGCAGACCAAGGTCGTCGCCTTCGGCGCGCTCCGATTCCTCGGTCCGTCCGTCGCGCACTTCAATGCCCAATGACATTGTTCGCAGAGCCACCGCATCGGCGGCGTCCGCTCCGGCGGCACGCGCGGCTTTTACCAGCCGTTCCGCCCGGTCGGTCAGCGGAGAGAGGTCGAGAAGCGAGGCGGCAGGAGCGATCATTGATTGTCTTTCACATAGTCGCGGTGCCGTTCAACGCCGAACCGGGACAATTTGGATGGTGACGGCAACACATCGTCAATCATGGTTCGCAACGTGGCGTCAATCATTCCATCGCGAAACACCTTCGGCTACGACCGGTTAACCCAGAACTTTAAGCAGATAAGGACGCCTTTCTGCCATGTTTCGTGCGCGACCAGGCACATAAGCCGGCGCGGGAGAGTTTGAGGCGTCAAATGCGATGTGGCGGATGCGCCGGGTCGGGCCGCGACTTGCGGCTCGACCCTTTTGGCTTGCCCGTACGGTTTTCCGCGAGCGATGCCGCCGCCGATGGGCGGGTGCGCGATATAGAGCTCCATCGCGAGCGCGTTGTGCTGCGGCGCTCACTGCATGGCATGCGCATGGCGCTCAACATGCCGGTCGCAGCCTACGACGGCATTTCACTGTGTTTGCTGCCGGCCGAAGACGGCGCGCAAGAGGTGCTGGCGGTTGTGCTCAAGCACAATGATCCCGCGCTCACGCTGCCGCTCTTTATGACGTCACATGCCGGCGAAGCAGTGGCGGAATGGCGGGCCTGGAGCGAGGTGCTCGGCGTGCGCCTTTTGCTGACTGAGCAAAGTGCATCTTTGCCGACGGCGAGTGCGCAGCTCGGTGAACTGCATGTGGAACGTCCGCGTCCCCGCCGCCGCCGACGGAGCGCACTCAAAGCACGCCGTCCGGCAATTCTTCTTCGGCGCACTTGCGGCAAGGTCACCAGGACAGCGCCGGTGCATCGTGACGAGCGCGAGATCATCGCGCGCAACTAGCGCCTGAAACTTACCTGCACCGCTGCAGCTTCAGCGAGCTGCCGTCCTGCATGTTTATCTCGATGTGATCCGCATCGATCTTGCGAAGCCCGTACGTGGTGTGGCCCGCGCTGATCTGCCCGGTCGAAAACTCATCGACGACGCGATACGTCGACGGCCCCTCTGATTGAACCGACTGATTGCGATAAGACGGCACGCCGCCGTCGCTGTCCGTACGCTGGTTGCCGATGAACTCGATTATGCGCTTATTGTGCGTGCAGTCGATCGTGCCTTTTTCGCTGCTCGCGCTTTGGCCCCATTTGCCTTGCACCGGATAAACCTGCGCCTGTGCCGGCATGGCGAGGACGCTCAAAAACGCGGCGGAGAGAATGGTGATGCGCATGGCCCGAAGATTTGCATTCCGGCCGGCAAAATCCAAGCAAGGCCGTCGCTAAATTAATGACCGCCGCGCCAGATTTGCTTCAATTAATGTGTTTCCGGCGTTCCATACCCGCCCGCGGTGGGCGTTTGTAAGATAATCGCCTCATTTTGATCGATCATCGTGGCGTCGCACCCTTGTAGCCGCTCGATATTTCCGTCTCTCCGCCGCACCGCGTTTTCACCAACCTGGCCGGCTTCGCCGCCCGCAAGACCGAACGGGCGCACCCGGCGGTGTCCGGAGAGAATCGTACATTCCATCTTTTCCAGGAAACGGATGGTGCGCCGGATGCCATCGCCGGCGTGCCATTTGCCGCGCCCGCCGGAACCGGTGCGGATATGGAAATCTTCAAGCACGACGGGGTAACGGAACTCCAGCACCTCCGGATCGGTGAGGCGCGTGTTCGTCATGTGAGTGTGAACCGCATCGGTGCCGTTAAAGCCGGGGCCCGCGGGGGAGCCTGAGCAGATCGTCTCGTAGTACTGATAGCGCGCATTGCCGAAATTGAGGTTGTTCATGGTGCCCTGAGCGGCCGCGAGCGCCCCAAGCGCGCCGAACAGGCAGTTCGTCACCGCCTGTGATGTTTCCACGTTGCCAGCGACCACGGCTGCGGGATACTCCGGCGACAGCATCGAGCGTTCGGGGATCACAATATTAATTGGCCGCAGACAACCGGCGTTCATCGGGATGGCATCATCGACCATAACCCGGAACACATAGAGCACCGCTGCACGCGTCACTGGCTCTGGCGCATTGAAATTGGTCGGCTGCTGCCCGCTCGTGCCGGTAAAGTCGACAGTTGCTTCGCGCCTTTTCTTGTCCACGGTGATCTTCACATTGATCACGGTGCCCTGATCCATTTCGTAGCTGAATTCCGCATCGTGGAGCCGGTCGATCACACGCCGCACGCTTTCAGCTGCGTTGTCCTGTACGTGTTGCATGTAGGCCTTCACGACAGGCAGCGTAAAGTGCACGACCATCTTGCGCAGCTCGGCAACGCCTTTTTCGTTGGCGGCAATCTGTGCCTTGATGTCGTTGATATTCTGCACCGGATTGCGTGCCGGATACTTTGCTCCGGTCAGCGCCGCCATCAATTCCTTTTCACGGAAACGGCCGCGGTCGACAAGCTTGAAATTGTCGAACAGCACGCCTTCCTGCTCGATAGTGGTCGCGTTGGGCGACATCGAACCCGGCGAAATGCCGCCAATATCGGCGTGGTGGCCGCGCGACGCCACCCAGAACAGGATCGATTTCTTCCTGTCGTCGAATACCGGCGTGCACACAGTGATGTCGGGGAGATGGGTGCCGCCGTTATAGGGCGCGTTGATGGCATAGATGTCGCCGGGTTTGATCCGTCCCACATTGTCGCGAATAATCGTTTCCACCGAACGGTCCATGGAACCAAGATGAACCGGCATGTGCGGCGCATTGGCAACCAGCGTGCCGTCATGCGCGAACACCGCGCAGGAGAAATCGAGCCGTTCCTTGATGTTGACCGAATAGGCCGTGTTCTGCAGGGACACGCCCATCTGCTCCGCGATCGACATGAAAAGATTGTTGAACACCTCCAGCATCACAGGATCGGCATGGGTGCCGATGGCGTACGTACGCTTCAGCTTCTTGGCGCGCGTGAGGAGCAAATGATTTTTGACGGTCAATTCAGCCTGCCAGCCAGGCTCGACAACGATGGTTTGGTGCGGTTCGATGATGATGGCTGCGCCTGTCACGCGCGAACCCGGTTTGAGCTGATCGCGGGTGTAGACGTTCGCCTTGTGCCAGTGTCCGGCTGAAAAGAACTGTGTACGCAAGGCGGGTTTCGGCAGGGCGCCTCGCGAGCGTTTCACCGACTTTTCGGAAAACTTTGCACCGCCGCCGACGGCTTCCACGGATACCGCTTCGACCACCATTTGTTTTGTACGGTCGATGAAACCGAAACGGGCCTTATGCGCCTTTTCGAACGAGCGCTTCATGGCGGCGGCACTGCCGGCCGCGACGACCAGCGCCGCATCGGTGCCCGCATAGCGAATGTGCGCGCGCGCAAATATTTTGATCTTGCCCGGCGAGACACCCTGGCCGGCGACCTCGGCCTTTGTCGCCTTACCAAGCGCTGCGCCGACGCGGGCTATCGCCGTGAGCGCTTTGTTACCGAAAGCGAGTTCAATTGCCTGTTCACGCGTGGCGCGTATGTCGGCCAGCCCCATACCATAGGCGGAGAGCAGCGAAGAGAAGGGGTGGATGAGCACGCGCGTCATGCCAAGCGCGTCGGCGACCAGACATGCATGCTGGCCACCCGCACCGCCGAAGCAATTGAGTGCGTAGCGGGTGACGTCATAACCCCGCTGCACTGAAATTTTCTTGATCGCGTTCGCCATGTTTTCGACCGCGATCTTGATGAAGCCATCGGCGACTTCCTCGGCTTTACGATCGCCGACCTGCTGCGCCAGGTCGG
Organism: Pseudolabrys sp.; assembly: GCA_036496445.1. GTDB lineage: Bacteria > Pseudomonadota > Alphaproteobacteria > Rhizobiales > Xanthobacteraceae > Pseudolabrys. Next base: position 10,922 of record DASXLC010000038.1, on the reverse strand, counting down.
TAAAGGCATTGCGTACAGCATGCGCGTCGAGCGGAAGATTCCGCGAGGCGCCGAAGATCTTCGGGAAGAAGTCCGGAATGAGCTTGCCGACCATCACATTGGCGTCGGTGACGGCCAGCGGACCATCGCGCCGGTAGCATTTCGGGCCAGGATTGGCGCCCGCAGAATCGGGACCGACGCGGAAGCGCGCGCCGTCGAAATGCAGGATTGAGCCGCCGCCGGCTGCGACGGTATGGATCAGCATCATGGGCGCGCGCATTCGTACGCCGGCAACTTCAGTTTCGAAGGCGCGCTCATATTCGCCGTCGAAATGCGACACATCGGTTGATGTTCCGCCCATGTCGAACCCGATGAGGCGATCGAGACCCGCCTGGCGTCCGGTTTCCGCCATTCCAACCACGCCGCCGGCGGGACCGGACAAGATTGCATCCTTGCCGTGGAACAGTTCGGCATCGGTCAGTCCGCCGGACGACATCATGAACATCAGGCGCGCAGCGGATCTTTTTGCATCGAGATCCCTGTCCACCTGCGCCACATATCGGCGCAGGATCGGGGATAAATAGGCATCCACCACCGTGGTGTCGCCGCGGCCAACCAATTTGATCAGGGGCGACACTTCATGGCTCACCGAAACCTGGGCAAAGTCCATTTCGCGTGCGACCGCCGCAACACGCTTTTCGTGCTCGGGAAAGCGATAGGCATGCATGAATATGATCGCGACGGCTTTGATCCCGTCAGCCGTGGCAGCCTCCAGATCGGCGCGTACCGCCGCGAGATCCGGCTCCCGCTCCACCGTGCCGTCAGCGCGCACGCGCTCGTCAACTTCCGCCACACGCTCATAGAGCATCTCGGGCTTGATGATGTGACGAGCAAATATTTTTGGGCGCGCCTGGTAACCGATCTTGAGCGCGTCACGGAAGCCGCTGGTGATCAGCAGAAGCGTTCGTTCGCCCTTGCGCTCGAGCAGGGCGTTGGTTGCGACTGTCGTGCCCATCTTCACAGCGCCGACACGGCCGGGCGGGATTTCTTCGCCAGTCCGCAGTCCGAGCAAGTCGCGAATGCCTTGCACGGCGGCGTCGGCATAGGCCTCGGGGTTTTCCGACAGAAGCTTGTGCGCCACCAACGTGCCGTCCGGGCGTCGGCCGACGATGTCGGTGAACGTGCCGCCGCGGTCAATCCAGAAGTCCCAGAGGTGAGGTGACGCTTTTATTGGCATGATGCTGAATGCTGGACGAGGGCTGCACTATGTCCGGCCTGTCGGGGGCAAAACAAGCCTGCTAGGCTCGGGTACCGAAAAATAAGTGGTGAACCCATGAACAGGTTGTTTGCGCTCGCGGTCCCGCTGCTGGTTGTCGCTTCGGCCGCACAAGCGGTTGAGCTTAAGGTTCTGAGCGGCAACGGTCCCAGGGCCGCGGTGCGCGAGCTGTGCACCCAGTTCGAGCGCGCCACCGGCAACAAGATCGACCTGCGCTTTGGGGTGAATCCCGAGGTCAAGAAGAAGATAGAAGCCGGCGAAAGTTTCGATGTTGTCGTCGGGAATCCCCCGATCATCGACGCGTTGATCAAGGACAGCATGGTTGTTGGGCCGCGCACCGATTTCGGCCGCGCCGGGCTGGGCGTGGCAGTGCGTCAGGGTGCACCCAAGCCTGACATCTCGTCGGTCGAAGCCTTCAAGCGGACATTGCTTGCGGCAAAAGCCGTGGCCTATCCGGGCAAAGGGGCCAGCGGACTGTACTTTGTCAGTCTGCTCGATCGCATGGGCATCAAGGCGGAGATGCAGGGCAAGCTCAAGCCGATGGAGGCTGAAGATACTGTCGAAGTGGTCGCGCGTGGCGAGGCGGATATGGTGGTCGTTGTGGCGACCCGCATATTCGACGTTCCCGGCGTGGAGGCTGTCGGTCCAATTCCGGAAGAGTTGCAGACGAAAATCGGCTTTGCCGCCGGGCTGGGCGCGGCGACCAAGGTGCCCGACGCGGCCAAGGCCTTGATCCGGTTTTTGAGTGCGCCCGCCGCCGCGCCGACGCTGAGAGCCAAGGGTGTCGATCCGATCTGACTCGGGGCGGTGCGGCCACCCGGAAACCGCCGGTCCTCCTCTGAATGGCTATTGCGCGCCGGCCTCGGCAAAAGCCATCATGCGCGGGGATTAGAATGATACGCGTTTTTCTCGACCGGCTTTATCAATTTGCGGGTTACGCGGCGGGCGTGTTTCTGCTCGCGATTTTCATCCTGATGATGTTCCTCTCGGCTGGTCGGCCGCTCGGTTTCAACATTCCGGCCGGCGACGACCTGGTGTCGTGGTGCATGGTGGCGACGTCGTTCCTCGGCCTCGCACACACGTTCCGTCACGGTGAGATGATTCGGGTCGGGCTTTTGATCGACCGCTTCGAAGGCCGCACCCGCCACGTCTTCGAAGTCGGTTCGCTTCTGGTCGGCGGGTTTTTCGTCGCGTTTTTTGCCTATTACGCCGTGCTGCTGACCTTCGACTCCTGGCGCTTCCACGACATGGCGCAGGGCGTTCTGCCCGTGCCGTTGTGGATTCCGCAACTCGGTTACAGCGGCGGTCTGCTCATTCTTCTGGTCGCATTCATCGATGAATTCATCCATGTCATTCGCGGCAATATCCCGCGCTACGAAAAGCCGACGCCAAAAACAGCGGAAGAGGTTGTCGAGCAAGCCATTCAGAGCGGTGTCTGACTATGGTGGAGCTCGTCGGCATTTCCGCACTGCTGCTGATCTTCCTGACCGTTCTGCTGGCTGGCGGTGTGTGGATCGCCGTGGCGCTGCTGGCGACCGGCTATGTCGGCATGCAATTCATCGGTGGCGGCATTCCCTCCGGTCCGGTGCTGGCCACCACTATCTGGGGCAACAGCAATTCATGGACGCTGGCCGCGCTGCCGTTGTTCATCTGGATGGGCGAAATCCTGTTCCGCACCAAATTGTCGGAGGAGATGTTTCGTGGGCTTGCACCATGGCTCAATCGCATTCCCGGCCGTCTGATGCACGTCAATGTGCTGGCCTGCGGCATCTTCGGATCGGTGTCGGGCTCCTCGGCCGCGACCTGCGCCACCGTCGCCAAGATTGCACTGCCGGAGCTGAAGAAGCGCGGCTACGACGAGATGGTCTCGCTCGGCTCACTCGCCGGAGCCGGCACGCTCGGCATTCTGATCCCGCCGTCCATCACCATGGTGGTCTATGCGGTGGCGGCGAATGTTTCGATCATCCAGATATTTCTCGCCGGCTTCCTGCCCGGACTTCTCGTGATGGTGCTTTATTCCGGCTACATCGCAGGCTGGTCACTGCTGCATCCGGAAAAAACACCGCCGGCTGAGCCGGCGATGTCGTTTCGTGAGAAGCTCCACGAATCCAAGCAGCTTATTCCTTTGACGCTGTTGATCGTGCTGGTGTTCCTCTCGCTGATGCTGGGCTGGGCAACCGCGACTGAATGTGCGGCCTGGGGCGTCATGGGTTCACTGGCGATTGCGTGGTGGCACAGCGCACTCAGCTGGGACGCGTTCTGGGCGAGCGTCATGGGAACCGTGCGGGTCAATTGCATGATCATGCTGATCCTGGCCGGTGCGTCCTACATGTCCACCTCGATGGCCTACACGGGCATTCCGGCGGCGCTGGCGAGCTGGGTCGACAGCTTCCACCTAAGCCCTTACGCGCTGATTTCCGCGCTGACCGTCATGTACATCGTGCTTGGCACCGCGCTTGACGGCATTTCGATGATCGTGCTGACGACCGCGATCGTCATTCCGATGATCAAACAGGCGGGCTTCGACCTGGTCTGGTTCGGAATATTCGTTGTGCTGGTGGTGGAAATGGCGGAGGTATCGCCGCCTGTCGGGTTCAACCTGTTCGTGTTGCAGACCATGAGCGGGCGCGATTCCAACACGGTGGCGCGGGCGTCGCTGCCGTTCTTCTTTCTGCTCGTCGTCGCGGTTGCCATCATCACGGTATTTCCTGATATTGTGATGGTTCTGCCGCGATGGGCCTTTCCCGAGTAGTCAACGAAAAGGGCGTAACCATGAATTCGTTTCGAACCGCAATTCTCGCCGCGGCCTGCGCGGGGGTCGCGCTGGCGGCCTTGCCCGCCTCGGCACAAACGAAATGGAATTTGCCGGCCGCCTATCCTCCGGACAATCCGCACAGCGAAAATCTTGCGCTGTTCGCCAAGGATGTCGCCGAAGCGACCGGCGGCAAACTGCAAATCACCGTTCACCCCGGCGCCTCGCTGTTCAAGGCGCCCGAAATCAAACGCGCGGTGCAGACCGGGCAAGCGCAGATTGGCGAGGTATTGATCTCGCTGCACGAGAACGAAGACCCGATCTACGGCGTCGACGTCATTCCATTCCTCGCCACCAGCTATCCGGAATCGATGAAGCTCTGGGAAGCGTCGAAGCCTGCAATCGAGAAGAAACTTGCCTCGCAGGGCATCATCCTGCTGTTCGCGGTGCCATGGGCGCCGCAGGGCATTTACGCCAAGAAGGATCTCAATTCGGTTGATGACATGAAGGGTCTCAAGTGGCGCGCCTACAATGTCGGCACCGCAAGGATTGGCGAACTGGTCGGCGCGCAGGTTTTGACAGTGCAGGCGGCTGAATTGCCGCAGGCGCTCGCGACCGGCGTGGTCAATTCCTTCATCACCTCGGCCGCGACCGGCTACGACAGCAAGGCCTGGGAGTCGATGGATCATTTCTACGACACGCAGGCATGGATACCGAAGAACGTGACCATGATGAACAAGGCAGCGTTCGATGCGCTCGACAAGCCGACTCAGGACGCGGTGCTCAAGGCCGCCGCCACGGCGGAAAAGCGCGGCTGGAAAATGTGGCAGGACAAGAGTGGCTGGTATCTCGACCAGCTCAAGTCGCATGGCATGAAAGTGTTGCCGCCGGGTCCGACGCTGCAGGCCGGTCTGAAGAAAGTTGGCGAACAGCTCACCGCCGATTGGCTGAAGAAGGCAGGCGCTGACGGTGAAGCGGTGATCGCGGCCTACAAGAAGTGAATCGACTGATTGAGGAATACGGTCAATGAAAAGGACCGTAGCGGTCCTTGGGCTTGCGTGTGCGCTCGCCAGCAGCGCGGCCGCCGAAAGCCAATGGGATTTGCCGACCAATTACGCGGCAAGCGCGTTTCATACCAGAAACATCGCGCAATTTGCCGCGGATGTGGACAAGGCAACCGGCGGCTCATTGAAGATTGCTGTCCATCCGGGCGGCACGATGATCAAACACGCGGAGATCAAGCGCGCTGTCAGCGATGGCAAAGCGGCGGCCGGAGAGATCCTGATTTCGCTCGCCGCAGACGAGGCGCCAGTCTACGGCGTCGATTCGATTCCGTTCCTTGCAACCGGCTACGAGGGTGCACGTAAGCTTTATGCTGCGCAAAGGCCCTATCTCGAAAAGCAACTTGCGAAAGAAGGATTGATCCTTCTGTTTTCGGTGCCGTGGCCGCCACAGGGAATATACGCCAGGCGTGAAATCGGTTCGGTCGACGACCTTAAAGGACTGAAATTCCGGACCTACAACGCAATGACCAGGCGGGTGGCGGAGCTCGCCGCCGCTCAACCCACGCAGATCGAAGTTCCGGATCTTCCCGCCGCTTTCGCGTCGGGTCGCGTCGACATCATGATCACTTCGGCGTCAAGCGGCGTGCAGTCGAAAGCGGAGGAGTATCTCACGCATTACATGGATACGCAGGCCTGGCTGCCGCGAAACATGGTGGTCGCAAACAAGGAAGCATTTGACCGTCTTTCCGCGGGAGAAAAGGCCGCACTGTTCGATGCAGCGAAAGCAGCGGAGGCCCGTGGCTGGAAACTGTCGATCGAGGAAATGGCTGCAAAGACCAAGGCGCTCAAGGACGCCGGCATCATCGTTCTTCCGCCAAGCCCGGCGCTTCAATCCGGCCTGGCCAGAATGGGATCAACCATCGCCGATGAGTGGGTTGCGTCCGCCGGTCCTGATGGCGAGGCGATGCTGGCCGCCTACAGAAAATAAATGCGGCTCTTTCGCCAGGCTAGCGTCTCGTTACACCCATGCGTTGACCGGCGAGAACGGCAATGACGACAGCGGCTGCATAGAGCAGCGTCGAGGCATCGAAGCGCTCACCGTTCACAGGCACTGACAGCGCGACAATCACGAAAGGCTGCAGCAACATCAGCTGGCCGACTCGGGCCACTCCACCCATTGCCATCGCCGCATTGAATACGAAAAACGCGAAGAATTGACTGATCAAGCTTACATAGGCGAGTCCGGCCCAGGCGGAACCCATGACGTTGGCCAGGCTGGCTGGCCAGAGAAACAGAGCCGCGCACAAGGCCAGCGGCAGGAACAGGACAACCTGCCAGGAGATCACTTCCCAACCAGCCAGTTTCCGGCTCAGGCGGCCAGACAGAGTGTAGCCGAACGCTCCGGAAATGACGGTGCCGAGCAAATACAAGTCGCCGAGTTGAACTGTATTTGCATCGCTTTGCCGCACCATGAAGACAAGGACTACGATCGCGCCGCCTGTGCTCGCGAGCCAGAAGCCGAGACTCGGTCGCTCGTGAGCCAGGAGCGCTGCAGCGGCGGCAGTTGCAAGCGGAAGGATGCCCAGCACGACGCCGCCGTGCGCGGCCGGCACATGCGCCATGGCCAGCGCCATGAAGACCGGGAAGCCAACGATCGTGCACAAACCTGCGAAAAGGAATTCGTGCCACAGGGCGCGCGGTGGCACCGGCCGGCGCAACACGAGCAGCAACAGCATGCCGATGCACCCGGCGATCGCCGCACGTGCGGCCGAAAGAAACAACGGGTCGAACGCGGCAACTGCAAGTTTTGTTGCCGGCAGGGTGCCGCCGAACAAGAGCACGCCCGCGATGCCAAGTGTGAGACCGAGTTTTTCGCGGGAAGTCATCATGTGGGCGGCGGACGCTAGCTCGCTGCCTGATGCGGCGCCAGTGCAGTCGACCCAAATGGCGGGGGCCCGGCGGTTTTGCCGCCGAGCCCCCTTACAACGTATCAGCCGGCCTGTAAGCCGGGTTCTGTATGGCCTGCGGCAAGAGCCGCAGACGTGACGGCCATTCCTCTTGCACGCCGGTTGCCCGGCGCTTCAAGCAACCTACCCGAACGGCTGATCCGGACTGATCCGGGATTGCTCCCGCGCCGCTCCTATTCGGTCTTGCTCCCGGTGGGGTTTGCCGTGCCGTTTCCGTTGCCGGAAACGCGGTGCGCTCTTACCGCACCGTTTCACCCTTGCCGCGGCTAAACGCAACGCGCCGAGGCGGTCTGTTCTCTGTGGCACTGTCCCTGGGGTTTCCCCCGCCGGACGTTATCCGGCACCGTTCGTCCATGGAGCCCGGACTTTCCTCCCCGGCCGCCTTTCGGCATTGGCGCGGAGCGGCCGTCCGGCCGACTGACGGGATACCAATGGGGAATGTGCGCCGGGGCGTCAAGGCTCGTCGGGGGGCAGGCTTAAGAAACCCTGTCGTCAGCACGATCACGCAAGTGGCGGCGGGCGCGTCTCAATCAACGCGCGCAGGGTCAGCAGCGTAGACGGGTCGGCCACACCGTCGACGCGCGCCTGCCGGAAATGGCGCTGAAAGGCAGTGATGACCTGCTGGGTTGGCGCGTCATAGGTCCCGCTTTCCGCGAGGCCGTAGCCGTAGGAACGTAAGGTCCGTTGGAGACGGGTGACTGCATCACCACGGTCGCCGAGCTTGATTCCGCTCCCTTCGAGGTCAAGCGGCGCAGCGCGAACCCAATGCCCGACACCGGATTCGCTCAACAGGCCCCATGGAAATTTTTCGCCGGGATCCTGTTTCCGGGCGGGCGCGACATCGGAATGCGCGAGGACGCGGTCAGCGCTGATCGGTCCGCGGCGAGTGGTGATTGATTTGCACAGCGAGATGACCGCCGCAATCTGGCGCAACGGAAAGTCGGAATATCCGAACTCATGCCCGGGATTGACGATCTCGATGCCGATCGAGCGCGAATTGATATCGGTTTCTCCGGCCCACGACGACTCCCCGGCGTGCCAGGCGCGTTTGTCCTCCGGCACGCATTGAACGATGCGGCCATTCTCAAATACCACGTAGTGGGAGGAAACCTTGCTTGCAGCCTTGGTCAGCTGTTGCAGTGCCGCCTCTCCGGTCTGCATGCCGGTGTAGTGCAGCAGGATCATATCCGGCGGGCGGCCGTTCTTGCGCTCGTCAAAATTAGGCGAGGGCGAAACGTCGGCGACGATAAAGGAATCCGGCGAAAATGCGGACATGGGCCGGACAGAAGACATGGGCCGGACAAGAACCGGTGGTGGAAGGGGACGCGGGGCATCATTCACCGTGCCCGATCAAAAAAGCAAGGCTTGAAAAGCAATGCGGCCCAGACGCTGCCGCCCGGGCCGCACGCGATTTAGTTCGGGCCGATGAATTAACGGCTGCTGGCCGGAGGCGTCGTGCCCGCCGGTCTCATGCCACCGCCGCCCATCGCATTACCTGAACCGGTGGTTGTCGGCTTCGGCGGCTCGTAGCGCGCGAACGTCTGCGCGTTCTTGAGTTCGTCCTTTGTTGCGGCAAGCTTCAGCTTGTCGGAAGAGCCATTTTGGCCCGGAACGACATCGAAAGAGCTCGGTGCAAGGGCTACTTCCTTCGCACCCACACCCAGGACACCGCCAACGCTGATCACGAAGGCTTCTACCTTCCCGCTCTTGTCGAACAGGATATCGCTGACATCGCCGATCTTCTCATTGTCGGATCCGATAACATCGGTACCCTTGAACTTGGACGCCAGCCACTGATCGGGTTTCTGCGACGAAACAAAGTTCGTCTTGCCGGAACTTTCCGATTTCATCGAATCCGATTTTACGGCCGGTGCCTTATCGGACGCACTCGGCGATTGCGCAAACGCGCCGCCCGCCACGGCCACGCTCAACGCGGTCGATAACAGTATTTTTTTGAGCATAGGGGTCTCCTCTCCATTACGTGTGAGTTCAGAGACCTCAACGCATGGCGAAGAGCGCCGTTCCCTTGCTGTGAGACACCGACTGTAGTTTGAAAACGGAACTCCGGTGCGCGCGCGTTCGATTGACCATAGGATTGCGCTGCAACATCGGAAGTTCAAACCCCCGCAATCAAACGTTGACTCAGGAATTCCGGCAGACCGGCTGCGCGTATTTTCCGCGCTGCGGTTTCGCTGTCGTACACCACACGCACATAGATCAGCACGTTGCGTTCGGTATCGAGCGCGCCGTAGCAGGCGGCCGGGTTGTAATCGCGCGGCTGCCCGACCGAACCAATCACTGCAAGCCAGCGCCGCTGCACGAGCAGCGGGATTTCCACGGCTTGCACCGGCTCGGACCCGGCGAGCTTTCCGGTCGGCGACAGTTCGTAAAGCTGCGGCACGTGCACGTGGCCGCAGAATGTCGCTTGCGCGCGTGTCGCACGGAAGCTGCGCGCGGCGCTCTCAATACTGATGATGTACTCCCAGCGCTCCGGGGCATTGGCGCTGGCGTGCACGAACAGACGATTGCCGTCTTCGAACGTCAGAGGCAATCGGGTCAGGAACTCGAACTGGGTCCGATCGAGTCTGGGCCGCGTCCAGTCGATAGCCTCCGCGGCAATGTGGTTCATGCCGCCGGTGCCGGTGCTGATCGCAGCGTCGTGATTGCCGAGCAATGCCACCGCGCCGGCCTCGACCTCGCGCATCACCGTGTCCACTGCGAACGCAGGGTCGGCGCCGTAGCCGACATAGTCGCCGAGAAAAATGAAGCGGCTGATGCCGGCACGACGGGCGTGCTCGAGACTCGCTTCGAGCGCTTCGCGGTTGGCGTGAATGTCGCTGAAAAGTCCGATCCACATAAGGTCATGAGTCCCGGGCGGAGCCGGAATTCGGCAACGTTTCTTTAAGTTTAACCGCCGTTAATGGCGTTGACCTGCTTCAACGGCGCTTCGGGAGGATTGGGCCGCTTTCTTGACGGCCATATAATCCCATGATATCCCACGATTTCCCAAATTGGGACACAAGCCTGTCAGGCGCGAGCCGGCACCGGCGCCGAGGCTTTCTGCCCGTCTCCGGCATGTGCGGTCCAAGAGACCCCAGTTGCGTCCAGTCGGAGTGGAGTGGGGGGTATGAACCGTTTCGTGGCGAGCTTCACGCTGCGGCTCGATTCCAAGGGGCGCGTCTCAATCCCTGGTTCGTTTCGTTCGGTGCTCGGCCGCGACGGCCTGGAGAGCCTTTTTTGCTATCCGGCGTTGGATCGCCCGGCGATCGATGCCGGCGGAAGTGCGCTGATGGTGGAAATCGAGGCCTTGATCGGGCGCTATGCGCCGTTTTCGGATCAGCGCGAACAGCTGGCGCTGGCGCTGTACGGGACCAGCGAGACGCCAAGGATCGATGGCGAGGGGCGCGTCGTGCTGAGCGAGAACCTCAAGCGTCATGCGGGAATTACCGAGACGGTGGCGTTCGTCGGTCTCGGCCACAAGTTTCAGATCTGGGAGCCTGGTCGTTTCCAAAGAGAGCTCGCGGAGGCCACCGACAAGGTGCGCGCGCTCAAGGAAGAGCTGAGTTCCCCGGTGGCGGCGCGCAACGCGCCTGGAGCACGGGAATGATGGCGGGTGGCGGCGGCTCAGCTGTCGCTGGCGGATCGGCCCTCCACATTCCCGTGCTCGGCGGCCCTGCTGTAGATTTTCTCAATGTGCGTGATGGCGGCGTCTATATCGACGGCACCTTCGGTGCCGGCGGCTATACGCGCCGAATTCTCGCGGCCGCCGACTGCAGACTTGTCGCCATCGATCGCGATCAGAGTGCCGTCGCGCGCGGCGCCGATCTGGTCGAGGAGGCCAAAGGCCGCCTGACCCTGATCGAAGATCGGTTCTCCAATCTCGACACCATCGCCCGTGAGGCCGGCTATGACGCGATCGATGGCGTCGTGCTCGATCTGGGCGT
>DASXLC010000037.1:0-34954 GCA_036496445.1 Pseudolabrys sp. | reverse complement strand
TATGAAGCCCAGGTGCGGCCACGTTCAGGTCTCGCAGCGCGCCATGGGCTCACCGTGCTCAACGCGCCCGGTACGATCGACGCCGATTACCGGGGGGAGATCCAGGTCCTGCTGATAAATCTTGGGGAGAAACCGGTGGCGATCACAAGAGGAATGCGCATTGCGCAAATGGTGATCGCGCCCGTTTTGCGCGCAAACATATTGGAAGCCGGATCTCTCGACCAAACCACACGCGGGAGCGGTGGATTTGGCTCAACTGGAAGTTGAACCCGGTCCTCCACCATTTGTAGCTAGACGGCTTAATCTGGCGTAGCATAGTACCACTCACCTTCGTTACTACCGTGAGTGGTGCGCTAATGTCTTTGGTCTCCCGTAAGGGCGTACTTGCTATCGCTGCCGTAATCGACGTCGCGCTCAACGCCAGGTCGCGCCCGGTATCGGCGAAGGCATTGGCTGCCCGTCACCGGCTACCGCCGCGCCATCTCGAGCCGGTCCTGCAAGCTCTGGTCCGGGACGGCATCCTCAAAGGAATCCGCGGCCCGCACGGCGGCTATGAACTCGCCCGCGAGCGAACCCGCATTTCGGCTGACGACATTTTGCGCGCAGCGACGACCGCTGAGGACGTCCAGCCGCTACCTCTCCCGGAATCTACGCTGGTCGACGACGTCTTACGGCCAGCGCTGGCCGAGACGGAGCGGACGGTTTCTGTCGCGCTGGGACGCATCAACGTTGACGACATGATCAGGTGCGCTGAAGCGCTGAAATAGCCGAAAACACATGCCGGCGTGACCGGCGTTCACGGTCTGGACTCTTTCGGCATGATTCAGCTTGGGGGTAAAGTCGACCGATTCGCGGGAACGGCGTGGCGGACGCCGCCTGCATCCCTGGGGCAAGCCTGAATGCCGGAGACAATCCGGACGGCGAACGAGAGGCTGCGTTCTCGTCCGTGGCGAAACGGATTCCTCGCCGCATGCGTGATCGCAAATCTTCTGATCGTGCCCGGCGCAGCCGTTCACGCCGAAGTCCGCGTTGGCGCGGCGGTGATCGAGGCCCTGCATCGCGCTACGGCAGCGCTTCGCGGACAAGAAATCACTCTCCTGACGCTCGTCCTTGCCTTGCTGGGTTTGGGCCTGTTCACCAGCGTCGTCCTGTTACGGCTGCGTCGCGTTGCCGATCACGTCGAAACCAGCGCGCGCGACGAAATCGGCTCATTGCAGGCGGACGTCGATCGCCTCAAGGCGCTGTTGCTGTCGGAGCCGCAAATATTGGTGACCTGGGCGGCGAATTCCGAGCACCCGGAAATACTCGGCGACATCGCCCTGGTGGCGCCCGGCAATAACCCCGAACGCGTGCTTGCGTTCGGCACCTGGCTTGAGGCGATAGCTGCACGCCGTATCGAACAGGCGGTGGACGATTTACGTCATGACGGCCGCAGTTTCGCACTGGCGTTTACCACCCGTGACGGGCGTCCAATAGAGGCAGAAGGCCGTGCCGTTGGAGGACGGGCCGTCCTGCGGCTCCGCGATGTGAGCGGGATTGAGCAAGAACTGCTCGATCTGGCTGCCCGGCACGATCAGCTGTTGAACGACGTCGAAACCATGAGGGCGCTGTTCGAATCTCTCCCGGCGCCGGTCTGGGTGCGCGACAATGCCGGCCAACTCGTCTTCGTCAATTCGGCCTATGCGCGCGCAGTGGAAGCAGAGAGCACGGCTGATGCCGTAGCGCGCCGGTTGGAACTGCTCGACCAGCCGGCGCGCGCGGATGTGGCACGCGCGCGCCTTGCAGGCGGAACATTCGGCGGCCGAGTGCCGGCGATCGTGGCCGGCGAACGCCATATTTTCGAGGTCGTTGATGCGCCAGGCGGCGCCGGCAGCTCGGGCATAGCGATCGATCGCACCGAGATGGAAACCATGCGCGTCGAACTGGCGCGCATGGTCGAGGCACATCGCCGCGTGCTTGACCAGCTGGCAACCGGCGTCGCTATCTTCAATGTCGACCGCAAACTGACTTTTTACAACGCCGCGTTCCGCTCGCTGTTCGAATTTGACGCCGGTTTTCTCGACCAGACCCCCACAGATGCGGCGGTGCTCGATACATTACGCAGCAAACGCAAGTTGCCGGAGGAGCAGGATTTCCGGCAGTGGAAACAACAGCTGTATGAAGCGTACCGGGCGGTCGAACCGAAGGAGCATATGTGGCACTTGCCCGATGGTCGTACGTTGCGCGTGGTCACCACGCCCAATCCGGAGGGCGGCGTCACGTATCTCTATGATGACGTTACCGAACGTCTGGACATGTACCGCCGCTACGATGCGCTCATCAAAGTGCAGAGCGAAACGCTCGATCACCTGGCTGAAGCTGTCGCCGTGTTCGGCAGCGATGGTCGCGTCCGGCTGCACAATCCGGCGTTCCAGCGGATGTGGAAATTGTCCCACGATGCGCTGAACCAGCATCCCCATGCCGAAGCGGTGACTGCGTGGTGCCAGGCATTGCACGACGAAAATGCGGTTTGGCGGAATTTGCGCGCGTCAGTGACCGCCATCGACAATCGGGAGCCGATCACTGCGCGTATCGAGCGGCGTGACGGTGCCGTGCTCGACCTGACCACCATGCCTCTGCCTGACGGCGCCACCCTGGTCACGTTTCAGGACAGGACCGACACCGTAAACGTCGAGCGCGCGCTGCGTGAGCGCAACGAGGCGCTCGAAGCCGCCGACTCGATCAAGATCGATTTCGTGCATCACGTGTCGTATGAACTGCGTTCACCCCTCACCAACATTATCGGCTTTGCGAATTTGCTTGGAGATCCGGCTTTTGGTTCGCTGACGCAAAAACAGGACGAATATCTCGGCTACATCACTGCCTCGACGAATGCACTGCTGGCACTCATCAATAACATTCTCGACCTCGCCACCATCGACGCCGGCGCCATGACGCTGAATCTGGGTGATGTCGACATCCGCGCCAGCATGGAAGCCGCCGCGGAAGGCGTCCAGGATCGACTGGTCAAGAATCGTATCAGGCTCGATATCCGGACCTCCGCCACCATAGGCAGCTTTACCGCCGACGAGCGACGATTGCGGCAGATTTTGTTCAATTTACTTTCCAACGCCGTCGGTTTCTCGCCGGCCGGGGAAACGGTCACGCTGCTGGCTGAGCGGCATCCGGATGCCGTGATTTTCAGTGTCAACGATCACGGACCGGGAATCCCGCCGGAGACGAAGGACAAGGTATTCGACTGGTTTGAAACCGATTCCATGGGCTCACAGCACCGCGGTCCGGGTCTCGGGCTCTCGCTTGTGCGCTCCTTCGTCGAGTTGCACGGCGGAACTGTGGCGATCGACTCGGCTCCCGGTCAAGGCACAACGGTAACTTGCGTATTTCCGGTCGAGCACGTTGCAAAGCAGACGGCGGCGTAAAACATCAGCATTATCCGCTGGTATATGCGCTTGCGGATTCTGGCGTGGGACTACGTCATCCGTTTATAAGACACAACAGATATACAGCGGATGATTCGATGCTTCCCACCAGCTCCGGCGACTACAGCTTTACGGCAGCGATCGCTGACGAAGCCGCCACATATTCGCTGATGACGGATGTCGCCGCCGTCATTGAACCAGGCGATGTCATTACGTTGTCTGGCGATCTCGGTGCCGGCAAGACGACGTTCGCCAGGGCTCTTATCCGCTATCTCGCCGGCGATGAGATGGTCGAAGTCCCCAGCCCCACGTTCACGCTGACGCAAAGCTACGCGTTGCCGCGCTTCACCGTTGTCCACGCTGATCTCTACCGCCTCGCAGGATCAGCTGAGTTGACGGAGCTCGGCCTGGATGATGCGCCGGAGGGCGCTGTCACCCTCGTGGAGTGGCCGGATCGTGCCAATGGGTTCCTGCCGGCCGACCGGCTCGACATCGGTTTGACGCTGGAGCCGCAGAATGGACCAGGTGCGCGCAATGTGCGCATCACCGGTTACGGCCGTTTCGCGCCGCGGGCAGAACGCATCCTCGTGATTCGTCGCTTTCTCGAACGTTCCGACTTCGGTCGGGCCGAGCGCCGGCGCATCCAGGGCGACGCCTCGACACGCAGCTACGAGCGGCTCAATCGCGACGGCGCGACATATATCCTGATGAATTCGCCAAAACGACCGGACGGACCGCCCGTCCGTGGTGGCAAGCCCTATAGCGCGATCGCTCATCTGGCGGAAAACGTGACCCCGTTCATTGCCATGGCGCTTGCCTTGCGTGGACGCGGATTCTCGGCACCAGCCATCTTCGCTGCTGACCGCGAAGCCGGACTGCTGCTGATAGAGGATCTCGGCGACGAACTCGTCGTCGCCGGTGACCCGCCGGCACCAATTGAATCGCGCTACGAGATGGCGACCGACCTGCTCGCTGAATTGCACCAGGACCAATTGCAGGAAGTGCTGCCGGTCGAGCCTGGGGTTAATTACCGGCTGCCCCGATACGATATGGACGCATTTCTGATCGAGGCGGAATTGCTGCTCGATTGGTATCTGCCCAAACTCGAGACCAGAGTTTCCGACATCAAACGTGATACCTACCGCACGCTCTGGCGTGACGCGTTGTTGCCGATGACGAGCGGCGAGCAGACCTGGGTGCTGCGCGATATCCACTCGCCCAATCTTCTCTGGTTGCCCGAGCGCGAGGGCACGGCTCGCGTCGGCCTGCTCGACTTTCAGGATGCGGTGGTCGGGCCAGCGGCCTATGACGTGGCATCTCTGTTGCAGGACGCACGCGTGGACATACCGGAAATGATGGAGATCGGCCTGCTTTCGCGATACACGCGCGCGCGACGATCGGCCGATGCTGCCTTTGATGCACCTGCGTTTGCGCGCGCCTATGCAACGCTTGCCGCACAGCGTGCATCGAAGATTCTTGGCATCTTCGCCCGGCTCGAACGGCGCGATCACAAGCCGCAATACTTGCGTCATCTCCCGCGGGTATGGGCATATCTGCAGCGATCGCTGGCGCATCCCGCGCTGGCGCCGCTCGCGGCCTGGTATCGCGTCAATGTGCCACCATTGAAGGTTTGATGCATGGCCGCATCGTCAACTCAAGTCATTCCGCGCCGCGCCATGGTTCTGGCCGCCGGGCTCGGCACGCGCATGCGTCCTCTCACGGAGACAATTCCGAAGCCGCTCGTGAAGGTCGCGGGCAAGCCGCTCATCGACCATGTGCTGGACCGGCTCGCAGGGACCGGAGTTGAGCGCGCAGTCGTCAATGTTCATCACTTCGCCGACCAGATGCAGCAACATCTGGCACATCGAAAACATCCGCAGGTCGTCATTTCCGACGAACGCGGGCTGCTGCTCGGTACCGGTGGCGGGGTCAGGAAATCCCTTCCCGAGCTTGGAAGCGCGCCGTTCTTCCACGTCAACTCCGACTCGATCTGGATCGATGGCGTAAAGCCGAATCTCGCACGGCTCGCAGACGTCTTCGATCCTGACGCAATGGACGCGCTTCTCTTGCTGGCACCGACGGCCGCGAGCATCGGCTATTCCGGACGCGGCGATTTCGCGATGGCGCCGGACGGCACCTTGCGCAAGCGCGCCGAGCAGGAAATTGTGCCCTTTGTCTATGCGGGGGCCGCCATCCTGTCGCCGGCACTTTTCAAAGATACGCCTTCAGGGGAGCTTTCGCTGACGGCGCTCTTCGACCGCGCTGCGCAAACGGGTCGGCTGCACGGTCTCCGGATGGAGGGCGTCTGGATGCATGTCGGCACGCCGGCGGCGATCGCGCTCGCGGAAGCCGCGATCAAGGCGAGCGCTGGCTGAATTCTTCTGTATGCTTCGCCGATGGCCGCCGTTCCCAAGGTCTTTAACATCCCGGCATCAGCGCCCTTCCTCCCGGTGCTGATCGACGCGCTGCGCCGCGGCCGCCTGATCGAAGGCTTCCCCGCTTCGCGCGATCCGCTTGAGCTTGCGCGGGCCACGCTTTATCTGCCAACCCGGCGGGCCTGCCGCATGGCACGCGACGCCTTCCTGACAGAACTCGAGGGACACGCGGCGATCCTGCCACGCATTGTTGCACTTGGCGATCTGGACGAAGACGAGATCATTTTCGCAGACGCGGCGACTGCAGAGCTCGCCGAAGACACCCTGGCGCTTCCGCCTGCAATCAAACCGCTGGACCGGCGGCTCCTGCTCGCGCAACTGATCGTGCGCTGGGCCGCCGCGATCCGCCCCGAACAAGGCGCACCGTTGATTGCCAACACGCCGGCCGCCGCGCTTGCGCTGGCCGATGATCTCGCACGGCTGATCGACGACGTCATTACCCGTAAGATGGACTGGCAGCGGCTCGACGGCCTGGTGCCGGACCAGTTCGACACGTATTGGCAGTACACACTCGATTTCCTCAAGATCGCGCGCAGCTATTGGCCGGAACGCCTCAACGAAAACGGAGAGATCGACGCCGCCGCGCGGCGCGATCTCCTCATCGAGGCCGAGATGCGGCGCCTTGCCGGCAGCAATCAGCCTGTGATCGCCGCGGGCTCCACCGGCTCGATGCCAGCAACCGCAAAGCTGCTCGCGGCCATCGCGCAGCTTCCGCAGGGCGCGGTCGTACTTCCGGGGCTCGACACGGAACTCGACGAGGAGTCCTGGCGCGGGATCGCGAGCAGCGGGGATGAGAAAAGCACGCCGGCTGCCGTGCACCCGCAATTTGCCATGCAAGCCTTGCTTGCGCGCATCGGCATGTCACGCAATGCCGTGAAGCAGCTCGCCGGCCCGGCCGCGCACGGGCGTGAGATGCTGGCGTCCGAAGCGCTGCGACCGGCCGCGACCACGGATCGCTGGCAAACCCGCCTGCAGGACCCCGAATTCGCCGCCGCCGCGGACAAGGCAATGGCCGGCATCAGCGTCACCGAACCCGCCAACGCGGAAGAGGAAGCCCTGGCGATCGCGGTTTGTCTGCGTGAAGCGGTCGAGACGCCGGGCAAGACCGCTGCGCTTGTGACACCCGACCGCGCACTGGCCCGCCGCGTGGTGGCCGCCCTCGAACGCTGGCAGGTCGAGGTCGACGATTCCGGTGGCGATGCGCTCGCCGACACGCCGGCCGGAATCTTCGCGCGCCTCGTCGCAGAAGCGGGGCTGGGAGGGCTCGAACCGGCGCCCCTGCTGGCGCTGCTCAAGCATTCCCTGTTGCGAATGGGAGCGGACGCCGGCGCGCACACCCGGGCGATCGCAGCACTCGAACGTGCCGTGCTGCGCGGGCCGCGCCCGCGCCGCGGCTCTGCCGGGCTTGCGCACGCACTTGCGAGCTTCAAGGCAATGCGGGGAGAGCTGCACCGCAATGATCCGCGTGGCTTTATCCTGTCGGCCGATCTCGACGCGGCCGAACGGCTGGCCGAACGGCTCGCGCAAGGGCTCGCCCCGCTGGAAGCGCTTGGCCACAGGCCGTACAGCCTGTTCGCGTTGGCGCAGGCGCATTCGAGAGCGCTCGAGGCGCTGGCAGGCGATGGAAAGGCCGTTGCTGCCTACGCTGGCCCCGACGGGCGACAGTTGCACCGCGCCTTCGAAACCGTCGCGGAAAGTCCGGCATCGCACACGCTCGAACTGGCGCCAGCCGACTACCCGGACGTCTTCCATCTGCTCGCATCGGGGCGTGCCGAGCGGCGCACCGAAATCGGCAATCCGCGCGTGCGCATCTTCGGCCTGCTGGAAGCCCGGCTGCAACGCGTCGACCGGCTCGTGCTCGGTGGCCTCAACGAAGGCACCTGGCCGCCCGATACCCGCAGCGATCCGTGGTTGAGCCGTCCGATGCGGCTCGAACTCGGTCTCAATTTGCCGGAGTTGCGCGTCGGCCTTTCGGCGCACGATTTCACCCAAGGGCTGGGCGCCCCCGAGGTCTTCCTCACGCGCGCTGCCAAGCAGGCGGGCGCACCGACGGTGAGATCCCGCTTCATTCAGCGGCTGGCAGCGGTCGCTGGCGAAACCCGCTGGCAAAAAGCGCTGACGCGCGGCGCAATCTACGCGGATTACGCACGAGCTCTCGATCATCCCGCCAGGATCTCGCCCACCCCGCGACCGCAGCCGGCCCCACCGCCGGAAGCGCGGCCCTCGCAATTGAGCGTCACCGACATCGAAAACTGGCTGCGTGATCCCTACACGATCTACGCCAAACATGTGCTGCGGCTGTTCCCGCTCGAAGCGATCGACACGCCGCCCGGCGCCGCCGACCGTGGCACCTTCATTCATGAAGCGATCGGCGAATTCACAAAGACGTTCGCCGATGCCCTGCCGGCGGACGTCGCGGGCGAGCTTGTTGCCCTCGGCAAGAAACATTTCGCGGCACTGGAAGACTACGAGGAAGCCCGCGCGTTCTGGTGGACGCGCTTCCTGCGCATCGCGGGTTGGTTCGCTGGCTGGGAACGCGAGCGGCGCGCCGGCGCGACCAGGATCTTTGCCGAACTGTCAGGAAAACATACGATCCCGCTCGGCAAAGCTGAATTCGTTCTCACGGCGCGCGCCGACCGCATCGAGCGGCGCGCCGACGGCAGCTACGCCATTCTCGACTACAAGACCGGGCAACCGCCGACCGAGCCGCAGGTCCGCAGCGGACTCGCGCCGCAGCTCACGCTGGAAACGGCCATCCTGCGCAATGGTGGCTTTCCAGGAATTCCCGGTGGCTCGGTATCCGAAATCGGCTACGTGCGGCTGAAGGGCGGCGAGCCGCCGGGCGAACGCAAGACCATCAGGATCAGCGACGGCACACCCGATAGCTGTGGCGACATTGCATTGCAGAGACTCACCGGGATCGCGCAAAAGTTTCTTGTCGACGGCGAGCCTTACCGTTCGCTCGTCCACCCGATGTGGAAAAGGCATTACGGCGATTACGACCACCTCGCGCGCGTCAAGGAGTGGGCCGCTTCCGGCGGCGAAAGCGAGGACGAATGGGGAGTATAGCCCGCCAGATTCCGGACGCCGCCAAGGCCCGTCAGACCACGGCTGCGGATCCCGAACACTCGGTATTTGTGTCCGCCAATGCCGGCTCCGGCAAGACGCATGTGCTGGTGCAGCGGGTGATCAATCTGCTGCTGCGCGGCGAAGACCCTGCGAAGATCCTCTGCATCACCTTCACCAAGGCCGCCGCCGCCACTATGGCGACCCGTGTGTTCGACACACTGGCAAAATGGACTGCGCTCGACGACGCCGCGCTCGACGAGAACATCAGGCTCGTCACCGGCAAGACAGCCGATGCAACGCAACGCGCCATTGCGCGGCGCCTGTTCGCCAACGCGCTGGAAACCCCGGGTGGCCTGAAGGTGCAGACCATCCATGCTTTCTGTACGCGACTGTTGCACCAGTTTCCGTTCGAGGCCGACGTGGCGGCGCGTTTCGATGTGCTTGACGAGACCGCGACCGCACAGCTGCTCAATGAATTGACGCTGGAAGTCCTGCTGAAAGGCGCCACGGAGGCCGAGAGTCCGCTGGGCAACGCACTCTCCACCGCCATCACCGAGGCAGCCGACACCACCTTCAAGGAGGTGATCGCGGAGACGATCGGCAAGCGCGACCTGATCACGGAGTGGACTGCGCGTGCTGGCGGTGTCGGGCAGGCAATCGATGAATTGTCCCGGACTTTCCGGCTTGCGGCAGGCGACAGCCTGACCGCGATCGAGACGGAATATTTTTCCGGCGCGTCCATTCCCGAGAGCGAATGGCCGGCGCTGATCAAGATCTTTTCTGCCGGTTCAAATAACGACAAGGAGCGCGCCGATTCATTGTCTGCCGCGCTGCGCTCCACCGGATCCGAACGGCTCGAAAACTACCTCGACATATTTTGTACCGGCGAGCGCAAGGGCCGCGCCAACGTCCTGACACGGAGGCTTGCCGAGGCCAATCCGCAATGGGCGGAGCGTCTCAACGCCGAAAAAGACCGCGTATGCCATTTGCTCGCACGCGAATTCGCCTTGCGTGCACGCGACCGCAGCGCGGCCCTGATCACGGTCGCCGCCGCGGTCATCGAGCGCTATCAGGCCGAAAAGGACCGCCGCGGCCTGCTCGATTACGAGGACCTGATCGACAAGACGCTGACGCTGCTTCGCGACGCCTCCACCAAAAGCACTGCAGCCGCTTGGGTGCTCTACAAGCTCGACCTTGGCATCAATCACGTGCTGGTCGATGAGGCGCAGGATACGAGCGCCAAGCAATGGGAAATCATCAAGATTCTGGTCGCGGAATTCCTGCCGGGCGGCGCGCGCGAGAATGTGCGCCGAACCTTGTTCGCGGTCGGCGACGAAAAACAATCAATCTTCTCGTTTCAGGGCGCGGTGCCTCACAAATTCGCTGAAATGCGCGAACACTTCCGCGTGCTGCACGAGACGAGCGACGTCGCGTTCACAAGCGAGAAGCTCGATTTTTCATTCCGGTCTGCGGTCGGCGTACTCAACGCTGTCGACGCCGTGTTCAAGCAGGCGGCGGCATTCCAGGGGCTTACCGCCGATCCGACATGGACCGTGCATCAGGCCTTGCCGGACGCGGTGCCCGGCGAGGTGGAAATCTGGGAGCTGATCGGTCCCGACGAGAAAGACACCGGCAAGGAAGGCTGGGATGCGCCGTTCGACACCACCAGCGAGACCAGCCCATCGGTCAAGCTGGCGGCCAGGATCGCGCGCACCGTGAAGTGCTGGATCGAGAGAGGCACGCGGCCGCGCGAGGTGTTGATCCTGGTGCGCCAGCGCGGCCCGATGTTCGAGGCGGTCATCCGCGCGCTCAAGCAGGCGCAGATCGAAGTCGCGGGCGCTGACCGACTCGTGCTGACCGAACACATTGCCATCATGGACCTGCTGGTGCTCGGCGACGCGCTGCTGCTGCCCGATGACGACCTCGCGCTGGCGACAGTTCTAAAAAGTCCACTGTTCGGTTTCGATGACGAGAGACTTTACAAGCTCGCTTATCAGCGCAAAGGACCGTTGCGGTCGGTTCTGCGCGCCAGGGTCGGTGAAGATGCCGCGTTCGGCGCGGCGTCATCGGCACTCGATGCATTGGCGCAAAAGGCACGCACATTGTCGCCGTTTGCGTTCTACGCCCATGTGCTCGGCGCGGGCCAAGGCCGCGCCAGGATTTTGGCCCGGCTCGGCACTGAGGCTTCCGACCCGCTCGACGAATTTCTCAATCTGGCCCTGTCCTACGAGCAGCGCGAAACGCCTTCACTGCAGGGCTTCATCAACTGGATTCGCGTGGCGCAAAGCGAAGTAAAGCGCGACATGGAAATGGCGCGCGATGAAGTACGCGTGATGACGGTGCACGGCGCCAAAGGACTCGAAGCGAAAAATGTCATTCTCATCGACCACACGACAACGCGGCCGGAAGGGGCGCATCCGCCGCGCCTGCTGACCGCGCCGATCGCCGACGCGCCGCCGGATGCGACCGCTTTGATCTGGGGTGTCGCCAAGGACAAAGATGCGGGCCCGATGGCGGAAGCACGCAAGCGAGCGATCGATGCGGCGCGCGACGAATATCGCCGTCTTTTGTATGTCGGGCTGACGCGTGCCGAGGACCGATTGATCATTTGTGGCGCCAAGGGTGTCAACAAGGCGCCGGGCGGCTGCTGGCACGACCTCGTGCTGAGGGCGCTTCAGCCGCTGTCCGAGGAAGCCAGCGACGACGACGGCAGAATCTGGCGTTTCCGCAAGGGCGATGGGACCGTGCCTGATGACGGCCCTCGCGCGGCAGAGAAACAGATCGCGCTCCCGTCATGGCTCACAACGAACACGCCACCTTCGCCGACGACGGCGAAGGTCCTGCGGCCATCCGATACGGCGGGCGACGGGCCGCGCCATATCACCGGCGGCGGCGACCGCGCGTTGGCACTGTTACGCGGCTCGCTGGTTCACCGGTTGCTGCAATCGCTCCCGGATATCCCCGCCGCGCGGCGCCGGAAGGTGGCCGACGATTATCTCGTCCGAGCCGGCGGCAAACTCCCGGCTGAGGAGCGCGCCCGACTGGGCGAGCAGGTGATGCGCGTCCTCGACAATGCGGGTTTTCATGAACTCTTCGCCTCCGGCAGCCGTGCCGAAGTTCCCATCGTCGGAATGCTCGACCTGGGCGGCGAAATGGTGCCCATCGCTGGGCAGGTCGATCGCCTGTCGGTCACGCAAGGCGCCGTGCTGATTGGGGACTTCAAGACCAACCGCCCCCCACCAGGCCGAATCGAAGAGGTACCGCCGTCTTACGTGCGCCAGCTTGCCTTCTATCGTGCCGTGCTCACGAAACTGTACCCCGATAGGCCGGTGCGAGCCGCGCTCATCTGGACGGAAGTCCCTGATCTGATGGAGCTTTCTGCGGAGGTCCTGGAGAGGGCTTTATCCGATCACGTGGCTGCGAGAGTGCCTTGACGGTGCCGGACTGCATTCATAGCTTCCTGCCCTCGCATTTTTTTGGGGAGCGATTCTCCCCGCTCAGAAACATGAGGTAGCTGCCATGACGGTCGGCAAAGTGTCGGACGCGAGTTTTGAATCGGATGTTTTGAAATCTGCCGAACCAGTGGTCGTGGATTTTTGGGCGGAGTGGTGTGGCCCCTGCCGCATGATCGCGCCGGCTCTGGAAGAGATCGCCGGCCAGCTCGGCAACAAGGTCAAGATCGTCAAGCTCAACGTCGACGAGAACCCGAATACCGCCGCCAAATACGGCATTATGTCCATTCCGACGTTGATGCTGTTCAAGAACGGCGAGATCGCCTCGCGCCAGGTCGGTGCCGCACCAAAACAGAAGCTGCACCAATGGATCAGCGGCGCGGTCTGAGTTGCCCATAAAAGTTCTACAAACGGCCGGCCCAAAGCCGGCCGTTTCGCGTTAGCGATGCGATGACCCTCGCCCTGCGCCAACCTTTCCCGCCGATGGAAGCCCTGTCCGTGGAGGAAATCCCGGAGGGTAAAGACTGGCAATACGAACCGAAATGGGATGGCTTCCGCTGTCTCATTTTTCGTGATGGCGCCAAGGTCGATCTGCAATCAAAGTCCGGCCAATCGCTCACCCGATATTTCCCTGAACTGGTTGCGGCAGTTGCGGCGCTCAAACCCAAACGCTTTGTGCTTGACGGCGAAATTGTCCTACCGCACGGACAGGCATTTTCCTTCGACGATCTTTTACAGCGCATTCATCCGGCGGCAAGCCGCGTGCAACGCCTCGCAGTCGAAACACCCGCGCTGCTGATCGTTTTTGACTTGTTGTTGGCCGATAGCGAAATGCTCGTGAAGGACCCGCTGGCGGCCCGACGCAAACTACTCGAAGGCTTTGCACACAAATATCTCCGCGGACACAAGTCGATCCGGCTCTCTCCGGCAACCACCCGAATCACCGACGCGAAGAAATGGCTCAAGCACGTCGGAGCGACACTCGACGGCATCATCGCCAAGCGCCGCGATCTGCCATACGAATCCGGAACCCGCCACGGGATGCAGAAAATCAAGAACTTCCGGTCAGCCGACTGTGTGGTTGGCGGCTTTCGCTATAACGAAGGCAAGAAGACCGTTGGCTCGCTGCTGCTTGGGCTCTACGACGACCGCGGGTTGCTCAATCACATTGGTTTCACTTCTTCGCTTAAGAGCGAAGAGAAAAAAGCTCTCACGACGAGGCTCGAAAAGCTGATCGCGCCGCCTGGATTTACCGGTGACAAGCCCGGCGGGCCTAGCCGCTGGTCGACGAAGCGCTCCGCGCAATGGCAGCCACTAAAGCCGAAATTGGTGGTCGAGATTTGTTACGATCATTTCAGTGGGGGACGATTCCGCCACGGCACGCGTCTTTTGCGGTGGCGGCCGGACAAGACGCCTCGGCAATGCACGATGGATCAGCTGCGGCAAAAGAAAGCGGATTTGATGAGGTTGCTGAAGTGAACTGCTACTGCGGCAGCGTCCCATTCTCGCGCAGCACCTCGCCGGCCAGATATAGCGAGCCTGTAATCAGAATACGTGGCGGGGGATCAAGATCGAGCTTGCGCGCAGCGTCAAGCGCTTCGGTCAGGCTGTCGCGCGTTGTTGCAGAAAGACCGATCGCGCGTGCGGTGTCGGCTACCGTTGTGGCGCTTAGCCCCGTTTCGACCCCAGGCACCGGTACCGCGATCATCCGGCGAGCGAGCCCGGCGAAATTGCTCAAGAAGCCTTGGCAATCCTTGCTTGCCAGCATGCCCACGATCAACACGAGTGGCCGCGACACGCGTTCTTCCAGGTCAGCGAGTGCCGCCGCAATCGCGCGACCCCCGTCCGGATTGTGCCCGCCATCGAGCCACAATTCACTGCCCGCAGGTGCCAGATCGACCAGCCGGCCCTGTCCCAGCCGATGCAATCGTGCCGGCCACTCGGCTTTGACCATGCCGGCATCAAACGCGGCCGGCGGAATTGCGAATTTTTTTATGGCACGCAGTGCGGCGATCGCCAGTCCGGCGTTCTCGAACTGATGCCGGCCGTAGAGCTTTGGCGGCGGCAAATCGAGCAAGCCCGTTTCATCCTGATAGACCAGACGTCCTCGCTCTTCGGTCGCGGTCCAGCTCTCGCCGGCGACCTTCAGCGGCACGCCGAGTCTGGCAGCCTGGCGCTCGATCACCGCCAATGCGTCACGCGGTTGCGAGGCAATAATCGCCGGCACTCCACGTTTGAGTATGCCGGCTTTTTCCGCCGCAATCTTGTCGAGTGAGTCGCCAAGAAAATCGGTGTGATCAATCGAAATACGCGTGATAATCGTGGCCACCGGGTTGTCGACCACGTTCGTTGCGTCGAGCCGGCCACCAAGACCAACCTCCAACAGCAACACATCCGCAGGATGACGTGCGAACAGCACAAGACCAACCGCGGTCGTAATCTCAAATACCGTAATGCGGCCGCCGGCGTTCGCCCGTTCGCATTCCTCCATTGTCGCAACGAGTTCTTCGTCCGAAACCAGCTTGCTTCCACCTGGTCCACCGATCCGGAAGCGTTCGTTGAAACGGACCAGGTGAGGCGACGTGTAGGCATGCACGCGCTGTCCCGCGGCCTCAAGAATCGCGCGCAGGAAGGCGACCGTCGAGCCTTTGCCGTTTGTGCCGGCAACATGAATGACCGGTGGCAATTGTTTTTCGGGATGATCAAGCGCCGCAAGAAGACGCTGCAGGCGATCAAGCGACAGGTCGATGCGCTTGGGGTGCAGCGCTGTGAGACGCGCGACGATGGAGTCAACTGAACTCATGAATGCCTCTCGCCGTCCTCCTGACTTGCAAAGCCACGGCCAGTTCACCCTGCGAAGTTTTCGCTACGCGAAAGCGCCTCAGGATGAGGGGACGGGTATAGCGCGTAGCGCCGTCAGGCGTCACGCATGCGCAGGAACCGGCAATTGCTGCTGGCCAGTGGGCGCCGGCGTCCGGGTCAGCAGTCGGCACAATTCTGCAAGGGTTGCGCGCAATTTGTGCCGGTGCACCACCATGTCGACCATGCCGTGCTCCGAGAGATATTCCGCGCGTTGGAAGCCCTCCGGCAATTTCTCACGGATGGTCTGCTCAATCACGCGCGGGCCGGCAAAGCCTATCAGCGCGCCAGGCTCGGCGATCTGCACGTCACCGAGCATTGCGTAAGAGGCGGTGACACCGCCGGTGGTTGGATTGGTGAGCACAACGATGTAAGGCTTGCGCGCTTCGCGCAGCATCTGCACACCGACCGTCGTCCGTGGGAGTTGCATCAGGGACAGTATCCCTTCCTGCATGCGTGCACCGCCGGACGCCGCGAACATGATGAATGGTGTCTGCCGGCGCACCGCAGTCTCGAGGCCGGTGATCACCGCCTCGCCGGCCGCCATGCCAAGCGAACCGCCCATGAAGTCGAAATCCTGAACGGCGATCGTGACCATCTGGCCTTCCAGCCGTCCGATGCCGAGCTTCACCGCGTCCTGCAATCCGGACCTGGTGCGGGCGTCCTTGAGGCGGTCGGCGTAGCGGCGCTCATCGCGAAACTTAAGCGGATCGAGCGGCACCTCCGGCAGGACGATATCTTCAAACTCACCGCCGTCGAACATGGCCTTCAGCCGCTGCGGGGCGCTGATGCGCATGTGATAGTTCGAGCTTGGAATGACGAACTGGTTGGTCTCAACGTCCTTGTAAAAAACGAGCTGTCCGGTCTCCGGACATTTGATCCAGAGATTTTCCGGCGTCTCGCGGCGTAAGAAGCTGCGGATCTTCGGCCGAACGACGTTGGAAATCCAGTTCATGGTTCGTCTATATAGGCCCGATTCGACAAAATTATAACCGCTGACGGGCCCGAATGTTCAGGTTGCCGCAACGCGGCGGGCAGAACGCATACCTTGCGCCAGGGAAGAGACCAGGTCGGTGACTGCTTTGACCGACCCGGGGGAGGCCTTTCCGCTTTTGTCGAGGCTATTCCGTAGCGCATCCACCAGTGCCGAGCCGACCACCACGCCGTCAGCACCTTCGGCAATGGCACGCGCCTGTTCCGCGGTGCGTACGCCGAATCCGACTGCTACCGGAAGTCCGGTGTGGCGCTTGATGCGCGTAACCGCAGTAGTGACCCTGGTGGTATCCGGCGCAGCCGCACCGGTGATACCCGTTATCGAAACGTAATAGACAAAGCCTGAGGTGTTGGTGAGGACCGTGGGCAGACGCTTGTTGTCGGTGGTGGGCGTTGCGAGCCGGATGAAGTTGAGCCCCGCTTTCAGTGCGGGCAGGCAAAGCTCGTCGTCCTCCTCCGGCGGCAGGTCCACGATGATGAGACCGTCAACGCCGGCCGTCTTGGCATCTGACAGGAAGCGGTCGCTGCCGTAGATAAAGATCGGATTGTAGTAGCCCATCAGGACGATGGGCGTTTCACTGTCTTCCTTGCGGAATTCGCGCACCATCGCCAATGTTTTGGTCATGCGCTGACCGGACTTGAGCGCACGCAAGCCGGCGGCCTGGATGGCCGGGCCGTCTGCCATAGGGTCGGTGAAAGGCATGCCGAGTTCGATGATATCGGCTCCCGCCTTCGGCAAGGCTTTAGCAATGGCGAGCGAGGTATCGTAATCGGGATCGCCCGCCATGGTGAAGGTCACCAGCGCTGCGCGGCCCTCGTCCTTCAGAGCGGCGAAACGCTTCTCGATTCGCGTGCTCATTGTTTGTTGCCGAGAAAGGCTTCAACCGACGCCAGGTCCTTGTCGCCCCGGCCTGAAAGATTGACCACCATCAAATGATCTTTCGGTTTCCTTGCCGCAATCTCCGGCACTTTGGCCAAGGCATGTGCCGCTTCCAGTGCCGGGATGATGCCTTCCAGTTTGCTGCACAGCTGGAACGCCGCGACCGCTTCGTAATCGGTTGCTGAAAGGAATTTTATGCGGCCCATATCATTGAGCCAGGCGTGCTCCGGACCGATGCCGGGATAATCAAGCCCGGCGGAGATCGAGTGTGCTTCCTCGATCTGTCCGTCATCGTCCATCAGTAAATATGTCCGGTTGCCGTGCAGAACGCCCGGCCGCCCGCCCGCAATCGAAGCGGCGTGCTTGCCGCTGTTCAACCCGTGGCCGGCTGCTTCGACGCCATAGATCTCGATCGCGCGTTCATCGAGGAACGGATGGAACAAACCCATGGCATTGGACCCGCCGCCGATGCAGGCAATCAGCGAATCGGGAAGCCGGCCTTCAGCGGCCTGAATCTGCTCACGTGTTTCGCGTCCAATGATCGATTGGAAATCGCGCACCATTGCCGGATACGGATGCGGACCCGCCACGGTCCCGATGCAGTAGAATGTATCGCTGACATTGGTCACCCAGTCGCGAAGTGCCTCGTTCATGGCATCCTTGAGCGTGCGTGCGCCGGATACAACCGGACGCACTTCCGCGCCAAGTATTTTCATCCGCAGCACATTCGGCTTTTGCCGCTCGACGTCGACCGCACCCATGTAAACGATACAGGGCAAGCCGAACTTGGCGCACAAAGTAGCGGTTGCAACGCCATGCATGCCAGCGCCGGTTTCGGCAATGATCCGCGTCTTGCCCATGCGCAGGGCCAGCATGATCTGGCCGAGTACGTTGTTCACTTTGTGCGCACCGGTATGATTAAGTTCTTCGCGCTTGAAATAGATTTTGGCGCCGCCGCAATGTTGCGTGAAACGATCGGCGAAATAGAGCGGCGACGGGCGTCCTACGTATGTTGCCAGATGGGCATCCATTTCCTTCTGGAATTTTTGGTCGCTCTTGGCCTGCGCGTAAGCTTTCTCCAGGTCGAGGATCAAGGGCATCAGCGTCTCGGCGACAAACCGGCCACCGTAGATGCCGAAACGCCCGCGTTCGTCGGGGCCGTTGCGAAATGTATTGGGCTGCTGCACCGTCATGCGACCAGCCCTTACTTGACCGAACGCACGATCGATGTCTCTCCGAGCTGGAGAGGCGGTGAAAAGAGCTCAGCCTCGGCCATCCGTGCAGCCCGGATGAATGCGCGGATCTTGTCCGGATCCTTTTCGCCTGGCGCGCGTTCGACGCCCGAGGATACATCCACGCCCGGCGCACGTGTCGTGCGCAGCGCTTCCACAACGTTGTCCGCGTCAAGCCCGCCGGAGAGCATGAACGGAACGCCAGCCTTGATGTCCTTGAGAAGCGTCCAGTCGAATGGCTTGCCCAGACCGCCGGGCCGGGTCGCCTCCTTGGGCGCACGCGCGTCGAAGATCAGCCGATCGACGAACTGCGCATATTGGCGGATTGGGGATAAATCCTTCCGCTCCGCGATCGGCAATGCCTTCATGACCGGCAGGCCGAAACGCGTGCGCACCGCCACCACGCGGTCCGGAGTTTCACTGCCGTGCAGCTGCAGCATATCGGGCTTGAGCGCAGCGATGATGTCGAGCAGCGTGTCGTCGTTGGCGTCCACCGTAAGTGCAACCTTGCCTGCGCGGCCCTGAGTGCGCTGCCCGAGCGTCCGCGCAGCCTCCAATCCGAGATGACGGGGGCTCGGTGGGAAGAACACGAAACCGACCAGATCGGCCCCGGAATCAAGCGCTACATCAAGCGCTTGCGGGGTCTTGAGGCCGCAAATTTTGATCGACAGTGGCATTGTGAGGCGCGTTCTAGCGCCTTCTCCATTTGGCCGCAAAGCGGAACCGCAGGGCTGAGTTAAGGAATTGGAGGCGGGATGACCGTGTATGGAGCCGGTTCAGCAGCCGCAGGCGGTTCAGGTGCAAAACGGCGCCGAATGGCATCCAGCTCCTGGTGCAGGACACGGACCTCCCCGTCGAGCTTGCGGGCTGTCCGTCGCCACTTGGCCTGGCCGATCCAGGCCGCAACCCCGCCAACCAGCACGCCGAGGATGAGGAGCACGAAAATCAGCGCGAACAACGGCAGGGACGTTGCATAGGCCGGGCTTGTTGCAGAGAACGGGTCGAATGAAACGGTCACCGACTGCCGGTTGGCCACCGCGAAGGCGATAATAACTACCGCGAGCGGAACCACGATCAACATCGTGACGATTCTGCGGAGCACCGTTGGCGGCCTCTGTCCAAAAAAGCGATGGCCGGGATGAACCCGGCCAGACCATAGCATTTTGGCGGTCGCAGTAACCAGAAGCCCTAGATCGCGCCAGGTCTGTTGAGCCGTTCACGCATTTCCTTGCCGGTCTTGAAGAACGGCACCGACTTTTCGTCGACGGCTACATGAGCGCCCGTGCGTGGATTGCGGCCGGTACGAGCTGGCCTGTGCTTGACCGAAAAAGCACCAAAGCCGCGCAGCTCGACTCGATCGCCCTTGGCCATCGCACTAGTGATTTCACCAAGGATCGCGTTGACGATGTTCTCAACGTCGCGCTGATAAAGATGTGGGTTCTGGGACGCAATGCGCTGGACGAGTTCTGACTTGATCATCGGCACCGCTACCCCCCATCAGTTGGACGACGGAGGGTGCCAAAGTGCCAAGAGACCGTCAAGGTTGAGTCGCTCCACCGCCTGCACGGCGCCCCACTCCTCGATGCGGTGCGCAATGACATTCAGCCCCACGGCCTCAAAGGTCCATGCGGCTACGTGAAGGAAAGACAGTTCGCTGAAGCGTGGTTGCAGCGAATAGTCGCGCACTGGCGTGCTGGCCGGCACCTTCTTTTCCTTTTCCAGCCAATCCAATGCAGCCTTTTCGTTGCCGAGGCCGTCAACGAGCTTAAGTCCAACCGCCTGTCGCCCGGTAAACACGCGCCCGTCCGACACTTGCGCAAGCAGCGGGTCGTCCATTTTGCGGCGATCTTTGACCAGGCCTTTGAACCAGGCATATGAGTCGAGCACGACTGCCTCGATGGCGGCACGCGCTTCCGGGCTGGTCGGCTCGAAACCGTTGGGCGCAGCCTTCAGCGGCGAGGATTTCACCTCTTCGACTTTGATGCCGATCGTCTTCAGTATGTCCGTGAAATTCGGGTACTGAAACAGGACGCCAATCGAACCGACCAGTGACGTTTCCTGCGCCAAGATGTGCTCGGCCGAGAGCGCCGCGATATAGGCGCCGGAAGCAGCGAGCCCGTCGACCACCACGACCATGGGCTTCTTGCTCTGCAACTCACGCAAGGCGTTGTAAAGCTGCTCCGAACCGGCGGTGGTACCGCCGGGACTATCAATATGTACGATCACCGCACGCGCGCGGGATTTGCCGAGCCGAGCGAGCGCCTCGACGCGATCCTGATTGCCGCGAATCAGACCCTGCACCTGGATGCGGGCGATATAGGCACCTTGTGGCATAAGCCGGCTGCCGGGGACGAGCACAAATGCCGTGCCAATGATCGCAAGCAAGGCGATCACCACCGCGCTGACTCGCCAAAACGTAAGCTTGCGCCGCATCCGGCGGCGATCGACGATGGCATCCGCATCGAGCGACATGGCTTCGTTCCTCTTGCTGCGACGTGATCCTACCCGAAAATCGGTTCCGGTCCCCCGGTCACGTCAAACGCTTTTGACAAGACGATGTCAAAAAAGAAACCCCCGGGGCGAACCCCGAGGGCAACGAAATTCGTCCATAAGGCGCCAGCCGCTTACTCCTCGGCCTTTTCTGTTTCGGCTTCGGGCTTGTCACCCGCCCGCTGCTTGAGCGCCGCGCCCAGGATGTCTCCGAGGGAAGCGCCTGAATCAGCAGTGCCATATTGGGCAATCGCCTCTTTTTCCTCGGCGACTTCCAGCGCCTTGATCGAGACCGAGACCTTGTGGGTCTTGCGGTCGAATTGCGTGACCCGGGCGTCCACCTTTTGGCCAACCGAGAAGCGTTCAGGGCGCTGTTCGCCGCGCTCGCGGGCAAGATCGGCGCGCTTGATGAAGGCGACGAGTTCTGTACCAACGATCTTCACGTCGATGCCGGCCTCCTTCACTTCGGTCACCTCACAGGTCACCACCGACCCCTTCTTGAGATCGCCCGCAGACTCCATCGGATCGCCGGCGAGCTGCTTGACGCCGAGCGAAATGCGTTCCTTCTCGACATCGACATCGAGGACCTGAGCCTTGACCATGTCACCCTTCTTGTATTCCTCGATCACCTGCTCACCCGGACGTTTCCAGTCGAGGTCGGACAGGTGGACCATGCCGTCCACGTCGCCATCGAGGCCGAGGAAGAGGCCAAACTCCGTCTTGTTCTTCACCTCGCCTTCGACTGTTGAACCCGGCGGGTGTTTCTCGACGAACACTTCCCACGGGTTGCGCATGGTCTGTTTGAGGCCGAGCGAAATACGCCGTTTCACCGGATCGACTTCGAGGATCTGCACTTCGACTTCCTGCGAGGTCGACACGATCTTGCCCGGGTGAACATTCTTCTTCGTCCAGGACATTTCTGACACGTGGATCAGACCCTCGATGCCGGGTTCAAGTTCCACAAAGGCGCCGTAGTCCGTGATGTTGGTGACGCGTCCCTTGAAACGGGCGCCGACCGGATACTTGCCTTCGATGCCCTGCCACGGATCGTCGAGCAGCTGCTTCATGCCAAGCGAGATACGGTGCGTCTCGTGATTGATCTTGATGATCTTGACCTTCACCTGCTGGCCGATATTGAGCACTTCGGTCGGGTGATTGACGCGCCGCCATGCGATATCGGTGACGTGCAATAGCCCGTCGATGCCACCGAGGTCGACGAAGGCACCGTAGTCCGTGATGTTCTTCACAACACCGTCGATGACCTGACCTTCTTCCAGATTCTGCACAAGCTCCTGACGCTGTTCGGCACGCGTCTCTTCAAGAACGGTGCGGCGAGAGACCACGATGTTGCCGCGGCGGCGATCCATCTTCAGAATCTGGAACTGCTGCGGAACATTCATCAGCGGGGTCACGTCGCGGATCGGGCGGATATCCACCTGCGATCGCGGCAAGAACGCGACGGCGCCGTCGAGGTCGACCGTGAAGCCACCCTTGACCTGGTTGAAGATGACGCCCTGAACCTTCTCGCTGCTATTGAACGCCTTCTCAAGCTTGCCCCAGCTTTCCTCCCGCCGCGCCTTGTCGCGCGAGAGCACGGCCTCGCCGAGCGCATTCTCGACGCGCTCCAGATAGACTTCGACCTCGTCGCCGACCTTGAGACCGGTCTGT
This sequence comes from Pseudolabrys sp., assembly GCA_036496445.1. GTDB lineage: Bacteria > Pseudomonadota > Alphaproteobacteria > Rhizobiales > Xanthobacteraceae > Pseudolabrys. Next base: position 12,457 of record DASXLC010000037.1, on the reverse strand, counting down.
CGCCCGGGCCCGGTGAATTCCCGGAGGGCCACGCGTCCTTCGGTCTTTAGACCGACGTCGATGACCGCGAATTCCTTTTCGATGCCGACGACTTTTCCCTTGATGACGGAACCTTCTTGAAGGTTTCCGCCGCCAAAACTTTCGTCGAGCAGTTTGGCGAAGTCTTCACGCGAGGGTGCTGTAGCGGTGGCCATGGAGTCTCCTGTTTGCGGCGCGCCGGGTGGGTTGGAATGGCGTTCCAAATGCGCGGGCCGAAGGTCCCGCAGACCAACGGCAGCCTCCGGAATCCGGATGGCCGGCGCTAAATACCGTGCTTTCGGAACGATGGTTCGGTCAGGCGCGCTTTACGCAAAGGCTCGAGCGGGGCTTTGTCCTCCAACACGAGGGGCGGTCAGCCGCGCCCTCGGCCCGCTCGGGTGGCCTCGACGATATCGATGGCGGCCCGGATGGCCGCGTCTCTATCCAAATGCGTCGTATCGAGCAAGTGCGCGTCCGGAGCTTGCTTCAGGGGGGCCGCCGCGCGGCTCTGGTCGCGTTGATCCCGCTTGCGAATATCGGCCAGCACGGCCGCCTCGTCGATATGACGGCCTTGCGCCTGGTATTCGGCGGCGCGGCGGCGAGCCCGCGCCTCGGGCGTCGCGGTCACATAGATCTTAACCTCGGCATCGGGACAGATGACGGTGCCGATATCGCGGCCATCGAGCACGGCTCCCGGCGGCTTGGCGGCAAATTCGCGCTGGAAGGCGAGTAGCGCGGTTCTTACTTGCGGGATCGCTGAAACGATCGAAGCCGCCTCACTAATGCTGTGGGCCTTGAGTGCGACCTCGTCGAAGCGCGAGGGGTCGAGGGCCTTGGCGGCGCTTGTCGCGGCCGCAACGTCGTTTGGATCTCGTCCCGCATCAATCAAGGCCTTGGCGACGGCGCGGTAAATGAGGCCCGTGTCGAGATGGCGCAAACCATAGTGAGCGGCAAGCCGCTTGCCGAGCGTTCCCTTGCCCGAGGCTGCCGGTCCGTCGATGGCAACGATCATGTGAGGTCCGCACCAATCGAACGCATTAATTCGACAAAGCCAGGGAAGCTGGTGGCAATGAACGCGCTATCGTCGATGCGCACCGGATTGCCGGTGCCAAGACCCATGACCAACGCGGCCATCGCGATACGGTGATCCATATGCGTTGTTACCTCACCGCCACCGGTAGGGCGGCCTTTGCCCTGAACGATCAGGTCGTCACCTTCAATCTCCACGACAACCCCGTTGGCGCGCAACATGTCGGCGGTCGCGGCCAGGCGGTCGGATTCCTTCACGCGCAATTCTTTCAGGCCGCGCATCCGTGTGATCCCTTCCGCAAAAGACGCGGCCACCGCCAGGATTGGATATTCATCGATCATCGATGGCGCACGTTCTGGCGGCACGTCGATGCCCTTGAGCGTCGACGCACGCACGCGCAGGTCGGCAACTTCTTCGCCGCCGTCATCACGCTTTTCCAGCGCTTCGATGCTGGCGCCCATCTCGCGCAACGTGGTCAGCAGTCCGGTACGCAATGGGTTTGTCATCACAGCATCGAGGATCAGTTCTGACCCCGGCACGACAAGCGCGGCGACCAGAGGAAATGCAGCCGAGGAAGGATCGGCCGGCACCAAAACATTCGCCGGCTCAAGCTCGGGTTGACCTTGCAGGACAATACGCCGTCCATGCTCGCCAAACGGCTTGCTGCTGATCTTCGCGCCAAAATGCTTCAGCAATCGCTCCGTGTGATCGCGCGTCGCCTCTGCTTCGATCACAGTGGTTTCACCCGGCGCTGCAAGCCCCGCCAGCAATACCGCCGACTTGAGCTGTGCGGATGCCACCGGCGGCTCATAGACGATTGGAATTGGCTCGGCAGCCCCTTGCAGCGTCAACGGCAGTCGTCCCGACTCCGCCACCTCAACGACGCGCGCACCCATTTTTTTCAATGGGTCGAGGACGCGCTGCATCGGCCGACTTCGCAGGGATTCATCGCCATCAAAAGTCACAGTCACGGGTGCGCCGGCTACCGCACCGATCGCAAGTCGGCAGCCGGTGCCGGAATTGCCGAAATCGAGCGTGCCCGCCGGTTTTGCGAACCCGCCAACGCCGACCCCGTGAATGCGCCATGTGTTGTCGCCGGCAATCTCCACCCGTGCGCCGAGCAACCGCATGGCGTCGGCCGTATGCAAGACGTCCTCACCCGTCAGGAGGCCGCCAACCGTGGTTTCGCCAACCGTCAGCGCCCCCAGGATCAAGGCGCGGTGGGAAATCGATTTATCGCCCGGTACACGGGCACGACCCCGCAGGGGGCCACCCTGGCGGGCCGTCAGCGGCGTCAATTCGGCAGGGTTCACCGGGTGGTATCCTTAAAATCTGCGCCGTCGTACCACGCAGCCGCGCGCGCCGTCATCCCGCCGCTTTTGGAGGGCCTTTGAGCCGGGCTGGCGCTATTGACAGGCGCTCTGCAACTAGCCAAGTGAAGCACCGATTTTAACGACCCTTTCCCGAGGAACCTCGACTGTGGCTAAACCCGATCTCGGCACCAAACGTGTCTGTCCCGATACCGGTCGTAAATTTTACGATCTCAACAAGACGCCGGTGATTTCGCCCTACACGGGCAAAGTTGTACCGATTGCCGCGCCGGCACCTCCTCGCGCGCGACCTGAACCGGCGGCAGCCGCACGGCCCGCGCCGGTGGCCCCGACCGAGAGCATTGTGCCGGAGACCGCAGACGCGGAATTCGTTTCGCTCGAGGACGCCGAGGCCGAGCAGCAGGGCAAGAAACCGGCGGCCGCCGACGCGAAGGCCGAGGGCGAAGAGGAAGAAGTCGAGATTGGCGACGAAAGCATGGACGATGCCGCGTTCATCGAGGAACAGGAAGAAGGCGACGCCGATGTGACCGACATCATCGGTGAATCGATCGAGAAAGAAGAAGAAAGCTGACACATCCGTCGTTTCCCAAGGCGGCTGTCGATTTGCGATTGGGGCCATAGCTCAGTTGGGAGAGCGCGTGAATGGCATTCACGAGGTCGGGGGTTCGACTCCCCCTGGCTCCACCAATCTTAGCGGCTAGCCGTTGAAGCAAAAATCATTCTAGACCCGCGTTTCCCAGGATTTACTGACCTGTGCGGCGCGCGGTCGCCACGGGTTCTCTGATCGCCCACAGCCATAGCGCCAGGATTGTGGCAAGCGCGGCACCGGCCAATTGCGCGACAATGAAAGCAACGACTCCAGCCGGCGCGATGCCCGCGAAAGTATTCGAAAGAGCGCGCGCTAAAGTCACCGCAGGATTCGCAAATGAGGTTGACGCAGTGAACCAATAAGCGGCCGTAATGTAGAGGCCCACGGCGTACGCGACCGCGCCCGGCGCTCGCGCAACGCAACCGAAGATCGTTAGCAAAAGACCAAACGTAGCGACGGCCTCTGCGAGCCATTGGCCTGAACCTGTCCGGATCGTGGTTGAAAATTGCCACACCGGAAGTTCGAACATTAAGTGCGCGGCCCACACGCCGATCACCGCGCCGCAAAGCTGTACGACGACATAGACGAAGGTCATCGGCCAAGGAAGCTCCCCGCGTAGCGCAAATGCGACGCTCACAGCTGGATTGAAATGAGCGCCGGATACCGGGCCGAAGATCAGAATAAGCACAGTAAGAATCGCACCGGTCGGCAACGTGTTGCACAAAAGCGCGAGCGCGCCGTTTCCGCCTGCAAGGCGTTGCGCCATGATTCCGGAGCCGATCACAGTGGCCAGCAGAAATGCCGTCCCAAGAGCTTCGGAGACGGCGCGCTGTGCCGGAGAAGCCATTAAGTTGGCTCTTTTGCTACCGCGTCAGTCACGCGGCCGATTTCGCGAAGCCTGTTTTGAAGACTGAGCTTATCAAGGCTTCGTATTGGCAAAGCCGTAAATATTCCAATGCGCTGAAAAAGCATCCGGTAAGCGTTCTTAAAGGCGAGCGCAATTTCCGCTTCCGATCCTTGTGCTTCGGCGGGGTCGGGGACGCCCCAATGCGCCGTCATTGGCTGTCCCGGCCACACCGGACATGTTTCACCCGCCGCGTTGTCGCAAACGGTAAAAACAAAATCGAGCGCAGGCGCGCCGGGCTTTGCGAATTCGTTCCACGATTTGGCGCGAAAGCCGGACGTATCATAACCAAGACCATGCAGCAGTTGAATCGTGTTCGGATTGACCTGTCCCTTGGGCTGACTTCCGGCGCTGTAGGCCCTGAATTTCCCCTGCCCGATCTTGTTCAAGATCGCTTCTGCAAGAATTGAGCGAGCCGAATTGCCGGTGCAAAGGAATAACGTGTTGAAAGGTCTTTCGGTCATAATAGCTACGCCGCGCAGCAAGCGGACGACGTCCCGGTGGCAGGCTGGGCCGCTGGAACGCAGCAAGCCTTGGCGTGGGCAACGCGCGCTTCATCCTCACCACTGCCGTCGCCATAGCTGATATTTGTGTGGAACGTTTCCCACGAAATACCAGCCGGATCGTCAATCCACGATTTTTCCGACCTGGCGTAGCAGCAAGCAGTCTTGCCTTGCTCGATCACAGTGCCACCGACTGTTTTCAGGTGCGCATAGACTTTGCGCTTCGTGGCGAACAATGCCGAATGGAATCCGACGGCGGTTTCGATATTTGCGACCGAGACGTGACCATGCATCCGTTTCACGGCGCAGGCTCCTTTTCTCGTTTCTTTCGGACAGGCTTGCATGTTACCGGGGCGCATGTTTCCACCGCCCCTTGGCAGCAGTTTTCAGTAAGGAAGCCGAGTAGCGAGTTCATGGCTTCGAAGCGCGCCGCGTAGATCATTGAGCGTCCGTCACGCCGGACTGTTACAAGACCCGCGTCCCGCAAGCGGTCGAAATGAAATGTGAGCGTGTTCGGCGCGAGTTTCAGTGCCGTTGCAACGACACCTGCCGCCATTCCGTCCGGCCCCGCCTGCACTAGCAAGCGAAATACGTCCAAACGGTTTTCCTGTGCAAGCGCGGCTAAAGCCGCTACAGCATCGGCGTTTTTCATATTTCAATGCTTATTGAAATAACTGCTGCCGTCAAGAGTTATTTCAATAACTGTTGAAATATACGTCGCGCGAAGCCCGCCCCGCGAGGCGGCTTTTTTATTGTCCGTACTGCAGTGCTGACAAGTTGCTCCATGACATTGCATGATGTCGCAACAACTAGGGAGCCACCATGCAGGGCAAGATCGCACTTGAGGAACACTTCGCCATCGAACCGACGCTGGGCGATTCGCAGCTGTTCGGTTCGCACGTATGGAAAGACTTGAGCCACCGCCTGCTCGACATCCAGGGGACGCGGCTGGGCGAAATGGACAAGCACGGGATCGAAATGATGATCCTGTCGCTCAATGCTCCTGCAATTCAAGCGATCCCTGACTTGAAGAAATCTGTGGAGGTCGCGAAGCAGGCAAACGATGTACTCGCTGGCGAGGTGCGCAAACGACCGGACCGGTTTGCCGCCTTCGCTGCACTCCCGATGCAAGATCCAGATGCCGCGGCGGCCGAACTTACCCGCTGCGTCAAGGAACTTGGCATGGTCGGGGCGCTTGTGAACGGTTTTTCACAAGCTGGGACGCCCGACAACATTCTGTACTACGACCTTCCGGGTTATCGACCGTTTTGGCGCGCGGTCGAAGCGCTCGACGTGCCGTTCTACCTGCACCCGCGCAATCCACTGCCGAGCTGGACGAAGTTCTACGAGGGCCACAATTGGATGCTCGGCCCGAATTGGGCCTTTGCTGCAGAAACAGCCGTCCACGCTCTGCGGCTGATCGGCAGCGGCCTTTTCGATGAATATCCGCGATTGAAGATAGTCCTCGGGCACATTGGTGAGGGTATTCCAATCTATCTTTGGCGAATTGACAATCGAAACGGCTGGATGAAAGCCGCCCACAAATACCCGGCCAAGCACAGCGTGGCTCATTACTTCCGCAAGCACTTTTATCTCACCACGTCGGGTAACTTTGACACGCCCGCGCTCGTCAACGCCATGACCGTGGTGGGCGCCGACCGCGTGATGTTCTCGGTTGATTGGCCATTCGAAGACGTTGGTGAAGGCGCCCAATGGTTCGATGGAGCGGCAATCAGCGAGAACGACCGCCATAAAATCGGCCGGGACAACGCGATCAAGCTGTTCAAGCTGCCGCTGCGTTAGCTCAGCGCATTCGAAAACGTTCGACCGCCTTCTTGTCCCAAGCCATGCCGTTGCCGGGACGCGATGGCACGATCGCGTGACCATCTGCGATCTGTAGCGGTTCTTCGAGCAAGACGTTCGCCCAATCGACATACTCGAGGTAATGACACGTCGGCGTGACGGCGAGCAGATGCGCGCTCGTTTCCGGAAATAGATGCGATGACATTTTGATGCCACGCGATTGCGCAATTTCCGCCGCCTGACGCCAGCCGCTCACACCGCCAATGCGTTCAAGATCGGGCATTACATAATCGGCGGCAGACCGCTCAAGCGCGACACCCATCGCCGCCGGCAATGAAAAGTTTTCTCCGATTTGGATCGGAACTTTGAGCTCGCGAGCAAGCCGCGCGGCGCCGTCGTAATCGTCGTGGCGGATCGGCTCCTCCAGCCAGTAAATATTTTCGGCATCCAGTGCGCGGCCGCGAACGAGCGCTTCGTCGACACTGAGTGCCTGGTTATAGTCGACCATCAACGCAACGCCGTCCCCGATGCGCTTTCGCACCGCGTGTACCGCTGCAATGTCTGCCTGAACCGTCGGGTAGCCAAGGCGGAGCTTGATTGCGCGGAAGCCCCCGACGAGCAGTTTCTCGGCTTCGTCCGCGAGCGCGCCAAGATCATCCCTCAGGCCGAGACCACAGCTGTTGTAGGCAGGAATCGGACGGCGCTCGGCACCGAGAAAGGTCGCAAGGGGTGCACCCGACGCGACCGCAAGCGCGTCCCAGCAGGCCGCATCGAAGCCGGACATGGCCATGCGAACGATGCCCTGGACACCGATCAGCGTGAAGCGGCGCGTCAGCTTCGCCCAAAGTTCGGATGGCTTGACCGCGCTGCCCTTGGCCACCCGTTCGACCTCGCCGAGCAGACTCATCACCGCTGGAGCAGCCGCGCGCAGGTAGCAGAACACGTAAGCGCGTCCGGTGACGCCTTCCTCGGTCTCCAGATCAATCAGCAGCAATGGTGCCACGCGAATAGCATCCGCGCTGGTGCCCAGCACAAAATTGAGCGGAACGTCGACCGGCGTCCCACGGACAGCGCGGACGGTCAGCGGCGGTATCGAGGTCGGTTTGGGCATGAAAACCTGTGTTGGGGGGCTAACAATAGCCTGTTTGGGCCGGAATTCTCCTTGTTCTTGAACCTTTAACCCGCCCTATCCATATTAGGGACGATCGACCGGCAGTCGCCGGACGGTTGGGGTGCCTGAAAGGGGCCCCGTCAAAGTCGCTTCAAGCGAGGGCTTTGAGACCAATGTCGCGAGTTCCGTCCCTGTCCAGCCCGTTCCTCCTGGGTTTCGATGAGATCGAGCGCGTGCTCGACCGCGTCGCCAAGGGGGCTGACGGCTACCCGCCCTACAACATCGAGCGTCTGCCCCGCGACGGGCAGAACCCTGAGCGGTTGCGTATCACGCTCGCCGTTGCGGGTTTCACCCGGGACCAGCTCGATGTCAGCATCGAGGAAAGCCAGTTGGTGATCCGCGGGCGACAACAGGACGACAAGTCCCGCCAATACCTCCACCGCGGCATCGCCGCGCGTCAGTTCCAGCGCGCTTTTGTGCTGGCGGACGGCATGGAGGTGATGGGCGCGGACCTGAAAAACGGCCTGTTGTCGATCGATCTCGTCCGGCCACACCCGGAACGGATCGTGAAATCGATCTCGATCAACGAGCAGGAATGACGGACTCGTGAAGCAGGACTCGACCGCGTCAAGCGTTGAATCAGAAAGGAGTCGAGGGCCATGACCAACGACAAACAGACTGAACCGAACACGACTCACCAGGTTACCCGGGAAGCGCTGGCTCAGCTCGGTGACGGTCGCCTGGCCTATGTCAGGACAATTCGCTCCGAGGATGTTGCGAGCTTGTTTCCCGAAGCGCCGAAGATTGCGCCAGGCATCAAGCTATTCACGCTGCATGCAGCAGACGGCACGCCGATCATGCTGACGGACACCCGCGAGGCTGCGCTCGCGAATGCGTGGAGTCAGGAACTCGAACCGGTCAGCGTGCACTAAGCACCCAAAAAATTGACTGGATTCCCGCTTGTGCGGGACTAGCGGAGAGCCGCTTGTCCCCGTAACGGCGGGAATCCGAGGCCACGCAAAACCCAACCTTGCGGAATTACGCTGCGGTGCTCGCCGGCGGCATCGCCAGCACGGCGTAGAGTGCGTCCGCGTCGCTCGATTCGCGCAGGCGTCGCGCGATCTCCGGATCGCGCAATTGCCGCGCGACGCGCGCCAGCGCCTTGAGATGGTCTGCGCCGGCCGCTTCCGGCGCGAGCAGCAGGAAAATAAGATCGACCGGCTGGTTGTCGAGCGCTTCGAAATCGATCGGCTTGTGGAGCCGTGCAAACAACCCGAACAGCCTGCCGAGCTTCGCCAGCTTGCCGTGCGGGATGGCGACACCATTGCCGACGGCTGTCGAGCCGAGTTTCTCGCGTTGCAGCAGAATTTCCAAAATTGCCTTCTCGTTTTGCCCGGTGAGTTCGGCGGCACGAGCGGCCAGTTCCTGGATTGCCTGCTTCTTGTTGTTAACCTTGAGTGCCGGAAGCACCGCGTTCGGCGCGACGAGATCGGTGAGCGTCATGGACATGGCCAATGATCGGAAATGACAGCGCCGAGTTGCAAAGGGGGGTTGAAGGCGGCGGACCATAAGAGTGGTCCGACCCGCCGTCAATGGGCGAGCTCAGAATGCAATTGGCGCGAATCGCCACTTTTTTGGCATTTTCAGCCACCGCGACGCGCTTGATGGTCTTTGCGGCGCCGTTTATAGCGCCGCAGGCGCTTTTCGATCCGGATGGCGGCTTGTTCAGCGCTGTCATAGGCATCAGGGGCCATCCCTTCGGCTTCCAGCAATGCGCCTGAGTCGAGATGCAACACACATTCGGTCCGGAAGCCAAACCCATCTTTGCCAACGGTGGCGTGGCCCGAATAACCACCCCGGAAATATTTTGAGGCGGCTTCCTCGACCCGATCGGTGATTTTTCGCTGCAGTGCCGCACCGACGCTGATGTTTCGTCCCGAAACGCGTAAAGGCATTGGCTGCCTCCATGGGCGGGCGCCGCCCGTTGGTCCGTCCGCGCTAAAGATTTCACCTCATAAATGTTCCGAAGGTCAATGCGGCATACCGGCGGTCACGCGCCGGCCGCCAGTTTCTCGCGGCGACGCTGGACCGAGGACGGTATGCGCATGGCCTCGCGGTATTTGGCGACCGTGCGGCGGGCAATTTCGATCCCGGCGGTCCGCAGCTTCTCGACGATCGTGTCGTCTGAGAGAACGTCCTGAGCGCTCTCATCTTCAATCAGCTGGCGAATGCGATGACGGACTGCTTCGGCCGAATGCGCCTCGCCGCCGTTGGCCGCCGCGATGGCCGACGTAAAGAAATATTTCAACTCGAAAATTCCGCGACTCGTCGCCATATATTTGTTGGCAGTGACACGCGAAACCGTTGACTCGTGCATGCCGATAGCATCGGCGACGGTCTTGAGATTCAGCGGACGCAGATATTGCACGCCTTTGGCGAAGAAGCCGTCCTGCTGGCGCACGATTTCACTCGACACCTTGAGAATCGTCTTCGCGCGTTGATCCAGCGCCCGCACCAGCCACGTCGCCGTCTGAAAGCAGTCGGCGATGTAAGCTTTGTCCTTGTCGTTGCGGCTCGTTTTCGCCACCTTGGCGTAGTAACGCTGATTAAGAAGAACTTTCGGCAGCGTGTCGGAATTCAGCTCCACTTGCCAGGTCCCGTCCGGCGCCGCGCGCACAAACACATCCGGAACAATCGGCTGCACCATGGTTGAGCCGAATACCAACCCCGGTTTGGGATTGAGCGAGCGAATCTCGGCAATCATGTCGGCGAGATCTTCATCATTGACCCCACACAGGCGTCGCAAGCCGGCAAGATCCCGTTTGGCCAGAAGGTCAAGGCGCTCGACCAGGACTCGCATCGCGGGATCGAAGCGGTCGCGTTCCCTGAGTTGAATGCCGAGACACTCGGTGAGGTTGCGCGCGCACACGCCAAGCGGATCGAAAGTTTGCAGGACGGCAAGCACGAGCTCGACATCGGTGAGTCTTGCACCGAGTTTTTCCGCAACCGTATTGAGGTCGCCGGTGAGGTAGCCGGCTTCGTCCACCATATCGATCAGGTATTGGCCGATCATCCGGCCCGCCGGACTGGAAATCGCCAGCGCCATTTGTTCGGCGAGGTGATCGGCGAGGGTCGTCTCGGCCGAGACGAACGCCTCGAGATTGTAGTCTTCACCGTTGCCGGCCGAACCCGCGCCCGACCATTCTGAATAGGCCGGTGGTGGCGCCTCCGGAGACCTTGACGCTTTTTCCCCGCCGTCATCGGGAAAGACATTTTCCAGCTCGGTTCCCAGTCCCTGCTCCATGGAGCTGCGGCTGGTTTCGAGATCGGCGTCCATCCAGTCTGCCGTTGCGGGACCATCCTCGCTCCGCTCGGGCGCCGTGCCGCCAGCCTCGGCGCCCGGAACAGGTGGGTCGTCGTCGCTGGCACGTTCAAGCAGTGGATTGCGTTCGAGTTCGCCTTCCACGTAAGCGACCAGATCGAGACTGGAGAGCTGGAGCAGCTTGATGGCCTGCATCAGCTGCGGGGTCATCACCAGCCCTTGAGTCTGGCGAAACTCCAGTCTTTGCGAGAGCGCCATAAAATTCCTGGCAGAATTGGTCTGATTCTTGCTTGTGTATAGCAGGTCGTCCGCGCTCGCGGTATGCGATTAAGCGGCGCGGGAATGCACAAAAATTAGGCGCGTTAACGAAATGAGCGGCGGCCCTATAACCGGAATTCTTCGCCCAGATAGAGACGACGTACGTCCGGATTGTTCACGATGTCGTCGGCACGACCCTCCATCAGCACTTCGCCCGAATAAATGATGTAGGCGCGGTCGGTGAGGCCCAACGTCTCCCGTACATTGTGGTCGGTAATAAGCACGCCGATTCCGCGATTGGTCAGATGTCGCACCAGGGCCTGGATATCGCCGACGGCAATCGGATCAATGCCCGCAAACGGCTCGTCGAGAAGCATGTAACTGGGTCGCGTTGCCAGTGCGCGCGCAATTTCCACGCGCCGCCGTTCCCCGCCGGAAAGCGCGATGGTCGGCGTTTTGCGGACACGGGCAATATTGAACTCTTCGAGCAGCGCGTTGAGATCGGCTTCAAGGCGGCGGCGGTCCGGCTCAACCACCTCGAGCACTGACCGGATATTGTCCTCAACATTGAGACCGCGAAAAATCGATGCCTCCTGCGGCAAATAGCCGATGCCAAGCCGGGCCCGCTGGTACATCGGCAAGGCTGTGACGTCGTAGCCATCGAGCTCGATGCGACCGCGATCGGCGTTGATCAGCCCGGTGATCATATAAAAGACGGTGGTCTTGCCCGCGCCGTTTGGGCCGAGCAGCCCAACCGCTTCACCCCGCCGCACATAGAGCGTGACGCCCTTCACCACCATGCGACCGCCGAAACTCTTCTCCACGCCATGTGCGGCGAGATATGCGTGGCGCGCCGCCTGGTGTCCGTCGCCCTCGCGGCGCGGGCGAGCCGCTTGGGCGCTACCGTGCGCCTGCTGCAACGGACGCGCTTGTGCATTCACTGCAGCCGCCTGTTGCGCGCGGGCTTCGGCCGGGGTCAGAACCCGGCGGCCTCGGGCTGGCCGGCGCCGAAACAGCGAGAGGATGTTCACCGGGCTACCCCGCGGCGCATGGGACAATGTGCTGATGCATGATCCTTACCGCAAACCCCTACCACGCTTGCGGGATCATGCTGCCACCCGAGCGCGCGCTGCTGTCGGGCGCGCGACATTAGCTGATTCCCGATGATGCGGGCGCCGGACGTGCCGCGACCACGCTGCCGCTCAACTAAAATGGCCGCACGGGAGAAGTCGGCCGCGGGCCCTGTGCCGCGCCGCTGCCACCCGGCTTGAGATCGGGGCCGCTGCTGCCCGGCTGAAACAACCCCTGAACGCGTCCCTGGCCGTTCTTGCCTGATTCGACCCGCGACACACCGCTTGTCATGTCCACGATCAGCCTCTCCCCTCGCAATACATTTTGGCCTTGCGTCATGACCACCGGATTTCCGGTCAGGGTGACGGTGTTGCTTTTCATGTCGAAGATGCCGAGTTCGCCCGTGGCCGTCTGGTCTTTTTGCGTCACCACCACGCCACCGCGAGCTTCGAGCCGCTTGATGCGCTGCTCGCCTCCGGGACCGGGGGTGGCGGCCTGCATGGTCTTGGTCTTGTCG
>DASXLC010000036.1:0-20871 GCA_036496445.1 Pseudolabrys sp. | reverse complement strand
GGTGTGGTCATCCTGTTTCTGGCCAACGCGTATCTTCTGGGCCGCGAATATTTCGAGCTGGCCGCCATGCGATTCCGCCCACCGTACGAAGCCAAGGCGATGCGCAAGGCCAATTCGGTTTATCTTTTCATCGCAGGGATGTTTGTCGCGGCATTTGTGTCGATACCGATCCTCAATCTGGCGACGCCGATCTTTGCCATGGCATTCATGGTGCACGTGCACAAGAAGCTGTCAGGCGCGCGGGTCGAACTGATCGAACAGCCGCGCTAGTTGTCAGCTTTTCGATCGCAGATCGATAACCCGCTTGGCTTTGCCAAGAGACCGTTCGACGGTGCCCGGCTTGACCGTGCGCACCGTTGCGGTCACCCCGATCAGCTCCTTGATGTGATGAGCGAGATCGCGGTCGCAGGCAGCAAAAGCGCTGTTGTCCGCGTCCGGCCGCGTCTCGACCACGACGGTAATTTCATCGAGCCGGTCAGCGCGGCGTAACTCGATTACGAAATGGGGCGCCAGACGTTCGTCTTTGAGTATGATCTCCTCGATCTGGCTGGGGAATACATTGACGCCGCGCACGATCATCATGTCATCGGAACGTCCGGCGACCTTCTCCATTCTGCGCATCGAGCGCGCCGTGCCCGGCAGCAGTCGCGAGAGATCGCGCGTGCGATAGCGCACGATCGGCATCGCTTCTTTGGAGAGGGTCGTAAAAACCAGTTCACCGACCTCACCGTCCGCCTGGACCTTACCGGTCGCCGGATCAATGACCTCGGGGTAGAAATGATCTTCCCAGATGTGCGGCCCGTCCTTGCTCTCGATGCACTCGCAGGACACACCGGGACCAATGATTTCCGATAGCCCATAATTGTCGATCGCGTGCACATTGAACGCGTCCTCGATCTCGGCACGCATCGCATTGGTCCAGGGCTCGGCGCCACACATGGCGATCTTGAGTGAAGATCGGCGCGGGTCGAGCCCCTGAGCGTGGAATTCATCGAGAATCGCAAGCATGTAGCTCGGCGTGACGAAAATGACGTCTGGCTTGAAATCCTCGATCAGGCGAACTTGCCGTTCCGTCATGCCGCCCGACACCGGAACGACGGTCATGCCAAGCCGCTCGGCGCCGTAGTGAAAGCCGATACCGCCGGTAAACAGACCATAGCCATAAGAATTCTGCACCAGCATTCCGGGCTGGCATCCGGCCGCGCGCATACTGCGCGCCATCAAGTCTGCCCAGTTATCGAGATCACGCCTGCTGTACCCGACGACCGTGGCCTTGCCGGTGGTGCCCGACGAAGCGTGTACGCGCAACACCTGGTCGCGCGGAATGGCGAACATGCCGAATGGATACTGCTGACGCAGGTCGTCTTTGGCGGTAAACGGAAATCGTCGCAGGTCGTCGAGTGATTTCAGGTCATCAGGATGCACGCCGGCCTTTTCGAACGCCTTCCTGTAATGCGCGACGTTGCTGTAGGCGTGATTGAGCGTCCATTTTAGCCGCTTGAGCTGAAGCGCCCCGATCTCATCCCGTGACGCGGTTTCGATCGGATCGAATCTCTCGCTGCGCGGCGTGAGATTGATGCCCTTGAGCTGCAAACCCGGCATGCGCTCCCCCTCGGCGTGCTTGTTCTTTGACGTTAGATTTTTCGCTGCGCGGCGTTCCAGTGCTTTTCGAGATTTGCAATCAATGCCGGACTGAAATGGCAGTAGGCCTGCTCGCGGCAATAGACCGCCATATAGCGGCGGAACGTATCGAGCGATTCCTCGCCGACCCGGAAAGCCCGCCGGTTGCCGGCGGCGCTGACGACACCCGACGAGGTGAAATCGTCACATACTTTTGCGACGGCTTGCTCGACTTGATCGGGCGGTGCGATGACATCGCAGATCATGCGACCTTCGGCGCTGTCGCACTCGAAGCGACGTCCCATCATGATCGCCTGTCGCGCCGCGCGGGCGCCCACAAAACGCGTCAGGCGCAAATTGGCAGCCCCAGGGATTATCCCTTCTTTTCGCGCCGGCAACGTCATGTAGGCGTCGCTTCCTGCAACGACATAATCCATTGCCAGCAGGTACTGACATCCACCTCCGATGGCGAAGACATCGACTTGCGCAACCCATGGCTTTTCGCGAGTCCCGCCGTGAACTTCGTCGGCGCTGCGCGTGCCCAGCGCCACACCGCGCATCATCTTGTTGACGATTCCCATATCCCGGCGGATGTACCAGAGGAAGGGAATCTTGCCGCGATAGAGATGCGTCAGATTAATTCCGGCAGAGAAGACGCTGCGTCCCTTGTATCGCGGATGATCGACCACGTCGCCGCGCAGGACGCAGATTTCGCTCATCGGATCGATGATGGCGATATCGGCCGCCGTTTCCGTATCATCGAGTGTGTCGTCATCCTCCGCGTTGAGGAAACGCGGATTGTGCACCGTCACAATTGCTGATTTGCCCTGCCGCTCTACCCTGGCTGGACCGAAATCGACGACTCCGTTCTTGATAAAGTCGGCGCCACGCTCGATCGCCTCCATTTTCGGCAAGAGCATCGCCTGGCACAGGTGCATGCCGGCATCCGGGACGGAAAGCGCTTGCGCGAGGAAAATGCCCTGATCGATCTCGACGCCATCCTTTTCACTTTGCATCAACGCATTTTCGGCATCGACTTGCTTGTGCGTCGGCGTCAAGCCAGGCACCAGCTTCCCGGCCTCGTAAACGAGATCGTCCACCCGCGTGAAAACGCCAAGATTTTTCGTAAGCTTGCGATAGACAGTTTCGGCGTGGCGGCTGAGGAAATCCTCGCGCGAACGGCGGCAATCGGAAAGGATGAGTTCTGCCGCGTATTGCTGATCGGCCGTCCGTGCCGTTTTCTTCGGGAGCCTGGCGAGCAGATCGGCGCCGCCGCGCCAGAATTTCGTACCGGCCATGGCATCACGTTTGAAGTTGCCGGTCACCCGCGGCTTTGCCTTGACCCACGCCGCCGCCTTGGCGGGCAATCCGCCTCGACGAAGACATTCGGCAGCATCCCGTCGAATGACTTCGCGCGCCTTCGCTAGCGACGACCCTTCCATGACGCACTCCCTACGCCGCTGTTATGTGACCGTCTTTCCCGGCCATTGGCACAGGTCGCTGATGATGCATTGCTCGCACCGCGGCTTGCGCGCCACACAAGTGTAGCGCCCGTGCAGAATAAGCCAATGGTGCGCATGGCGCTTGTATTGCGCGGGAACGACCTTTTCCAATTTGGTTTCAACCTCGAAGGGCGTCTTGCCAGTAGCCATACCGGTGCGATTGCCGACGCGGAAAATGTGAGTGTCGACCGCGATGGTCGGCTCACCGAAAGCAATATTGAGCACGACATTGGCAGTCTTGCGCCCAACGCCGGGCAGCGCCTCCAGCGCTTCCCGTGAGCGCGGCACCTGCCCGCCATGCTCGGCCAAAAGCTGCTTCGACAGTGCGACGACGTTCTTAGCTTTCGTACGAAATAGGCCAATGGTCTTGATCAGTTCACGTACGCGCGCCTCGCTAAGCGCGGCCATCTTTTCCGGTGTGTCGGCGAGCGCAAACAATGCCGGCGTTGCCTTGTTGACGCCGGCATCGGTCGCCTGCGCCGAAAGCACGACCGCAACCAGTAGCGTGAACGGATTGATATGCCGGAGTTCGCCTTTCGGCTCCGGATTGGCGTTTTTGAAGCGCCGGAACGCCTCCTCGATCTGCGCCGCTGACCATTGCGGCAGCACACCCGCAGCGGCCTTCGCATCGGCTGCCACCTGCTTGGGCACAGGCCTTAATCTGGCATGCTTGGATCCAGGCGCTTTCCGGTTGCGTGCCCTTGTCGAAGCTTTGCCAGGGGATTTTTTTATCATGATTCCGGTATAGTGGGCGTGATGATCCCCGACAACGGCAGCGAACTTGAGCCCACGATCTTTTCGGCGACACTGACGCCGCACCGGTCGCTCGGCCGCGCGGGATTTCTGATTCTGATGCTGTTGTTCGGCGGCATAAGTTTCGTAACGGGCCTGCTGTTTCTGATGATCGGTGCCTGGCCCGTCCTTGGCTTCTTCGGTCTCGATGTTTTGTTGCTGTATTTGGCATTCCGGCTCAACTATTGGCACGCGGAGGCTTATGAGGAAGTCATTGTTACGCCGTCCATGCTCAAGGTTCGCAAGGTGAGTCATCTTGGCCGTGCGCGTGAGTGGGCGCTCAATCCGCTGTGGGTTCGACTCGACAAGGTCGAACTGGATGAGTTCGGGATCGACCGCCTTTTTCTGACTTCGCGCGGCAGAAAGCTGACGATCGCAAGCTTTCTGGGCCCCGATGAAAAGGCAAGCTTCGCGAAGGAACTTGCCAAAGCCCTCAGCGAGGCCCGTCGCGGGCCCACAAGAACGGTGTTTGATTAGCCAGAAATCGGGTGGTCTGACGCCGTCGCTGTCCCTAGATTGTGGACATGAACATGACCTCAGCAAAATCAACTTTCGCCGACCACTTTCCAGAGCTTGCCCCGCTGCCGACCGCGGCGGCCGACTACGACATCGTACGGCGCGCCATCGCCCATATCCGCGGAAATTGGCGCACGCAACCGGAAATCGAGGTCATTGCCGACGCGGCAGGCGTATCCGCGACCGATTTGCACCACTTGTTCCGACGCTGGTGCGGCCTGACGCCGAAAGCCTTCCTGCAAGCGCTCACACTTAACAGTGCGCGTGAACTGTTGCGCTCATCGGCAAGCGTGCTGGATACCGCCTACGAAGTCGGTTTGTCCGGCCCCGGACGGCTCCATGATCTATTCGTCACCCATGAGGCAATGTCGCCGGGCGAATGGAAAGCGGGCGGCGAAGGCCTGACGATCACCTACGGATTTCATCCCTGCCCGTTCGGCATGGCTTTGGTCATGACGACACCGCGCGGGCTCGCCGGGCTCGCGCTCGCCGACGCCGGCAAGGAACGCGCGGCGCTCAAGGACATGCGATCACGATGGCCGAATGCACGCTACGTGGAAGATTTCGCGGCCACCGCCGCTACAGCCCGGCGGATATTCGACCCTGCGCTTTGGCGCAAGAATCAGCCGTTGCGCGTCGTCTTGATCGGCACCGACTTCGAAGTGCGGGTCTGGGAAAAACTGCTCGAAATTCCCATGGGTGGCCTCACCACCTATTCGGATCTCGCCGCGCGTGCAGGTTCCCCAAAAGGCGCACGCGCCGTCGGCGCCGCGGTTGGCAAGAATCCGATCTGCTTCGTGGTGCCGTGTCACCGCGTCATCGGCAAGGATGGCGACATCACTGGCTACCACTGGGGCATCACCCGCAAACGCGCGATGCTCGGTTGGGAAGCGGGGATGGCGGCCGCGGCCTAATTACGCCGCCAGATCGAGCTTCGAAGCCACGGTCGAATCGGCGTTGAGCCGGTAAATCATCGGTATGCCGGTTTCGAGATTGAGCTTGGTGATCGTCTCCGGCGTGTGCTTGTCGAGCACCATCACCAGCGCACGCAATGAGTTGCCGTGCGCTGACACCAGGACGCGATCGCCACGCAGCACGCGCGGCAGGATTTCCCGGATGTAATACGGCAGAACGCGCGCGGCAGTATCGCGCAGGGATTCGCCGCCAGGTGGCGCCACGTCGTAAGAGCGGCGCCAGATGTGGACCTGCTCCTCGCCCCATTTCTTGCGCGCATCGTCTTTGTTCAGCCCGACGAGATCGCCATAGTCGCGTTCGTTGAGCGCCTGATCCTTGAACACCGGAATTGTTGTCTGGCCCAATTCTGTGAGCATCAGGTCGAGCGTGCGCTGTGCCCGCTTGAGCACCGACGTAAAGGCGACATCGAATTTGATTCCCTGCGTCCTGAGCTTGTGGCCGGCTTCGCGCGCTTCCGCGACACCTTTTTCGGTCAGATCGACGTCGCGCCATCCGGTGAACAGGTTCTTCAGGTTCCAGTCGCTCTGGCCATGGCGCACGAGTACGAGAAGGCGGTCGGTCATCGCTTTTCTCAGAAATCCTTTAATCCAAGAACGTCCATCATCGAATAGAGTCCCGGCTTCTGGTTGCGTGCCCACAGCGCCGCATGCAACGCCCCGCGGGCGAAGATCATGCGGTCTTCGGCCTTATGTGTCAGCTCCAAACGTTCGGCCGGGCCGGCGAACATGACGCTGTGTTCCCCGACAACGGTCCCGCCGCGCAGAGCTGCAAATCCGATGTCGCCCGCCTTGCGCGCGCCAGTGTGACCGTCGCGACTCTTGACTGAAGTTTTTTCGAGCTCAGTTCCACGGCCTTCCGCTGCCGCTCGTCCGAGCAGCAAGGCCGTGCCCGACGGCGCATCGACTTTTTGATTGTGATGCATCTCCAGGATTTCAATATCGAACGAATTGTCGAGCGTCTTGGCCACTCGCTTGGTGAGTGCCGCAAGCAAATTGACTCCGAGGCTCATATTGCCGGACTTGACGATCACCGCACTTTTTGCAGCCTCCTTGATCCTGGCGTCATCGGCCGCGCTTAGCCCGGTCGTGCCTAAAATGTGCACCTTTCCGGCCTTGGCCGCGAGCGCAGCAAAGGCAACGGTTGCGGCCGGCGCCGTAAAATCAATGATGCCATCGGCCTTCGATAACAGGGGCCCGGCATCTCCGGCCAGCTTGATGCCGTTTTCGGGGAGGCCGGCCAGCACGCCTGCATCCCATCCGATCAATGGTGAACGCGCGTCTTCCAGCGCGCCCGCAAGCGCGAATTCCTTGCTATCGGCGATCGCCTTGACCAGCGTGCGGCCCATTCGCCCGCCGGCACCGGCAATCACAAGCCGCATTTCGGCCATAGGTTCAACTCCCGGAACGTGGCGTGGATATAGCGCGACACTGCCCAAAAGGCACTATGGCTGCGGGCCGTCGTAGCCCTCAATAACAATGATATCGGCTGTCGCATGCGGCTGCCGCACCTTGATGTTTGCCTGATACTCCGGCGAGCGGTAGCACGCGAGTGCGCTGGCATAATCAGGAAACTCGATCACCACGTTGCGCGATCGAGCGGTGCCTTCGGGGCATTCGAACTTGCCGGCGCGCACGACGAAACGGCCGCCAAACTTCCTGAAGATCGCCGCATTGGCCGCGGCGTAGGGTTTGTAGCCCTCGTCGTTCTTCACATCGACCCGGCCGATCCAGTAGCCTTTCGGCATTCTCATGTTCTCCTTTGGCTTGCTTTTTCGATCTCGGCGACAATCGCGTCTGCCGCCGCTTTCGGATCGCCCGCTTCGAGCACTGGCCGGCCGACCACCAGAAAGTCGGCGCCAGCCTCGATCGCCCGCGCCGGCGTCATGATCCGTTTCTGATCGCCGGCGGCGCTGCCGGCCGGCCGGATGCCGGGAGTTACCAGCACCATGCGGGCACCCGCAATGCTGCGCAGGGTTGCCGCCTCTTCCGCGGAACAAACGAGTCCATCGACGCCAATGTCGCGCGCCTGCGCTGCGCGCGCGGCGGCGAGTTCATTGACGTTCATCTCGTAGCCCGCGGCGGCAAGATCGGCATCGTCGTACGATGTCAGCACCGTGACCGCGAGAATGCGGAGCGTGGATCCGCGCTTGCCTTCGACCGCGGCCTTCATGGTTTGCGGATAAGCATGCACGGTGACAAAGGTCGCGCCGAGCCGGGCGATGCTCTCAACGCCCTTGGTGACCGTATTGCCGATGTCGTGCAGCTTGAGGTCGAGAAATACCTGCTTGCCCGCCGCAATCAATTCCGCCGCAAGCGACAAGCCGCCTGCGAAAGCGAGCTGATAGCCGATCTTGTAGAACCACACAGAGTCGCCGAGGCGCGCCGCCATTGCCCCGGCCGCCTTCACCGAGGGCGCATCGAGAGCTACGATCAGGCGTTCTCGTGCGTCTAACGACACATTATCCTCCGCGCACGATCAGCCGCGACATTTCCACCAGCCGTTCGAGTTGCGCACGAAAGAGGTTGGCTAGGCCGGTGTCGGCGATATTGTCCATTTCATCGAAGGCGTTGTCCGCGCGCTGGATCGCGACCTGCTCGGGAATCACTAATGCGCCGCAGCCGAGCTCGAGAATTTGGCGCAGCGCCATCAGCGAGCGGAGACCGCCGGCGCGGCCGGGAGAAGCGGATGCAATCGCGAACACGCGTCCCTTGAAGGCGGCATACGTCGGGTCGCCCCGTTCACGCACCCGCGAGACCCAGTCGAGGGCATTCTTGAGCATTGGCGTCACTGAAGCGCTGTATTCGGGGCTGGCGATGAAGACGCCGTGATGCGCCGTGATCATCTGTTTGAGCTTGAGCGCGTTGGCAGGCTGGCCGCCCCGCGCGTCGAGATCGGCCTCATAGATTGGCAGCGGGTAATCGGCGAGCGATATCCGGGTAACGTCGACGTCAAGCAGCGTCAACTCTTTTGCTGCCAGCGCCGCGAGCCGGACATTGTGCGAACCGGTGCGTGTCGAACCGGGCAGGACGAGAATTTTCGGGGTTGGCATCAACGGCTCCGCTTTCGCGGGCGATGACACCACACCATCAGCGGCCGCGATAGACCCACACGCGCGCCGGCGGCAGGTTCATCCAGATCAGCTCGGAAGCTTCCGCCCGCACACCGGAAAGCTCCTTCGGAATCGGCGGCAGCATCGCGTAGGTGAATTGCACGAAAGGCGCACCCGTCGCCAGCAGCGTCATCGCATCGGAAATCAGGCGCAGACGTGTGCGCAACGGCTTCGTCACCAGCGGAAGACCCGACACGATCGCAGCGGCCGGCTCATCGACGTAGGTTTCCAGCAGACGCCGCAGCCGGTACGCGTCGCCCTGCACCACCGTCGCCTGCGGATAGCGCGAGCGTAACAGCCGGCAGAAATCGGGATTGAATTCGACCAGGATGAGTCGCGCCGGATCGATGCCTTGTTTGACCAGCGCCTGGGTGACCGGGCCGGTGCCTGGCCCAAGCTCAATCACCGGACCGGCAGCTTGCGGATCGACATAGCGCGCCATCGCGCGCGCGAGCACCCGGCTCGACGGCATCACGGCGCCAGTCGACAGCGGCTTCTCTATCCAGGAGCGGATGAATTGCACCTCGTCGTCGAGACGAAGACTCTTTTTTTCGACGCGGGCGATTGAGTGTGATGGCATTGCTACGAGGTCACGCGTACACGGCGGCGGGCCTCGCCGCAACATAAACGGGTATAGGGCCCGAGGCAGAGGGTCAAGGTGGGTTAACCCGATTGGCTGCCGCGGTTTCCAAGACCATCAAGAAACTCTTTGACTCGACTGAAGAAACCAGCCGATTCCGGCTGGGTCTGCTCCGACGACAGCTTTTCGAACTCAGCCAGCAGCTCGCGCTGCCGTTTGGTGAGGTTTTGAGGCGTTTCCACCGCTACCTGAACGTACATGTCGCCGGTTTGTTTCGCGCGCAGCACCGGCATACCCTTGCCCGCCAGCCGGAAACGGCGGCCGGTCTGCGTACCGGCCGGTACCTTGACCCGCACCTTGCTGCCATCGATCGCCGGGACTTCAAATTCCCCGCCCAATGCCGCGCTGCTCATCGAGACCGGCACTCTGCAATGCAGATCGGCGCCATCACGCTGGAAGAATTCGTGTGGCGCAACCTCCAGAAAAATATAGAGATCACCCGGCGGGCCACCACGCACGCCGGCCTCGCCTTCACCAGCGAGCCGGATCCGGGTTCCGTCCTCTACGCCGGTCGGAATGTTGACTGAAAGCGTACGTTCGCGTGTTACCCGGCCACCGCCACCGCAGACTTTACAAGGATCGTCGATCACCTGGCCGCGCCCATGGCAGGTCGGGCAGGTGCGCTCGAGTGTGAAAAAGCCTTGTGCGTGCCGGATTTTGCCGGCGCCGCCGCAGGTTGAGCAGGGTTTCGGCTTCGTTCCGGCCTTGGCGCCACTTCCCGAACACGCTTCGCATGTCACCGAGGTCGGGATACGGATCTGTGCGGTTTTGCCTGTAAAGGCCTCGTCGAGGCTTATTTCCATGTTGTACCGGAGATCGGAACCGCGTTCTCGGCCTGATCCGCGTCCCCGCGCGGACGCCATTCCAAAAATGCCCTCGAAGATGTCGGCGAATGTGGATCCGAAATCGGCACCGAAGCCGGGACCGCCCATCCCGCCTTGCTCAAAAGCGGCGTGCCCGAAGCGATCATAGGCGGCGCGTTTGTCGCCATCCTTGAGCACGTCGTAGGCCTCGTTGAGTTCCTTGAAACGATGCTCGCAGTCCTTATCGCCCGGATTGCGATCCGGATGATGCTGCATGGCAAGCTTGCGGAAGGCCGTCTTGAGTTCGACCTCGGTGCAGCTGCGAGTGACACCCAGGACTTCGTAGTAGTCGCGCTTGGACATCCCGGTTCCGCCCTAGTTCACCGCGCCGCGATAGCCGTACTTGATTCGGTCACCCGAGGTCCCCGTAAAGATGGACCCCCGGACGCGTGCCCGGGGGTGACATTTTTTGCGGATGACCTGCGCATGGCTCTCGGCCTGCGCTCAGGCGGATTTCTTTTTGTCGTCGTCGACCTCGGTGAACTCCGCGTCGACAACATCTTCTTTCTTCTCGCCCGAAGCGGCGCCATCTCCACCAGCGCCGGGAGCGCCCTGCGCTTCCTGCTGCTGCTTGTACATGGCCTCGCCGAGCTTCATCGAGGCCTGCGCCAACGTATTGGTTTTGGCCTGAATGGCAGCGGAGTCATCGCCTTTGAGCGCCTCTTTCAGATCAGCGATGGCGTTCTCGATTGCAGTCCGTTCGGCGTCGCCGACTTTCGAACCGTGTTCGGACAGCGCCTTCTCCGTGGAATGCACAAGCGCTTCGGCGTGGTTCTTGGCTTCGACCGCGGCCTTGCGCTTCTTGTCCTCTTCGGCGTGCGACTCCGCATCCTTGACCATCTTTTCGATGTCGGCTTCGGACAATCCGCCCGAGGCCTGAATGCGGATCTGCTGCTCCTTGCCGGTCGCCTTGTCCTTGGCCTGGACGTTGACGATGCCGTTCGCGTCTATATCGAACGTAACTTCGATCTGCGGCACGCCACGCGGGGCCGGCGGAATACCGACCAGATCGAACTGGCCGAGCATCTTGTTGTCAGCCGCCATCTCGCGCTCGCCCTGGAACACCCGAATGGTGACCGCATTCTGATTGTCCTCGGCCGTCGAGAACACCTGCGACTTTTTGGTCGGGATTGTGGTGTTCCGATCGATGATGCGGGTGAACACGCCGCCCAGCGTTTCAATGCCGAGCGAAAGCGGAGTCACGTCGAGCAGCAGGACGTCCTTCACGTCGCCTTGCAGAACGCCGGCCTGAATGGCGGCGCCGACGGCAACGACTTCGTCGGGGTTGACGCCCTTGTGCGGCTCCTTGCCGAACAATTGCTTCACGACCTCCTGCACCTTCGGCATGCGCGTCATGCCTCCGACCAGCACGACCTCATTGATCTGCGCGGCGGAAATGCCGGCATCCTTGAGTGCCTGCTTGCAGGGCTGCATTGTCTTCTGAATGAGATCGTCGACCAGCGCCTCGAACTTGGCACGGGTAAGCTTCATGGTCAGATGCTTCGGACCAGCCGCATCCGCCGTGATGAACGGCAGATTGATCTCGGTTTGTGTCGTCGACGAGAGCTCGATCTTCGCCTTCTCCGCCGACTCCTTGAGGCGCTGCAGCGCGAGCTTGTCGCGACGCAGATCAATGCCTTGCTCTTTCTGGAATTCGTCGGCGAGATAGTTGACGAGACGCATGTCGAAGTCTTCGCCGCCCAGGAACGTATCGCCGTTCGTAGACTTCACCTCGAAGACGCCGTCGCCGATCTCAAGGATGGAAATATCGAAGGTTCCGCCGCCGAGGTCATAGACCGCGATCGTGCCCGTCTTCTGCTTATCCAATCCGTAAGCGAGTGCGGCCGCGGTCGGCTCATTGATAATGCGCAGCACTTCAAGGCCGGCAATCTTGCCGGCATCCTTGGTGGCCTGACGCTGTGCATCGTTGAAATAGGCCGGAACAGTGATGACGGCCTGCTCGACCTTCTGCCCGAGATAGGCTTCCGCCGTCTCCTTCATCTTCTGCAGGATGAAGGCGGATATCTGCGAGGGCGAATAAGTCTTGCTGTCGGCTTCGACCCATGCGTCGCCATTCGAAGCCTTGCTGATCTTGTAAGGGACAAGCTTCTTGTCCTTCTCGACCATCGGGTCGTCGTAACGACGGCCGATCAGGCGCTTGACCGCAAAGATCGTCTTTTCGGGATTAGTGACCGCCTGGCGCTTGGCCGGCTGGCCGACGAGGCGTTCGCCATCGTCGCTGAATGCCACGATCGAAGGCGTGGTGCGCATGCCTTCGGCGTTTTCGATAACTTTCGGCGTCTTGCCTTCCATGACGGCAACGCAAGAGTTGGTGGTGCCGAGGTCGATGCCGATGACCTTGCCCATGGTTCTTCCTCTCAAATGCGGCAGGCCGGCCGGGCCACTTGGCGCCCGAGTAGGGAATGTCGGCGGCTCATCCGCTGACCCCCAATCCAGCCCCCTGGATAACGCGATTCGCCGCATTTTCGCGGCTTATGGCTCATATAGGAGGGGCCCCGGGGGCTGCAAGTCAATCGGTCACGAAATCGCGAGGACCGGAGGGCAAAGACAGAATCAATGGTTATCGGGCCATTGCCGCGTCCGGCCAAGCCGGTTAGGCAGGCCTTCAGTAGCAGCGCTCTTGGAAAGTCCCCCGGGTATGTTTCATCGATTTCTCATTTACCTCATCGCTGGCTGGGCCGGATTGGCGCTCGCCGCCCCCGCGGCGCATACTCAACCAGTTTTTCCCCCCGGCTTGCGAATCGGCCTTGAACCGCCCGGGGACATGAAGGTGAGCACCCGCTTACCGGGGTTCGAGGACACCGAGCGCAACGCCGTCATGGCAATTCTCGATTTGCCGGGCAGCGCGTACCGTGAGCTTGAAACCGCGGCCTTCAGCAAGACCCAGCGCGACCTGCAGGACGCGAAGCGGGAAAGCTTCCCGTTTGAGAGCGGCATCGGCTTTCTGATCAGCGGCAAAACCCAACAAAATGGCGTCACCGTTCATCGTTGGTCCCTGCTGGCGCTGGCCGTCGGCTCCATACAGAACCTCACTATGTTGATTAACGTCGAGGTCCCAGAAACCGCCCTGTCGCTTTATTCCGATGCGGTCATTCGCAAGGCGCTCGCAAGCGTCACGTTCCGGCCGGCACCCATCCAGGAGCAGCTTGGCCTGATGCCGTTCAGTTTTCGCGACCTGGCGGGCTTTCAGGTGATGCAGGTCCTGCCAACGGGCAGCGTCATCCTGGGCGAGGAAAAATCCGACAATAGCGAGGCCCAGCCGTTCATGATCGTTTCAGTCGAGCGTAGTGGGCCGGCTGCGGCAGCAGACCGCAGCTTGTTCGCGCGCGACCTGCTGGCAAACGCGCCAGTGCGCGAACTCACCTTGCAATCGTCGGAGCCAATGCGGATCAATGGCTCGCCGGGTCACGAAATCCGCGCGCAAGGAAAAGGCCCGCTGGGTGATCGGGTGTCTCTGGTGCAATGGCTGCGCTTTGGCACCGGCGGTTTTCTGCGCATTGTCGGCGTAAGTCCAGCCGACAAATGGGATCAGGCGTTCGGACGTTTCCGAACCGTGCGCGACGGAATCGATATGCGTTGAAGGTTATTGTGAGGCATTGTCCGGCTGCGGATTGTCGTTCGCAGAGGCGGGTGACTTCGGCGCAGCCTTGCTGACCGCCACGAGCGCCGGCCGCAAAACGCGGTCACCGATCATATAACCGGCCTGGATAACGTGCGCGACCTGCCCCGGCGATTGATCGGACGTCGGAACTTCGTACATCGCCTGGTGTACGTTGGGGTCGAACCGCTCACCCAGTGGCGAGAATTTTTTGACGCCGTTCTTCTCCAGCGTTTTGAGGAGCTCGCGCTCGGTAAGTTCAACGCCTTCAATGAATGCCTTCACCTTGGCATCGGCGGCCTGGCGCAGCTCGGGGCCGATGGCTTCCAGCGCGCGATGCATGTTGTCAG
Organism: Pseudolabrys sp.; assembly: GCA_036496445.1. Lineage (GTDB taxonomy): Bacteria > Pseudomonadota > Alphaproteobacteria > Rhizobiales > Xanthobacteraceae > Pseudolabrys. The sequence continues at coordinate 6,885 of DASXLC010000036.1, read as the reverse complement.
CTACCGCCAGAACGTCGCGGGCAAATCCCGTAATGCCATACAGGCGGGCGTCGAGAACCTCGCGCTCGGTGCGTTTACGGAGATTCTCCATCTCGGCGAGCGTGCGCAGCAGCTTGTCCTTGAATTCGGCTGCTTCGCCCCTGGCTTCAGCCACGGGATCGGCCGCCTTGGGAGCCGTAGCGTTGTCAGTCTCGGAGGCCACGGTTTCGTCCTGGCGGGCAGTTGGGTCCGTCATCGTGCTCAAATCCATCCTCAGCAATATCCGGATGCCCGGATATCAGGGCTCCGGCATGAAAAATCAAGCTTTTAGGGAGCCAGCAGGCGGCTCACGACCCGCGCAGTATAGTCGACCATGGGAATAACACGGGCATAGTTGAGCCTGGTGGGGCCGATAACGCCGATCACGCCGACAATGCGACCCTTGCCGTCACGGTAGGGTGCGACGATGGTCGAAGAGCCGGAGAGCGAGAACAGGTTGTTCTCCGAGCCGATGAAGATGCGCACGCCGTCGGCCCGTTCGGCCCGGCCGAGCAGGTCGATCACTCCGCGCTTCGTCTCCAGTGCATCGAACAACGAGCGCACGCGTTCAAGGTCGTCGAGCGCGCGAAGATCTTCCAGCAGATTGGCATGGCCTCGTACGATCAACTGGCGGTCTTGGTCGTCGCCGCCTGACCAGCTGGCCAGCCCGGCGGCAATCACCTTCTGCGTCAGTTGGTCGAGTTCAGCCTGACCTTCGGTCACCGCTTTTTCGATTTCGCCGCGCAAATCGGCGAGTGTCTTGCCGCGAATGCGGGAGTTGAGAAAATTGCCCGCTTCCGTGAGCGAAGAGGTCGGCAGTCCGGCCGGGACGTTGAGCACCCGGTTTTCAACCTGCCCGTCCTCTGCAACGAGAACCGCAAGTGCCCGCTCGGGTTCCAGGCGCACGAATTCAACATGCTTGAGCCGAACGTTGTGCTTGGCGGTGAGCACAACGCCGGCCGAACGGGTTAATCCGGACAGCATTTGTGAGGCTTCGGTGAGCACGGTTTCGATCGACTGTGCCGTGCGCGTGCCGGCGACCTGCGCCTCTATCGAGCGCCGGTCCTGCTCGGTCAGATCGCCCACCTGCATCAAGGCATCGACGAAAAACCGCAGGCCGAGTTCGGTTGGCAGCCGGCCGGCCGACGTATGCGGAGCATAGATCAGGCCGAGCTGTTCCAGGTCCGACATCACATTGCGGACCGAGGCCGGCGACAGCGTGATCGGCAACAGCCTCGACAAATTACGGGAGCCTACCGGTTCCCCGGTAGCGAAATAGCTTTCGACGATCTGGCGGAAAATCTCGCGTGAACGCTCATTGAGCGCTGCGAGACTCACCTGTGTCGCGCCAATCGGGATATCGTGAGACGCCAAGGCCCAACTCCTGAAACCCAGTCAACAATTGACCATTGTGGCGGTCTTGTTCAAGCCGGGTGTATGAGTATGGTGTCCGGCCAATATCAGGGAGCACATCATATGCGGCCGAGCCGCCGACAAGTCGATGAGCTGCGCGCGGTTTCGCTGGAACGCGGGGTGGTCAAGTATGCGGAGGGCTCCTGTTTCGTGAAATTCGGCGATACCCATGTGCTGGTCACCGCCAGCCTGGAGGAGCGGCTGCCGCCCTGGCTCAAGGGTCAGGGCCGTGGCTGGGTGACTGCCGAGTACGGCATGCTGCCGCGGGCGACGTCGGAACGCACACGGCGCGAGGCAAGTGCCGGCAAGCAAGGTGGCCGAACTGTCGAAATTCAGCGGTTGATCGGACGAAGCCTGCGTTCGGTGGTCGATCTGCCGGCGCTGGGCGAACGGCAAATCACCGTCGATTGCGACGTGATTCAGGCCGACGGCGGAACGCGCACCGCGTCCATCACCGGCGCGTGGGTCGCACTTGCCGACTGTCTGAGCTGGATGAAGGCCCGTGACATGATCAAGGCGACCGTCTTGCGCGATCACATCGCCGCGGTGTCCTGCGGCGTATGCAAAGGGACAGCGGTGCTCGACCTCGACTATGCAGAGGATTCGGAAGCCGACACTGACGCCAATTTTGTGATGACGGGGTCCGGCAACATCGTGGAAATCCAGGCCACCGCTGAGAAGACCCCGTTCAGTGAAGATCAGTTCGCTGCATTGCTTGCGCTCGCGCGCAAGGGCATCGAAAAGCTTGTCAGCTTGCAGAAAATGGCGGTGATGTGAGCAGACAACTCACCGGGGTGGTGGTGATCGCTACCCATAATCCAGGCAAGCTCAGGGAAATGCGCGAGCTGCTCGCCCCTTACGGCATCGACACGCACTCCGCTGCCGAGCTCGGCCTGTCCGAGCCGGAAGAAACCGGAACGAGCTTTGCCGCCAATGCGCGCATCAAGGCGCTGGCGGCCGCACGGGCAAGTGAAAAACCGGCATTCGCCGACGACTCCGGTCTGGTCATCGATGCGCTTGACGGCGAACCGGGCATTCACTCTGCGCGATGGGCAGGACCCGGCAAGGATTTTCGCGCCGCCATGAATCAAATTCAGACGTTGCTGATCGAACGCGGAGCGAAAGCGCCCGAGCAAAGGCGCGCGCATTTCATCGCCGCGCTATGTCTTGCCTGGCCCGATGGCCATGTGGAGGAATTCGAAGGCCGCATTGACGGGATCGCCGTGTGGCCGCCACGCGGTGCCAGAGGTTTTGGCTACGATCCGCTTTTCCGCCCTGACGGCTTCGACCGTACATTCGGTGAGATGAGTGCTGAGGAAAAACACGGTTTGCCGCCGCAAGGGCAAGGCTTGTCACACCGCGCGCGCGCATTCATGAAACTGGCCGAGGCGTGTCTGTCCAAGGCTTGAGTTTGTTCCCGGTCGTTACAATTTTAATCAACTGTAGTCAGCGAGATTGCAGCCGCACTAGCTGCCGTGCGCCGCCCGGACTATGATGCTTAACATGAGCTTAACAACGCCCTTCGCGGTTTATGTGCACTGGCCGTTTTGCCTGTCGAAGTGCCCCTATTGCGACTTCAACAGCCATGTGCGTCATGGCGGCATCGATGAGGCACGGTTCCTCCGTGCGTACGAAACCGAGATCGCCGCGACGGCCGCGCGCGTGCCTGACCGCACTGTATCGAGTATTTTCTTCGGCGGTGGCACGCCGTCGTTGATGCAGCCGTCATCCGTGCAGGCAATTCTCGATTGCATCGGCAAACACTGGACCGTCGCGCCGGACGTCGAAATCACGCTGGAGGCAAACCCGACCAGCGTGGAAGCGACGCGTTTCCGGGGATTTCGTGCAGCCGGCGTCAACCGCGTATCGCTCGGTGTCCAGGCGCTCGACGACGCATCGCTGAAGGAACTTGGCCGTCTGCACACCGCGCAGGAAGCGCTCGACGCGGTTGCCGTCGCTCGCTCGATATTTGACCGCTACTCGTTCGATCTGATCTACGCGCGGCCCCGGCAAACGCTTGACGGCTGGGAGGCGGAACTCAAGCGCGCGATCGCCGAAGCCGCCGAACATCTCTCGCTTTATCAGTTGACCATCGAACCGGACACGCCGTTCTTCGGCCTGCACCGGGCGGGCAAGCTCACCGTTCCGGACCAGGATCTCGCGCGCGATCTCTATGATCTCACGCAGACCGTTTGCTCCGATGCCGGCCTGCCAGCCTACGAGATTTCCAATCATGCGCGGCGCGGCGCTCAATGCCGGCACAATCTGGTTTACTGGCGCGGACATGACTACGCAGGAATCGGACCGGGCGCACATGGAAGGCTGACAATCGACAACGGCCGCATCGCGACCGAAACGGAAAGGCGGCCGGAAACATGGCTGATGCGCGTGGAAGAAACCGGCACGGGCCTGATCGTCGAAGAAAAGCTCACCTCGGGTGAAGCGGCCGACGAATATCTGCTGATGGGACTGCGGCTCGCCGAAGGGATCGATCTCGCGCGCTACAGCGCGCTGTCCGGCCGCAATCTCAATCCCAGGCGTATTTCGATTTTGTGCAATGAAGGCGCGGTGGAAACGACCGCCGACGGCCGGTTGCGCGTGACGCAGAGCGGTTTCCCGCTGCTCGATGCGGTGGTCGCGGATCTCGCGGCCTAGGTTATGTCCCTGGCTGGAAAGAGCGCGGTGCCGGGCTAATGACCTGGCCTCCGGAAGGCGTCACCCGCAGAACGGCCAAGCCACGCTCATTCGGCCCCTCAGGACGGAAACGAAACACGCCATCGATACCGGCAAAGCCCGACGGATTGGTCAGCACTTGCTCGCTGAAGCGTTGCGGTCCTTGCGTCTTCACAAGCGCAGCAACCAGCGCGACGGCATCATAGGCCAGGGTCGCCGTACGCACCGGATCCTGTCCGTAGCGGGCGCGATATCGTCCGGAGAAACTCCGGAAGCCGGTTGACTCCGGCGCCGCATACCACCCGCCCTCGAGCGCGGCTGTCGAGAAGATACGCGGATCGTCCCACAGCCCCGTGCCGAGCAACTGCACCCGCTTGAGATTCACCCCGTCGGCGGCGAGCGCCTGCACGACCTGCGGCACAGCATCGGCACCATCGGGAATGAAAATACTGTCGACCTGGTTCGCCGCCTGCGCAACGCGGCGGGCGACCTCGGACATTCGGTTCGCATCCGGCGGATATTTTTCCAGCGCCAGGACACGGCCACCGCGACGGGACACTTCCTGCTGGAACGCCGCCTCCACCACCGTGCCGTAAGCGTTATCCGGCAAGAGCGCTGCAAATGAACGCTTGCCGCGCGAAACTGCAAATTCAACGATACGCCGTACATCAGTTTCAGGCAGGAAGCTCAACAAATAGACGCCGCGCGCAGCCACGCTGGCATCGGTGGAAAACGCGATCACCGGAATATTGCGTGCGCGCGCAACCTGTCCGACAGCGCTGACTGATTGCGCAAACAGCGGACCGATGATGATCTCTGCGCCTTCGGAGATGGCCTGCTGGGCGCCGGCTTGTGCGCCTTGGGGAGTGCCGCCGTCGTCTTTCACCAGGAGCTGGATGTTCGGGCTCTTGAATTCGGCGAGTGCCATTTCAGCGGCATTTTTCATCGATTGTGCCGCAACGCCGGCGTTGCCTTGTGCGGATAGTGGCAGGATCATAGCGACACGAACCTGGCCTTCTCCGACAGAAGCGTTCGCTGAGGTCGGCTCGCCCGGCTGCGGCGTCGGCGCGCCGCCTCCCAATTGGGTGGCGCACGCGGCGAGTACTATTGCCGTCGCGGAAAGGGATAGAATCATGCGCGCGCGATACCACGCATGCGCCAGCATCCCCTCCTTGCGCGACATAGACGGCATGGTCGCTCCCCGCGCGACGATTCTGTGCAGTCGTAACCGGTATCGCAGCAAAAGTTAAGAGTATGAATGGGCGATAGATTTTGCCACCGATGACGTGCCAAAGGTGGCCGTCTAGAGTGCCGTCTATGGCAATTGAAAGCAAAGCAGGGCCCCGCCGGTACGCGCCTTTTGGAACCGCAATCAAGGCGGCCGAGGCCGCACCCGGTCTCTATCTGGTCGCCACACCAATTGGGAATCTTGGCGATGTCACCCTGCGCGCGCTCGAACTGCTCGCGGGCGCCGATATCATCGCCTGCGAGGATACCCGCGTCACCCGCAAGCTTACGGAACGTTACGGCATCACAACTCCGCTCACGCCCTACCATGAGCACAATGCGGCCGAGGCACGGCCAAAATTGCTCGCACGACTCGTCGACGGCCAGGCTGTCGCGCTCGTTTCGGATGCCGGCACGCCTTTAATTTCCGACCCGGGTTACAAGCTTGTGCGAGCGGCCTGCGAGGCCGGTCATGCGGTGACCGCGCTCCCTGGCGCGTCGGCTGTGCTGACCGCGCTTTCGGTCGCCGGATTGCCAACGGATCATTTCTTCTTCGAAGGCTTTCTGCCGCCCAGACAAAGCGCACGGCAGAAACGCATTGCCGCGCTCGCCAATGTTCCGGCGACGCTTGTCTTGTTCGAGAGTGGGCCGCGCATTGCGGCAGCACTCGCCGATCTCGCCGCCACCCTGGGAACGCGTGCAGCCGCAATCTGCCGGGAGCTGACAAAATTGCACGAAGAAGTGAAACGCAGCGATCTTGTGACCCTGGCGCAGGAATATTCCAAAGGTGCGGAGACTCGCGGCGAGTTTGTCATCGTCGTGGCACCGTCCCCGGATGGTGACGAAACGGCGGACAACATAGACGACTTGCTGCGCCAGGCGCTGACCCGTGTCTCTGTCAAAGACGCGGTCGGCGAGGTTGCGCTCGCCACCGGCCGCTCGCGCCGCGAGGTCTATCAGCGCGCACTCGTGCTCGCCAGAGAAACCGGCGATGACGCAGACTGATCAACCATCCCGTCCGCTAAAGCCTGCGCCGCGTCCTGAACGACAGGCAGCGTTTCGGGTCGGCATCTCCGCCGAAAGCCGCGCTGCCGCCTTCCTGATCGCGAAGGGATTCCGCATTTTGGCGCGACGCTGGCGGAGCCCGCTTGGTGAAATCGATATTGTCGCGCGCCGGCGCCGCCTCCTTGTGTTTGCCGAGGTGAAAGCGCGTGCAAGCCTTGATGAAGCCGCGGAAGCGGTCAGCGATCGGCAGCGTCGGCGCATTGCGGCCGCTGCCGAAATTTGGCTGGCAGCAAATCCGGACCAGACGATTCGCGATATCCGGTTCGACGCGATCCTGGTGGCGCCCGGTAAAATTCCGCGCCACATCCCGGCCGCTTTTGAAGCAACCTAGGCGCTGAGCCGTTCGAAGAATTGGTCGACCTGCGCGCGAATCCGGCTGGCGACGCTGCCGAGATCGTCCGCCACCGATTTGACCGTCGTGGCGCTCGAACGTGTGTCCTGGGTGGCCGTACCCATTAAATTGACTACCCTCGCCGTCTCGACCGTGCG
>DASXLC010000035.1:0-4264 GCA_036496445.1 Pseudolabrys sp. | reverse complement strand
CAAGATAAAAAACGGCACGGCCATGATCTCGAAGCTTTCCAGGCCGGTGAACAGCTTGAGCGCAACCGATTCCGTACGCACGTCAGTCAGCGTGAACAGGAACGTCAATACGGTGAGCCCGAGCGCGATCGAGACCGGCATGCCGGTCAACATCAGCGCGAACAGCAGCACAAACACGATGACCACGCGCAGGCTCTGCGGCAGCACAATGAGACCTGTTGCATGCGCGACACAGATCGCCACGATCAAGAGCGGCGTCAGTATCAGGATCATGCCGAGCGGAGTAATGCCGCGCGCTTGTACGCCCGCCGGGCCGACGCCAGCCGGATGGAGCGGGTCCGGAGCGGCCATGAGTGCGTGGTCGTCGGCGCCCTCGACATGCGCCACGTCGCTGTGCGGGAGCTGTCCGGTCCAATAGAACCACCACGCCACTTGCAAGAAGCGGAAGCACATCAGCCCCGAGCCGAGCGGCAAAGTTAAATAGACGATCCACATCGGGGCTTCGAGATCGTTCGACTGCTGGCCGGTTTCGAACATCTCGTTCACGAACAAGCCGCCGAACACCGCGACCACGCCGGTGAACAGCGCGCCGCAAAGCAGCGCGAAGATGATTACCTTTTTGCGGGACGCTGGCGGCAGCAGGTTGACCAGCACGTCGACGCCGACATGGATGCCGGTGCGCACGCCATAGGCGGCGCCGAATTTGGCCATCCAGATGAACATGTAGATGCAGAGTTCTTGCGCCCAGGACAGGTCGCGCGCCACGAGCCACGAATAGATCGCGCGCAGGATATCCGGAACCACCGGCACGCCGTGCGCAGCAGTCCATTTGGCGAGATCAATCGAAACGCCGGCGCTGTAGCGGTGCAGCACCGCGACGAAAATCAACGCGGTTGCGGCCGCGATGAGCGTAGCGATGAGCCATTCCTCAAGATGATCGAGCGCTCGCAAAAACACCTGATCCCCCTCTCACGCGAAATCGGCCGGGAGGTTTCGCACTCCCGGCCGTTCTCATTTTGGCACAGCAATCCGACCGTCAGTTCATTTTGATATCGAGTTGCTTCGCCAGCAGGTCGAGCACTTCGCCGCCGACGCGTCCCTTGGCCCACTTATAGGTCGGCGCCATAGCAACCTGCCACGCCTTGCGCTGATCGTCGGTCAGATAATGCAGGGTGGTCTTGCCCGAGGCTTTGATCTCCGCGAGCGCATCTTCGTTTTCCTTGCGGGCGATCGAATTCGTGTAGGCGGTCGCCTCCGCCATCGCTTTGTCGAGCTGAACGCGGATGTCGGCCGGCAACCCATTCCAGAATTTGCTATTCACGACCACCGCATATTGCAGGTGCGCGTGATAAGAAACGGTGATGTGCTTTTGCACCTCGTGGAATTTTTGCGTCAGATAGTTGGACGGGGTATTTTCACAACCGTCGACCACGCCGGTTTGCAGCGCCTGATAGACTTCCGAGAAGGCCATGATCTGCGGAATCGAGCCGAGTTCGCGGAAATACTGATCCGCGATTTTCGATCCCGAGATGCGAATTTTTAGACCTTGGAAATCGGTCGGCGCCAGGAGCGGACGATTGGCCGATGTCATGTGGAAGCCATTGTCCCAATAAGCAAGGCCGCTGATGCCTTTCGACTCTAGTTTCGCGAACAGCCACTTGCCGACTTCGCCTTTCATCGCATTGGTGTAGGTCTCGTCGTCCTTGAACAGCCACGGCAGATCGAGCGCCTCGAATTCCTTGGCGCCGAGCGGCGCGAACTTCGCGGTCGACGGCGCCAGCATCTGCACCGACCCAAGCTGCAAGGCCTCGATCTCTTCTTTGTCCTTGAACAGTTGTGAGTTCGGATAGACTTCGACCTTCACCTTGCCGTTGGTGTATTGCTCAGCGAGCTCCTTAAACTTGAGCGAGCCTTTGCCCTTGGGCGTGTCGTTCGCCACGACATGGCTGAACTTAATGACGATGGGCGATTGTGCAAAACCGCGGCTTGCCAGTGCGACCGGCGCGGCGGCCGCGAGTGCGACCGCGGAGCGTCGCGTGATCTTGCGGGTCATAGACGTTTCCTCCAATGCGACCGTAGACGGCCGTTTGACCCCTTGTATTGGGTGTTCCCCTCCATAGCGCGAATGCCGGAGCCGGCCAAGGACGCTTCTATGGAATTTTTGTCAGTTGCAAATAAAGCTGGGCAACCGGTACCTATGGGACGCTATGCCGCGTTCCTGCTCAATGGATGGCGGCGGCGCTGCGCGGCAGAAGTGCGCCGGGATGGCGCAGCACATCGGCAGCGAGCCGATGCGCGGCGCTTACCGCTTGTTCGGGCTCGCTGCCGCAGAGCCGGGCGGCAAGATAACCGGCATTAAATCCATCGCCTGCCGCCGTCGGATCGACTCGCGCCAGGATTTCGGGCACCGGTACGAATTGCAGAGCGCCGGATGCAGCGACCAGCGCACTGTTCGGGCCATTCTTGACCACGATTTCGCCGACACCGAAGGCCTGCAGCCGAGCGACCGTGCTCTCCGGTGATGGATCGCCCCACAGCACGGCTTCATCATCGAAGGTCGGTAGCGCGATATCGACGCGTTTGAGTGCTTCCATAAAGACAGTACGCGCGCGCGCCAAGTTTCCCTTCCAGCCCGCGGGGCGAAAATTGCCGTCGAAAGCAACCTTGGCGCCGCGCTGCCGCGCAACCTCGAGCGCAGCAAACAAACGGCCAAGCCCGTTATTCGAGTATAGCGACAGCGTGATGCCGGAAAAGTAAATCAACCGTGCCGCTACGAGGCTTTCTGCAATCCGCATCCAATCGGGAAGTTCGAATAGTTCACGCGCTGGGGCGCCGTCTGCCCAGACCAGGCTAACGCGCTCCCCCGATCGGCCGCGCTCAATTAAACATAATGCCGGCAGACGGCCTGGCACGCGCAGGATGAGATTGCCGGCCAGTCCTTCGGCCGACGCCAGAGCCATGATGCTGTCGGAATAAGGATCGTCGCCAACGGCAGTGGCGAAACCGACGTCGAGCCCAGAACGCGCAAGGTAGATGGCGGTATTTAAACCATCACCCGCACAAGCCGGCGCGAACGTGCCATCTGCGCCACGCGTCAATTCGAGCTGCACCTCGCCGATACAGACGACCCGCGGGTTTTGTTCGGTCATGCACGAACCTTATCAGGAGAGAGGCGCGATAATCGGCAGCGGTGACAGCTGGCGCAAGAGCCGCGCGGGGCAAACAAGATCAAAGCCCGCTGGCTGGCGTGCACCGGGCATGATGTTATATTGTAACATCACTTGTAACCCCATTTGTACGTCCCCGTGTGAGCCCATTTTTAAGCTTCATCCCACCCGACCTGGACCAACCGATGAGCCACCATCATCACCATGACGATGGACCGCATCCGTCAGCGCCAATCGGACCGTCGCTGTTGCGGCTATCCGCGCCGCACCGCCTGGTGGCGGCTGGAATTGTCATCGCCTTGTTATGGGTGGCGTTCTGGTGGGCCATTCGCTGAGGCCGGAGCGAAACGATGCCGGAACTGCGATTCAAAAATCTGACGCTTGGCTACGAACGCCATCCCGCCGTGCATCACCTCGACGGTACGGTAAGAAACGGCGCGTTGGTCGCCGTGGTCGGACCAAACGGGGCCGGCAAATCGACTCTGTTCAAGGGGATCGTGGACACACTCAAACCGCTGGCGGGTTCAATCGAGCGCCACGGCCTCGATGGCGGCGGCATCGCCTATCTGCCGCAGGTACCGGAAATCGACCGCTCGTTTCCAATCGGTGTTTACGACATGGTGGCGATGGGCCTGTGGCGCAGCCGAGGCGTGTTCGGCGGTATTGCCGGCAAGGATAATCACGCCATCAAAGCGGCAATCGCAGCAGTCGGACTGACGGGCTTTGAGCGCCGCGCCATCGGTACGCTTTCCGGCGGGCAAATGCAGCGCATGCTGTTTGCCCGGCTGGTTGCCCAGGATGCGCGCCTGATTGTGCTCGACGAGCCATTCGCCGCTATCGACGCCAGAACCTCTGCCGAACTCTTGGCTCTCGTGCAGCGCTGGCATGCCGAGCGGCGCACGGTACTTGCCGCTCTCCATGACGTCGATCTGGTGAGAGCGGTATTCCCCGAGACATTATTGCTGGCACGCGAACCGGTCGCGTGGGGTCCGACCCACGAGGTGCTCACCGACGAGAATCTGAATAAAGCGCGGCGCATGTGCGAAGCCTTCGATGAGAGCGCCGAGGCTTGCGCCGTGGCGGCGGAATAAAGCCGC
>DASXLC010000034.1:0-18838 GCA_036496445.1 Pseudolabrys sp. | reverse complement strand
CGTGTGTCGGGTACGAACCACGGTGGAGTCAGCAATGAGGCGATGTCAACCTTCGAGGCTTCGCCGTCGACCGCATGCAACGCGCGCAGCAGATCCTTCACGTGCAGGATGCCGATAATATTTTCCGGATTCCCGCGCCACAACGGCAGTCGCGTGACCGGCGAGGCGATGACCGTATTGACGATGTCTTCCGGCGAATCGTCGGCGTCGAGCGTGATCATGTTCGTACGGTGGATCATCACATCGGAGACCGCCAGTTCACGCAGATCGAGTACGCCGCCAAACATATCGCGGTCGAGGGTTTCGACGTTACCTTCACGATGAAGGAGATCGACGGTGCCGCGCAATTCCTCACGCGCCGACAGCACCTGCTGATCTTCGCCGACTTTCATGCCGACGTGCTTGAGCAGCCACCGCACCAGGGCTTCGATCGTCATCAGCACGGGTGCAAAAAATCTGACAAACCAGTACATCGGTCGCGAAACTGCGAGCGCGATGCGATCGGGCGCATTGAAAGCCGCCGTCTTCGGCAATATTTCCGAAAACACGACGACAAGGATCGTCATCGCCACCGTCGCGTAAACCACGCCGGCATTGCCGAACCAGGCCAGCAGTACGCCAGTCGCCAGTGAGGAAGCGGCGATATTGGCCGCATTGTTTCCGAACAGCAGCGCGCCGAGCAGCCGTTCGCGCTGTTCGAGCAGGCGATTGACGATGCCGGCGCGACGGTTTCCGTGCTTTTCCAGACGGGTCATGCTGGCGCGCGACGAAGCGGTCAGCGCGGTTTCACTGCCGGCGAAGAAGGCTGAAAGCAGCAGGCAGATCAGAACGACGACAAGGGAAAGCCAGTCGGTCGTGGTCATCGCTCGGCAAGTTTATCAGAGAGAAACGCCCGCACCTCGGCGGCGTCGACATTATTTTCGACAAAAGCCCGGCCAATGTCGCGCACCAGAATAAATGTGAGCGTGCCGCGCCTTACTTTTTTGTCTTGAGCGATCAGATCCATCAATGCATCTGCGCCCGGCGTGCCGCCGGGAACATCCCTGAGATGGGTAGGCAGACCAACCGCCGCAAGATGCGCGGCCGCACGCGCGGCTTCCGGGGCTCCAATAAGCCCTTTGCGGGTCGAAAATTCGAACGCCAGCGCCATGCCCAGCGCCACCGCCTCGCCGTGCAGCAACCGATCGGAGAACCCGCAGCCCGCTTCGATTGCGTGCCCGAAGGTGTGTCCGAGATTGAGCAGCGCGCGTTCACCGGTTTCGCGCTCATCCCGCGCAACGATGGCCGCCTTGCCGCGGCAACAGACCGCAATCGCGTGTTCGCGTGCCGGACCGCCCGCGAACACGTCCGGCCAGTTTTTCTCGAGCCAGGCGAAGAACGCCGCATCGCCAAGAAGACCGAATTTGGCAACTTCGGCATAGCCGGCGCGGAATTCGCGCTTGGGCAATGTGTCGAGCAGGGCGGTATCAGCCATGACCAGCACCGGCTGATGAAAGGCACCGATCAGATTCTTGCCCTGGCGGGAATTAATGCCCGTCTTGCCGCCGACCGAGGAATCCACCTGCGCGAGCAGCGTCGTCGGCACCTGGACGAAGTCGAGCCCACGCCGTACGGAAGACGCCGCAAACCCTGCGAGATCGCCGATCACGCCGCCGCCGAGCGCAACGATGAGATCATTGCGCTCGACGCGCGCGGCAATGATTGCCTCGCAGACTTTCTCGAATGTCGCGTAGTTCTTTGAACCTTCGCCTGCCGGCACAACGATCCGCGCGCTGTCGACGCCAGAAGACTTGAGCGCTGCTTCGGCAGCTTGCAGATGCAGCCTGGCGACGGTTTCATCACTGACGATCGCAACCCGCGCACCCGGCCGCAGCGCCTTGATACGCTCACCCAAATTCGGAAGCAGCCCGCGTCCGATCACAATGTCATAGGCGCGCGCATCGAGAGCCACGCTCACCGTCGTTTGCTCGGCCTGTCGCAACGGCGCGGTCATGGCGATTTCTCCCCGCCAAGGCCAAGGCGTTTCGGCAACTGGGCCATGATCTCGTCAACAATCGTGTCGTGCGGCTCGTCGCGCGACTGCACGACGATGTCGGCCTGCGCATAGAGCGGCTCGCGCGTCGGCAGAAGATCCCTGATTTTTTCCACCAGCGGACGGTCGCTGCGGCGCTTGGTGCGCTTGAGCAGCACGTCGATGTCTGCCTTCAACCAGACCGAGACGCCCTTTTCACCGATCAGCGCGCGAGTCTGCGCGTCCATCACGGATCCGCCGCCGGTCGCGAGCACCTGCGGACCGTTGTCGAGAAGGCGTGCAATGACGCGCTTCTCGCCGGCACGAAAATACGGTTCGCCGTGCTTGTCGAAAATCTCGGGTATGGTCATGCCCGCGGCGCTTTCGATCTCGGTGTCGGCATCAATGAAAGGAATTCCAAGTCGGCCGGCAAGCCTTCGTCCGATCGATGATTTGCCAGCGCCCATCATGCCGACGAGCACAATCGAGCGGCTGCCGAGTGCACGGACCACCGCCGATTCCAGGCCTTTTTCCGCCGGTTTTTGAATGGCACCGTTAACCATGCTATGGTTCCGAAGCGAATCCACGGTTCCATATACCAGTAATCGCGACAACCGCGAGAGCGGTCTTGTCAGCGGTTCCGGAACGTGGTCGTAGCTCGCCTAAAATCGATAGGCGCTCACGCATCAACGTTCGCCGGATTTGATCATGCCGAGTTTATTCAGATTTCTCGTTTTCCTCGGCCTGCTCGTCGGGTTGGGGTACGGCGCGGTGTTCTCGCTCGCCACCTTTGTCAAATATCAGCCACGCGAGATCATCGTGACCATTCCGCCCGACAAGTTTCTCAAAAATCATTGACGCCGGAGACAAGGCGAGGCGATGAGCCGCCGGCCAGGAACATCCGACGAGGCATTGGTCGAATTGTTTCTCGACATGCTCGCAGCCGAACGCGGCGCCGGCGCGAATACGCTTTCCGCCTATCGGAATGATCTCGATGATCTGTCGGCGCATCTGCGCGCGGCAAAGCGCACAGTCGCCAATGCGACAACCGACAACCTGCGCGGATTCATCGCGACTCTCTCCCGGCGCGGGTTGAAGGCGTCGTCGCAGGCGCGCCGCCTGTCGGCGGTACGTCAGCTCTACAAATTTCTCTACGCTGAGGGAAAACGTGCTGACGATCCGGCCGCAGTGCTGGAAGGGCCGAAGCGCGCACGGGTGCTCCCGAAGGTGCTCTCGATCGCCGAAGTCGACACGCTTCTCAAGCAGGCGCGGGCCAACAGCGAGAACACCAGGCAGCCGCCGCCGCAGCGGCTACGCGCCGCGCGCCTGCTGTGTCTGCTCGAAGTCGTCTATGCCACTGGCCTGCGGGTGTCCGAGCTTGTGGCACTCCCCTCGTCCGCGGCGCAGCGCGACCAGCGCATGCTGATCGTGCGGGGCAAAGGCAGCAAGGAGCGGCTTGTCCCGCTCAACAAGCAGGCTAAACGCGCCATGTCCGAGTACCTCGAACTGCGTGCCACAGGTGAGCGCGATGCGAAGTCGAAATGGCTGTTCCCCTCGTTTGGCGAGCAGGGCCACCTGACCCGGCAGCATTTCGCCCGCGAACTCAAGGCGCTCGGCCAGGCCTGCGGCATTCGGCCTGAACGCCTCAGCCCACACGTTCTGCGTCACGCCTTTGCCAGCCATCTCCTGCATAACGGCGCGGATCTGCGGGTGGTGCAGACCCTGCTCGGGCACGCGGATATTTCGACCACGCAAATCTATACGCACGTGCTGGAAGAACGGCTGAAAACGCTGGTCCGCGATCTGCATCCGCTCACGGACAACTAGCCAAAAACATTCATAAAAGCGAAATTAACCCGTTTGCTTGACTTAGAGGCTTGGCCCGCGTCAGTTCCGCCCGAAAACACAAGACTAACCTGGACCCAATGCGCAGTTATCTCGATTTCGAAAAACCGGTGGCCGAGCTGGAGGCCAAGGTTGAGGAACTGCGCGCGATGGGCGAGGCGGGAAATGCCGTCGCGATCAGCGAGGAAATCAACCGACTGGAGTCGAAAGCAGCGCTGGCTTTGCAGGAGCTCTACTCTGAGCTCACACCCTGGCAGAAGACTCAGGTTGCCCGGCATCCGCAACGGCCACACTGCCTCGACTACATCGCCGGGCTGGTCAGCGATTTCATTGCCCTCGCCGGTGACCGGAAGTTCGGCGACGATGCTGCCATCGTCGGCGGCTTCGGCCGCTTCCGCGGCGAGAGCGTCTGCATCATCGGCCATGAGAAAGGATCCGACACAGAAAGCCGCCTCAAACATAATTTCGGCATGGCGCGCCCGGAAGGTTATCGAAAGGCGGTTCGGCTGATGGACATGGCGGACCGCTTCGGCATTCCGGTGATCTCACTGGTGGACACAGCAGGTGCCTATCCCGGCATTGGTGCCGAAGAACGTGGTCAGGCAGAAGCGATTGCCCGATCCACCGAGACATGTTTGTCACTTGGCGTGCCGAACGTCGCGGTGATCCTGGGCGAAGGCGGTTCTGGCGGGGCGATCGCAATTGCTGCCGCCAATCGCGTGCTGATGCTGGAACACGCCATCTACAGCGTGATCTCCCCGGAAGGCGCCGCCTCGATTTTATGGCGCGATACGGCCAAGGCGCAGGAGGCTGCGACCAACATGAAAATCACCGCGCAGGACATGGTGCGCTTCGGCGTGATCGACAGCGTGGTGCCGGAACCGACCGGGGGCGCCCACCGCGACCCGCAGGCGGCCATCACCGCGACCGGCGAAGCCATCGCCACGGCCCTTTCGGAGCTGCAGGGACTAGACCGAGAGACGGTGCGAAAATTGCGGCGTGAGAAGTTCCTCAACATGGGACGCAGCGTCGGTTGACGAACCGGGCCATTTACTTTTGTTTTACCATGGGGTTAGCGGTAGCCTGGAATGGTGTGGATCGCCTTGCAGATGCCACATCTTAAGGATAACCATTACTCAATCAGGGCCCGCCTCTCCGGGGAGAATCAGGCTTGAATCGACTTTTCGTTCGCGCGCTTCTCGCGTCCGCGGCCGTTGCGGCTGCGATTGCCCTGGCTGGCTGCGATGCCGACAGCATCACACCGACCGGGCGCGCAAAGGCGCCGCTGTCCGAAAAGACACTCGCCGAAATGGCCTCCAAGAATATGGATAAGGAGTCTCCGATCCTCGGCCGCATCTTCAAGGAAGAGGCGGAGATGGAGATCTGGAAGCAGAACCGCGACGGCCAATTCGAACTTCTGAAGACCTATCCGATCTGCCGCTGGTCGGGCGATCTGGGCCCCAAGAAGAAAGAAGGCGACCGTCAGGCGCCGGAAGGCTTCTACACCATCACGCCCGGACAGATGAATCCGAACTCCAGCTACTACCTCGCCTTCAACACCGGCTTTCCGAACGCCTATGACCGCGCGATGGGTTACAGCGGCTCGGAACTGATGGTGCATGGCGACTGCTCCTCGCGCGGCTGCTACGCGATGACCGACGAGCAGATCCAGGAAATTTACGCGCTGGCCCGCGAGTCGTTCTTCGGCGGGCAAAAGGCTTTCCAGCTGCAGGCCTATCCGTTCCGGATGACGGCACTGAACATGGCCAAGCATCGCAACAACCCGAACTTCGCGTTCTGGAAGATGCTCAAGGAAGGCTATGACCACTTCGACGCGTCGCATCAGGAGCCGAAGGTCGCGGTTTGCGACAAACGTTACGTCTTCGATGCTGCGCCGCCAGATGATTCCACCAGGCCGCTGTCGTTCAATGCAAAGGCCGCTTGTCCGGCCTATCAGCTCGACAAGAACGTCGCCGATGCAGTCAACGATCATCAGCGGCAAGAGCAGCGCAAGATGGCGGAATACATCGCCAGTGGCGTATCGACGGTCGCGTCCCGCGCCGGCGTTGACGGCGGCATGAACCCGGTATTCCTGGCCAAGCTTTCGACGCCCAGCGGTCTCGACAACAACGGCCGCTATCAGGTGGCCAGCACAACAACTGCGCCGGGCGCGCTGCCGCGCGTTTCGGAAGCACCGGGTGCGCTGCCCCGCACCACCACGGTCACGCCGCCGGCCGCGAGCGCTGAAGCGCCGGTCAGGCCGGAGCCTGCGGTGGCGGCAGGCAGAGAGTCAGTCATGGTGGCGAGCGTGCCGATGCCGCGGGCTGCGCCGCAGCCGAAGCAGGGCGAAGCTCCCGCTGACAAGCCAACCACGATCGCGGGACTCATTGACGGCTGGTTCGGTGGTTCGAAGGCGGACGCTGCCTCGTCAACGCACGAAAAAGAGCAGGTTGCCGGGCGAAGCGGCAATACCGACCTGGCGGCAAAACCGAAGCAAGCCGCTTCCGTTGCCCCAGTCCGCACTGCTTCAGCAGGTGCTTCCGTGCCGGTGCATTCCACCGCGGCTGCAGCAACGCCCGCTCCGGTTACGCCGGCGCCGAAAGCCCGCGAGACGGCGGCAAAAACCGTGGCCGCGCCTGCTCCGGCACCTGCGTGGCCCGCAACGCCACAACCGGCCAAGGCCGACAAGGCCGAACCGCCGCGTGTGCAACCACAACAGCAACAGCCCGAAGTTCGTACGGCCTATTCCACCCCGCCGGCGAGCAACAATGGCTTGCTTGCAGGCGCGCAACCGGTTGTTCCGGTTGGCTCGTTCAACAGTTTCCGATAACCGGTTTAGACTCGACACAACTGGACGAAGCATGGACTGCTACGTCTATGTTCTCGGCACCCTCGCGAACAATCGCCACCTGACCTATGTCGGCTGGACTGACAATGTCGAGCGGCGATTGGCCCAGCACAATGCCGGCAAGGGTGCACGCTCAACACGCGGCCGCAGCTGGGTGCTGCTTTATTCGGAACGTTGCGCGAGCAAGCGCCACGCCATGAGCCGCGAGTGGCATCTCAAGCGCGACCGCGCCTTGCGCAAGCAGCTGGCGCAGGCGCTGAAAAACAACCTCGCGCAATGAGCACTTTCAACGAGCCGAAAATCGATTGTCACGCGCACGTGCTGGATCCGGTTCGCTTTCCGTATGGCCCGGATATTGAATACAAGCCGGCTGGACAGGAGATCGGCACTCCCGCCCAGTTTCACCAAATCATGAAGACCTATGGCGTCGACCATGCCCTTCTGGTCCAGCCGAATTCCGGTTACGGCGGCGATAATTCATGCATGCTCGACACGATCGCGCGAAGTGGCGGACACCTGAAGGGTATTGCAATCATTCCTTTTAATGCCGATCTCGCGGCGCTGAAGAAATTGAAAGACCAGGGAATCCTCGGCGCGGCGTTCAATCCGACATTTCATGGCATAGATTACTACGAGCACGCCGGCGATCTGATCGCCCGGCTCGCGGAACTCGACATGTTTCTGCAAATCCAGACTGAGCACCATCAGCTTCTGAGATTTGTGCCCTGGATCGAAGCGACGTCCGTCCGCGTGCTGATCGATCATTGCGGAAGACCGACGATCGCGGCCGGACTCAACCAGCCGGGTTTCCAGGCACTGCTGCGGCTCGCCCGAACACGGCGGGTCAGCGTGAAACTTTCCGGCTATGCGAAATTCTCCCTGATGCCCTACCCCTTCGAAGATACGTGGCCGTTCGTTCGCGCCATCGTCGACGCGTTTACACTTGATGGCTGTATGTGGGCTTCGGATTGGCCGTTCCTGCGCGCGCCGCAACGGCAGGATTACGGACCGCTGGTCGAACTGGTCGAAATGCTTTTTCCCGACCCGACGGATCGCCGCGCTCTCTTTTACGGCACACCGCGCCGCTTGTTCGGCTTTGCTGATACGCTGATGGACAAATAGCGCCGGCGAGCGGGCGCGTCATGCCCGCAATCAATGCGGCCGTCTTCAGGCTATTTTGCCGTGGCAGTGTTTGAATTTCTTGCCGGAGCCGCAAGGGCACATTTCATTGCGGCCGACCTTGCCCCAGCTCGACGGATCGTTCGAATTGCGTTCCGCTTCAACGCCATTGCCATTCCCGACCAGCACCGGCGCCAAGGCCGGCGCCATCTCGTCTTCGCCCGTTGTCGGATCGACCTTGTGCGCTTCCATGTACGGCAGTGACGCAGCCTCGTCGGTGGGCGGCGACTGGACGACCTCAACGCGCATGAGCTGCGCGGTCACCGCCTCACGCAAATGCGCCACCATTGCCTCGAACAGCGAGAAAGCCTCCGCCTTGTACTCGTTGAGCGGATCCCGCTGACCATATCCGCGCAAGCCGATCACCTGGCGAAGGTGCTCAAGCATGACGAGATGCTCGCGCCACAAATGATCCAGGGTCTGCAGCAAAATAGACTTCTCGACGTAACGCATGACCTCGGGGCCCCATTTGGCCACCTTGCCCGCCATCCATTCGTCGGCGCGCCGCGTGATGCGATCGCGCACGTCATCAACGGTAATTCCTTCCTCTTTCGCCCACTCCTGGACCGGAGGATCCAGTGTCAGTACTTCGCGCAGGGCACGATCGAGGCCGGCCGTGTCCCACTGTTCCGGATAGGCATTCTCTGGAACGTGCTTGGCAACCAAATCTTCGATCATCGCGTGGCGCATATCGCCGATGGTTTCATCGACCGTCTCGTCGCGCATCAGCTCGAGCCGCTGCTCGAAGATCACCTTGCGCTGATCGTTCATGACATTGTCGAACTTGAGCAGGTTCTTGCGGATGTCGAAGTTGCGCGCCTCGACCTTCTGCTGCGCTTTTTCGAGCGCCTTGTTGATCCACGGGTGAACGATTGCCTCGTTCTCCTTCAACCCGAGCTTTTGCAACATGCCATCGAGCTTGTCAGAGCCGAAGATGCGCATGAGGTCGTCTTCGAGCGACAGGAAGAACTTGGAGTGGCCGGGATCGCCCTGACGGCCGGAACGGCCGCGCAGCTGATTGTCGATGCGCCGGCTTTCGTGCCGCTCGGTGCCGAGCACAAAGAGACCACCGGCGGTCAGCGCTTTTTCCTTCAGCCGCGCAACCTGCTGGCGGATGTCGTCAGCGCGTGAACTTTTCTCGCGCTCGCGCGGATCCTCGATATCGGCAATTTCCTGGCGGATGCGCATGTCGGCGTTGCCGCCGAGCTGAATGTCGGTCCCGCGCCCGGCCATGTTGGTGGCAATCGTGATCGCGCCGGGCACGCCGGCTTGTGAAACAATGTAGGCTTCCTGCTCGTGATACCGGGCATTGAGGATGGCGAACACCTTGGTCTTGGTGGCGCCGTCATCGCCCGAATAAAGCGCGGCGAACGCATTGGGATCGGAGAAATCGTGTTGCTCCCAGCCCTGCTGCCGCAGCATCTCGGCAAGCTGCTCGGATTTCTCGATCGAGGTGGTGCCGACCAGGACCGGCTGGCCGCGTTTCTTGCAATCCTCGATCAGCGTGATGATGGCGCGGTATTTCTCGGTTGCCGTCCGGTAGACTTCGTCGTCATCGTCGAGGCGCACAAGCGGCATATTGGTCGGCACCTCGAGCACCTCGAGGCCGTAAATGTCCATGAACTCGTCGGCTTCCGTGAGCGCAGTGCCGGTCATGCCGGCGAGCTTTTCGTACATGCGGAAGTAGTTCTGGAACGTAATCGAAGCGAGCGTCTGATTTTCCGGCTGGATCGGCTGATGCTCTTTCGCTTCCAGTGCCTGGTGCAGGCCTTCCGAGTAGCGCCGGCCCGGCATCATGCGGCCGGTGAACTCGTCGATGATCACGACCTCGCCGTTGCGCACGATGTAGTCCTTGTCGCGCTGGAACAGCTTGTGCGCACGAAGCGCCTGATTGACGTGATGCACGACTGAGACGTTTTCCACGTCATAGAGCGAATCGCCTTTGAGCTGGCCGGCCGCGCGCAGCCGTTGCTCGAGCTTTTCCATGCCGGCTTCAGTCAACGTCACCGTCCGCTGCTTTTCGTCGACCTCATAGTCGGTCTTGTCGAGCTGCGGAATGTAACCGTCGATCGTGTTGTAGAATTCGGAACGGTCATCAAGTGGACCGGAAATGATCAGCGGCGTGCGCGCCTCATCGACAAGAATTGAGTCGACTTCGTCGACGATGGCATAAATGTGCCCGCGCTGGACCATATCCTCCAGCCGGTACTTCATATTGTCGCGCAGGTAGTCGAACCCGAGCTCGTTGTTGGTGCCGTAGGTGATGTCGCAGTCATAAGCCTTCTTGCGCTGCTCATCGTCGAGCCCGTGCACGATGACTCCAACCGAGAGGCCGAGAAAATTGTAGATCTGTCCCATCCAGTCGGCGTCGCGTTTGGCCAAATAGTCATTGACTGTGACGACATGGACGCCGCGGCCGGAGATTGCATTGAGATAAACGGGAAGGGTCGCAACCAGCGTCTTGCCTTCACCGGTCTTCATCTCGGCGATCTTACCGTCGTGCAGGATCATTCCGCCGATCAGCTGGACGTCGAAATGACGCTGGCCGAGCGTTCGCTTGGCGGCTTCGCGCACGGTCGCGAAGGCGGGAACCAGAAGGTCATCAAGGGAGGTGCCGTCAGCGGCCTGCTTCTTGAAGTCGACAGTGCGCGCCTTCAGTGCATCGTCGGAGAGGGCTTCCAGTTCCTTTTCGAGGGCATTGATCTCGCCAACCCGGGGCAGATAGCTGCGGATGCGCCGCTCATTGGCGGATCCAAACAGCTTGCGGGCGACGGCGCCGATCATTCGGGGGGCTCCTCAATAGGCCGGGCGCTTATATCACGCCGTCTCGGCCGGATTTGCTTCCGGCACTCCGGAATGCGGCACTTTTCGGGCAAATTCGACGTGAATCACGCCGGCCAATGGCAAACAGCCAAAGCTGAGCGAGAGATATGAGGGGGTCGGATTGTTGTCAATTGGCGGCTTGCAAGGCCCGCAATCCGGCGGGCTCACGGGGACGTCAAATCCCGCGGATACAGTGCCATTGCAAAGCCACGGTTGTTGGGCGAATAGTCCGCGCGCCGCCTGCCCGAACCGGCGGCCATACATCCAAGGACGCCGTCATGACGATTTGTGTTCCCGCCGGCTTTCCGGTCCGATCCGGCCCGGCCAGCTTTTTTGCCGCTCTTGTGGCGCTGCTCTTTCTTATGACCGGGCCGCTCCATGCCCAGGACAAGGATCCGCTGGTCGCCAAGGTTAATGGCGTTGAAGTTCATCAGAGCGACCTTGCCGTCGCCGAGGATGAAGCCGGACAGATCCCGCCGATGTCGCCCGAGGCCAAACAGGATTATCTGGTGCAGTTTGTGGCCGACATGATCCTCGTGTCGAAAGCAGCAGAGGACAAGAAGTTTGGCGATTCGGCCGACTTTAAACGCAAGCTTGAGTTTGCTCGCAAGAAGCTGCTCATGGAAGGTCTGCTGCAGTCGGTCGGCAAGCAAGGTCTCACTGACGCCGCGATGCACCAGGTTTATGACGAGGCGGTCAAGCAGATCGGCGACGAAAAGGAAGTGCATGCCCGTCATATCCTGTTCCGGGCGCCCACCGGCGACGACAAGGCGGGGAAGGAAGCCGAGGACAAGGTCAAGGCGGTGATTGTCCGCCTGAAGAAGGGCGAGGACTTCGCCAAGGTTGCCGGCGAAGTCACCGAGGACCCGTCAGGAAAGGCCAACGGTGGTGACCTCGGCTATTTCACAAAGGACCAGATGGTGCCGGAATTCTCTGACGCTGCCTTCAAATTGGAAGCAGGGCAGATTTCCGAGCCGGTGAAAACGCAGTTCGGCTGGCATGTAATCAAGGTTGATGAGAAGCGCACAAAGCCGGCGCCCAAGTTCGAAGACGTGAAGCCGCAGATCGAGAATTTCGTGACGCGCAAGGCGCAGGCCGAGCTTGTCACCAAGCTGCGGGCCGATGCCAAGATCGAACGAATGGACAAGCCGGCAAAGGCCGAAGACAAACCTGCGCCTGCTGCACCCGCGAAGAAGTAACGTCGATCTTATTCATCAAATGTTTTCGTCATGGCCGGCCTTGTGCCGGCCATTTCGCTTAGGTAGGCACATGGATCCTTGGATCCCTGTTTTCATATGACACGCTCATGAGCACGTCGGTTTCTCCCCTCGCCCCCGTCAATGTACCGGACATGCCGGCAATCCCCGGCGTCAGGCTCGCGACTGCCGCAGCCGGAATTCGGTATGCGGAGCGTACCGATGTTCTGCTCGCACTGTTTGAACCGGGGACGGTGGTCGCCGGCGTGTTTACGCGCTCGAAATGTCCGTCGGCGCCGGTCGAATGGTGTCGGGCGCGCCTCAAAACAGCCAGACCTCGCGCGCTGGTGGTCAATTCCGGCAACGCCAATGCCTTCACCGGCAAGAGCGGACGCGATGCCTGCAGGTTCACGGCACAGATTGCGGCACGGGCGGCCGGCTGCAAACCGGACGACGTCTTCCTCGCCTCGACCGGCGTGATCGGTGAACCGCTGAAGGCTGAAGCCTTCGACGGCGTCATGGAGGGCATGGTCGCACGAGCGCAGGCTGACGATTTTTCGGCCGCGGCGCGCGCGATCATGACCACCGACACATTCCCAAAGGTGGCAACGGCGACGGCGAAGATCGGCAAGGCCAAAGTCACGATCAATGGCATCGCCAAAGGGGCGGGCATGATAGCGCCCGATATGGCGACGATGCTCTCCTTTATCTTCACTGACGCAGCGATATCCGCATCCGCGCTGCAGACGCTTTTGAAGGACGGAGTCGCCGATACGTTCAACGCCGTCACGATTGACGGCGATACGTCGACGTCCGACACCTTGATGATATTCGCTACGGGAAAGGCCACGGGAAGCCCGCGTATCATACGCGCAGCCGACCCGCGTCTGAAAGACTTCAGGAAAGCGCTGCACGCCGTGCTTGCCGATCTCTCCGAGCAAATCGCGCGCGACGGCGAAGGCGCGCGCAAACTTGTCGAAATCGTCGTGGAAGGTGCCGTGTCGAAAAACTCGGCACGCCGTATCGCCATGTCGATTGCCAATTCGCCACTGGTGAAAACGGCGATCGCCGGTGAAGATGCGAATTGGGGACGCGTGGTCATGGCCGTCGGCAAGGCGGGCGAGCCTGCCAATCGGGACAAACTTTCGATCTGGTTCGGCGGCATCCGCGTCGCGCACAAAGGTGCGCGCGACCCCGGCTATGACGAGGCGAGCGTAAGCGCAGCAATGAAAAGGCCGGAGATCAGTCTGAAAGTGGCGCTCGGGCTGGGCAAGGGCCGCGATCGCGTGCTCACCTGCGATCTGACCAAGGAATACATCGCCATCAATGGCGATTACCGATCCTAGAATCGTCGAGGCGGATGGGCTGTGGTTACCAGGATCGTTCTCGTTGCCGCATGCGCCCTCATCGACGCCGACGGCCGCGTGCTGATCGCACAGCGGCCCCAGGGCAAACCGATGGCCGGCCTATGGGAGTTTCCCGGCGGCAAGATCGAGAATGGCGAACGGCCCGAGGAGACCCTCATACGGGAATTGCAGGAGGAATTGGGAATAGTTGTGAGCGAGGCCTGTCTCGCTCCCCTCACCTTCGCGAGCCACACGTACCCGGACTTTCATCTGCTGATGCCGCTGTATGTCTGTCGGCGCTGGGACGGAACGGTCAACCCGGCGGAAGGCCAACGGATTTCCTGGGTGAAACCAAACAAGCTGCGCGACTATGAAATGCCGCCGGCGGATGTGCCGCTGGTCGCACACCTCATGGCGCTGCTCTAACGCAAGCGCTCCGGCTTCTCTCCCGTCGATATTTCACTGGTACCGAGGGCATCGGCCAATCGCTGCGTCGCCGAGCCGGGCTTGAGAGGTCTCTGCTGGCTTTCGTGCGGCGCCCAGCCCGACAGCCAGACGATTTCAAAGCTTGCACGCAGGCGGCCGTCCGCGTCGGAAAAGCGCTCCGCGTAAATCTCGGTCATTCGTCGCAACGTTGCGCGTTTCAGCGGCTTGCGCCGGCGCTCATGCAGCACATTGGTGGCGCCCATGCGGCGCAGATCGCGCATCAAGGCAAAAACCGAATCGTAACGCACGACCAGCCGCTCGTTGTCGATGACCGGCAATGCGAACCCGGCGCGCTGCATGAGTGCGCCGAGCTCCTGCACGTCGGCAAACGGGGCAACGCGCGGCGAGATGCCTCCCTCGATCTCGCTTTCAGCGGCGGCGATGGCTTCGCGCAGCTCAGCGAGACTCTCTCCGCCGACCACCGCCGCCAATAGCAATCCATCCGGCTTCAAGGCGCGGCGAATCTGTATCAGCGTGCCCGGCAGATCATTGACGAACTGCAGCGTCAGCGCCGACGTCACCAGATCGAGCGAGCCGTCGGCAAACGGCAGCGTCTCTTCGTCGGCGCCGACACGCAAAAATGAACGGTCTGACCCGGCCCTGAATTCAGCGGCGACGATGGTTGTCACCTTCCCGCTCGCGGCAAGTGCCCGTCGTACCGAATCCGTCGGGGTACCGAGATCGACGGCGATTTCGAAGCGACGCACCACCGCGGAAAGCCGCTCACCCAGGTCATCGGCAACGCGGTCAAGCAGGAACGTTTCGGGGCCCAGCGAGCAAGCACGCTGTTGGCGCATCCGAAGCAAGGACCGGTCAAATATCTGGGGACCTGACGACATTGATATGTCCTGTCGCGCACCCGCGATTTTGTCACGCCCATCCCTGATTGCTACGGTTGCAGCATGAACGAGCTTATTTCGGCAAGGCCGGATACAAGGCCAGATACAGGGTCATCGCGTGCCGCCCGCTTTCGCGGCGGCATTTTAACGGCGTTGCGCCTTGCGCTCGACTTTGCACTGCCGCCGCTGTGCCCATCCTGCCGCGAGCCACTTAACGAGCGCATGGGTCTATGCGCGTCCTGCTGGTCGAAACTGTCGCTCATCGAGCCCCCCTACTGCGCGCGGCTTGGTATCCCTTTCGGGTACGATCCCGGCCCTGGCCTGTTGTCGATGGAAGCCATCGCCAATCCACCGGCCTACGATCGGGCACGCGCGGCCGTGCGCTACGACCACGTCGCCCGCAAGCTGGTCCAGGGCTTTAAATATAGCGACCGGCTCGACCTCGCTCCCATGATGGGGCAATGGATGGCGCGTGCCGGCCGCGAGCTGTTGGCAGAGGCCGACGTGCTGACCCCGGTCCCGCTGCATTGGCGCAGGCAGTGGGCGCGACGGTTCAATCAATCGGCCGCGCTTGCCGGCGCGATCTCGGCCCTCTGTCATGTGCCGGTTGCACACGGCTCGCTCAAACGTGTGCGGGCCACGCCGCAGCAGGTCGGACTGTCAAAAACCGAGCGGGCCGACAATGTCCAAGGCGCGTTCCGCGTGCCAGCCGAACACGGGGCCGATATCTCCGGACGGCGTGTGGTGTTGATCGACGACGTCCTCACATCCGGCGCCACCGTCGATGCCTGTGCCCGGGCCCTATTGCGGGCGGGCGCCGCCCATATCGACGTTCTGGTATTCGCGCGGGTTGTGGCGCCGGCACGCGCTCCCATATAAAAGACGCTTACAAAGCGCAGAAAACATATGCCGCCCGTTGACATCTATACGACCCGCGCCTGTCCCTATTGCAATGCCGCGAAAGCTCTGCTGAAGCGGAAAGGCGTGAAGTACAGCGAGATCGATGTTAGCAGTGACCTCAATCGCCGCGAGGAAATGATTCAACGCGCAAACGGACGCATGACTGTGCCGCAGATTTTCATCGGGATGACGCATGTCGGGGGCAGCAATGAGCTGCACGCGCTGGAGCGCGCCGGCACACTCGACACATTGCTCTCCGGCGATGGGGCATCCGCATGAGCGCCGGTACCTTCAAAGCCGCAATGATCCAGATGCGCTCGGGGCTTACGCCCGGCGCCAATAGCGATGATGCCGTGCGCATGATCGGTGAGGCGAAATCGGCCGGAGCCGACTATGTGCTCACGCCGGAGATGACCAATATCCTGGCCGCCAAGCGCGAGCAGCTTTTCTCCGTGGTCGTCGAGGAAGAGGCGGATGCCTCGCTTGCAACCTTGCGCGAGGTTGCCCGCAAGCTCGGGATCTACGTCCATATCGGTTCGCTCGCGATCAAGATTTCGCCCGACCGCGCTGCCAACCGTTCGTTCCTGATCGACCCGAAGGGTGACATCCTCGCGCGCTACGACAAGATTCATATGTTCGACGTCGACCTTGCAGGCGGCGAGAGTTATCGCGAGTCGCGCAACTACCGCCCCGGCGAATTGGCGGTGCTGGCAGATCTCCCGTGGGGCCGCCTGGGGCTTACCGTTTGCTACGACCTGCGCTTTCCCGCGCTCTATCGCGCACTGGCCGAAGCCGGGGCAACCATGCTGGCGATCCCGTCCGCATTCACCAAGCAAACCGGCGAAGCACACTGGCACGTTCTCATGCGGGCGCGGGCCATCGAAAACGGCAGTTTCGTATTTGCCGCCGCACAGGGCGGTAAACATGAAAATGGCAGAGACACCTACGGCCATTCACTAATCGTTGACCCTTGGGGGCGCATCATTGCGGAAGGTGGCACCGAGCCGGGGGTCATCATGGCCGAGATCAATCCCGCGGAAGTGGCTAGCGCACGTGCGCGTATTCCGTCGCTGCAGCACGGCCGGCGTTTTGAAATCGTTGAGCCGCTGGCGGAGCCGGCGCACCTCCACGTCGTGCGGAGGGCGGAATGATTCACTACGCACTCATCTGCAAGCAAGGCCACCAGTTTGAGAGCTGGTTTCAGGATTCGGCCGCCTACGACAAGCAGGCCAAGCGCGGCCTCGTGACCTGTCCGCAATGCGGCTCGGCCAAGGTGGAAAAAGCGATCATGGCGCCGCGGCTGTCCAACACCGCAAAAAAGGAGCGGACGGCCATCGAGGCGCCTGCGGCAACGGCCGAGTCGACGCCTGTACCGGCATCACCTGCGCCGGTGGCAATGATTTCGCCACAGGAACAGGAATTCAGGGCCAAGCTCAAGGAGCTGCGCGACCATCTCACCAAGAACGCCGACAATGTCGGCGCGAAGTTCCCCGAGGAAGCACGCAAGATGCACTATGGGGAAATTGATCACCGCTCGATCTACGGTGTGGCTACTCCCGAGGAAGCAACAGAACTTTCCGAAGAAGGCATCGAATTCCACCCGCTCCCGCCGTTGCCGGATGAGAGGAACTGATTGGTCGTCTGCCTCCCGGCTGTCGTCCCCGCGAAGGCGCGACGACGGTAACGAACTAGTACGCCCACACCAGTAACGCGACACCGATAACCACAAGCACGATGCCGAGGCCCTCGCGCCGGGTGGTCGGTTGCTTGAATATGAATCGTGTGACGCCTTGCGCGAACAGCACCTCGACCAGCGCCAGCGTGCGCACGTTGGCCGCGGTCGTGATGGCGAAGGCGAGGAACCAGAATTCCGACGCGAAAGCGCCCATAAATCCGGCAAAAAGCGAGGGCCGCCACGCCCGCGCAATGGCGTGCAGAACTTTGGGGTCGCGCATCACGAGATAGGCCGAGAGCAACGCCGCCTGAATGACGAGGCCGACTGTGACCGTAAACGTTGCTGCCAGCACGAAATCCGTGAGCCCGAGGGACAGGATCGCACCGCGATAGCTGATGGCCGACAGCGCGAACATTGTGCCGGCGCCGAGCCCGATAAGCGTCGACCGCGTGGTGCCGGCATCGCTGGTGCGTGGCTTGAGCGAGATCACGATCACCCCGGCGGTCGCGATCAGGATCGCCGCAGCGGACAGCAGCGTGACTTTATCGCCGAGAAAAACGAGCCCAAACAGCGCAACCTGCACGGGCTCGGTCTTGATATAGGCGTACGCGACGACGAACGATCGTTCACCCATCGCAGCGAGCATCAACGCGGTGGCCGCGATCTGGCCGAGCGCACCCGCGAGCACCCAGGGCCAGAAGGCGGGCGGTGGCGTCGGCAAGTGATCGCCTGTGACCGCGACGAGCCCGAACAGAAAAAGCAGCGCGAACGGAAATCCGAACAGGAAACGCACATGAGTCGCGCCGACCGTGCCGAGGTTTGCGGTCAGCTCGCGCTGCATGGCGTTACGCGCGGTCTGTGCCGCCGCAGCGATCAACGTGAAGACGGCCCAGAGCATAATGAAGTGCGGTCTCGTCAGGCCGCTGCTGACCGGATCTCCGCCGCTTCAGGAAATTCGATGACCTCATCTTTTTCGTTATCGATCAGCAGGAACAGATCGAAATAGCGGATGGTGGGCGCGCCGCCGGTGCGTTTGATCACCGATTGCCGCCATTCTTCGTTGTGTGCCATTTGCGCGGCTTCGACCGATGGCCAGATATAGACGCCGGCACCGGTTTTTCCGTTGAGCTCGAGCAGGAAGTGCTTGCGCAGCAATTCCTTGTTGGCGCGCCATTTCGGAATGACGCTGCGCGCCTCTTCGACGACCTGTTGGCGGGTCCAGCCCTTCGGCGAATTGAATTCCACCAGCTCGAGGATCATGCAGCCTCTCCTTTGTGCTTCGGGCGTTGCGCGACCAGCATGTAATTGACATCCATGTCGGATGCCAATTGCCAGCGATCGGCGAATGGATTGTAGATCACGCCACGTTCTCCGGAGACACGAAGGCCGCTGTCTTCAATCGCGGTCTCCAGCTCCACTGGCGTGACGAACTTGTCCCATTGGTGTGTGCCGCGCGGCAGCCAACGCAGCACATATTCGGCGCCGACAATGGCGAGCGCGAAGCTCTTCAGGGTACGATTCAATGTGGCTGCAACCATCAATCCGCCGGGTTTGACCATCGCAGCACAGGTTGCAACGAACGCGTTCATATCGGTGACGTGTTCGACCACTTCCATCGCCAGCACCACGTCAAAGCGTTCCTTCGCGGCGGCCAATTCCTCGGCGGTGGTCGCGCGGTAGTCGACCGCAA
>DASXLC010000033.1:0-9764 GCA_036496445.1 Pseudolabrys sp. | reverse complement strand
GCCTCTGCGACGCCCTAGTCAAAAACGGAATAGGCGTAGCGCTCTCGTCGCTCGAGAAGTGGTACGGCGCGTTCCAAGACCAGAGTTTTGAAATGCTGTGTTTGCTGATGGTCAATAAACGCCTGCTCATTGACGTACTGCTCGTAAAGCAGAAATTCATCTGGATTGTCCCGGGACCGATTGACGGTGAACTGCAGATTTCCGGGTTCCCGGCGAATTTCCCTGGCCAGCTCGCGCAGAATTTCTTCGATCTTCCCGGTTTGACCATCACGGGGGCGCCAGTGAGCTACGATCACGTGTGTCATTGTTTACCTGGTTGAAGTCCGGGAAGCTCCAAAAGCTTCCGACAGTTGCTTCGCTGCCTCGCTTAAATCTCGCGACTTGTTCTGTAAGGCCTGAATCGACAACCGCCAGACCGGCCCGGAAATTCCGATTGCTCCGACGACCTGACCGCTGAAATCGTACACCGGCATCGCCGCACATCGCACTTCGTTGTTGAATTCACCGTCGTCGAAGGCAATTCCCGTGCGGCGGACATCTTGCAGCTCCCGCCGCAGACGTTGCGGACTGGTAATCGTCTTTGACGTCAATGCCTTGAGCTCGATCCGGTCAAGATATCGATCGAGTTGATCCGGCCGTAAGGCAGCAAGTATCACCTTGCCTAACGCGGTGCAGTAGGCCGGCCGAACGACGCCGACGCGATCGGTGAGCTGAAAAGCACCTGGACCGGGCGTTCGCGCCATGACAACGACAGCGTCGCTCATACGCGAGGCGAAATGACTGCTTTCGCCTGTTTCACGGGACAGATCGTCAAGCACAGGCGTCGCCATGCTCACCATCTCCATCTCGTCGAGAGCGCTGGCGGCCAGCGCGAACAGCGGCCGGCCAATGCGATATCGTTTGCTCTCTTTGATCTGCCGGATATAGCCGAGCGAGACCATCGTCTTGACGAGATGAAAGGTCGTGCTGTTGTGCAAGCCAACTCGCTTGCTGAGATCGGCAAGCGCGATTCCGTCGCGATTGCGAGCCACCTCTTCCAGAATTGCAAAAGCGCGTCCTATCGACTGGACTCCCCCACGCGCTCGATCCTCAACCTCATCATCGATGTCTGGCAGAGGATCTTTGACAATACGCGCGATTGCCAAACCGCGGCGCGCCGAAAGCACCCGCGCTGGGTTCGTTTTTGATTTTGCCGGATTTCTCAAAATGATGCTCCAAAAGCGTGGCGTTCATCCTTCGACATTGATTGACCTCACTTCACTGGAGCGACATCGGGAAGCCAGCGTTGTCCAAACACAGGCTCCTTGTAAGGCGTCGGCGGCAATTCCCAGGCGCCGGTCGACGGCGGCCGCACCTCCGCGTCAACATGCACGTCGAGCACGAACGGCTTGTTGGCTTTCACGGCATGTTCGAGCGCGCCCTTGAAATCCTGCGACTTGGTGACGGTCATCGCGTCGACGCCCGTAGCCTTGGCCCAAGCAGCGAAATCCGGATTGTACGGCTTTCTGTTGTCGCCCTGGTGGAACATCGTGCCGTGTTCGCGGCCGCCGAACATGCCGAGCTGAATATCGCGAATCGAGACCCAGCCGAAATTGTTCCAGATCACCCACACAACCGGGATGTTGTATTCAACTGCCGTGCAGAGAACGTGCGGCACCATAGTGAAGCAGCCGTCACCCGCTATCGCCACCACCGGACGGTCGGGCGCTGCGAGCTTGGCGCCGAGCGCGCCGGCCGTCCCGAAGCCCATGCCGGAGAAGCCCCAGGAATTGAGCATGGTCTGCGGCTTCCGCGCGTTCCAGAACTGCATGTACCAGTTGTGATTGACGCCCACGTCGCAGGCGAGAATGGCGTCATCCGGCAGCACTGCCTGGCAATCCGCCACGATGCGCTCGGGCCGGATCGGCGAAGCGTGCAGGTCGAAATTCGGGCGGGTGAATTTGTCCCATTCGACGCGCCATTTTGCGATGTCGGCGAGCCACGCGCTGATGTTGCCGCGTCTGTTGCCGCGCCGTTCGAGCTCGCCGAGCAACTGACGCAGGAATGTGCGCGCATCGGCAAGAATTCCGAGATCGGGCGGATAGTTGCGGCCGATTTCGGCTGGATCGACATCGGCATGGATAAGTCTGGTCGTCGGGAAATTCCACGAGTAACCCGGCATCCAGGATGACGCCGAACGGTCATCGAAGCGCGCGCCGATCGCCAGCACAAGGTCAGCGCGCCGTCCGGCTTCGTTGGCGGGAAATGCGCCGTTGCGACCGATGAACCCGAGCGAGAGCGGATCGGTCATGTCGAAACAGCCCATGCCATTGGGTGAAGAGATCACCGGGATATCGAGCTTCTTGGCAAATTCGGTCAGTTCGCGGCTCGCCTCGGACAATGTGACGCCGTGACCGATGAAGATCACCGGACGTTCCGCCGTCAGAATCATGTCGAGGGCGCTGGAAATTTCGTCAGGTGACGCGCCGCTACGCTGGGTATTCAGCGGTGGCGCGGGCGGCGGCATTTCGACGTCGTCGTCTTCCTGAAACACGTTGAATGGCACGTCGATATTCACGGGGCCCGGCCGGCCCGACAACATGGTCGTCGTCGCCTGCCGCAACGCCAGGGGCAGCATATCGACCCGCGTCGGCTGAAAGCTGCGCTTCACCACCGGCCGTACAATGTTCACGAAATCGGCCTGGTAGTGCTTGTTGATTTCCTGGAACGGACTGCGGTTGAACTGAGACGTCGGCACATTGGCGGTGATCGCGAGCATTGCCGAAGAATCCGAGAGCGCACAGGCGAGCGGCATGATGATGTTGCAGGACCCCGGCCCGCACGACGTCAGCGTTGCGACCGGTTTGTGCTTTACGCGGAAATAAGCGTCCGCCATATGCGCAGCGACCTGCTCGTGACGGGGCGATATCAGTGTGATGCGGTCGCGCGCCTGATACAGCGGATCGAGCATCCCCACATTGCCGTGTCCGCAGATGCCGAAGACATAGGGGATATCGCTGGCAATGAGATATTCGGTAATCAGCTCCGCGCCCTTCATTCTCGGCATTGTCGCTCCCTGCCCGCCATTGCGGGATTGGCGCCCCGTCATTTGACAGGCGCGGCTACTTTACCAGCAGCGCGGGAGACTATGCCCCCTCCGCACGTATCTCAAGACTTGAAAGCCGTTCCGACATTGTGGGATGCTGCCTCTGTCCGGCGGGACGACAAAAGCCGGAGCAGAAAAACAAGAACGAGCTCGGCAGTGCTCGCCACGACAAACAGAGCATGGGAGGGGACTAGGGATGACCGACAAGACACGACGGAGTCTGTTACAAGGCGGCGCCGCTTTGACCGGCACGCTCGCTCTCGGTTTTCCGGCGATCGTCCGTGCGCAGACGGACAAGATCAAAATCGGCCACCTCACGCCACTGACCGGATTCCTCGGTGCGCTCGGCGCCTACGCCCAGTTGGGCATGCGCATGGCCGAAGAGGAAATCAACAAAGCCGGCGGAGTCATGGGGCGGCCGATCGAAGTGATTTCCGAAGACTCGGTCAATCCCGCCACCGCAGCTACCAAGGCGCAACGCATGCTCGACCAGGACGGCGCAACAGTGCTGATGGGCGAGATCAGTTCAGCCTCCGCGGTCACCATCATGCAGGTCGCGGCTCGCAACAAGCGCCTGTACATGCAGATCGGCGCGCGCTCGGACGCTCTGCGAGGCAAGAACTGCAACAAGTACACGTTCCATGTCGATATTCCCAACACGGTGATGGTCAACGCGGTCGGCAAAGCGCTGCAGCGCGACAACATGGTCAACGGCAAAAAGTTCTACACCCTGACGGCCGATTACATCTTCGGCCATGACCTGCTCAAGGCAGCCAAGATATTCTTCGACGCCAATCAGGCGACGCTGTTAGGTGACGAGTTGATCGCTACCGACGTGACGGACTTCAGCCCCTATCTTCTGAAAGTGCGGCAAGCCAAACCCGACGTGGTGTGTTGCAACCTGGCCGGCAATCAGGTCACCAATCTGATCAAGCAATATGCCGAATTCGGACTGCCCTATCCGATCGTCGGCTTCAACCTCAACACTGCGGATGCCTGGGCGGCGGGCGAAGGCAATCTCAGCGGGACCTGGCCGACGGTCTGGCATCATGACCTCGACGTTCCGGCCTCGAAGGAATTCGTGGCAGCGTTCGTCAAAAAGCATGGCAAACCGCCGGAGAACCATGCCTGGATTGAATACATTTCGTTCAGGATCATGGCACACGCCATGAACGAGACTAAATCGACCGACAGCGAGAAGCTGATTGCTTACCTGGAAAAGCAGTCTGAGTTCGACATTCTGAAGGGGCGCAAAGGTTATTTCCGAGCGTGGGATCATCAACTGATCCAGGAGGCCTACCCGTTTTCGGTCAAGCCGAAAGGCCAGTCAAAAGACAAATGGGATTTCCTGGCCCTGGGTCCGGCGATTCCAAACGCCAATGAACCGCTCGAAGTCATCAACCCGACGAAAGAACAGAATCCCTGCACCTTGTAATCGGAACGTTGGACGCGGGCGCCTGATGGCGCTCGCGTCCGGTTAAAGCGCGTCGTTGACTGATCTGACGCTGCTGCTGCCGCCACCAGTGCCGATGGTCAGAGAATTCCATTCATGTTCTTGCTGGAGCAGGTGGTCAACGGTCTCGTACTCGGAGGCTACTACCTGTTGATCGCACTTGGTCTGTCGCTGATCTTCAGCGTCGGCGGTGTGGTGAATTTGGCGCACGGCGCATTTTACGCTTTCGGCGCCTATGTGGCCGTCGCATTGACGAATTATGTCGGCTTCGGCCCGGCTATCGTGATCTCGCCTGTCGCCGTCGGCGTGATCGGGATTTTGTTCGAGCGTTTCATATTACGCCGATTCTACGCGGCGGATCCCATCCTGAGCCTGCTGGTAACCTTTGGCATCGCCATGATGGCCGAACAATTGCTGCGCATCATCTGGGGCGCCGCGCCGTTGTCGCAGACCATGCCGCAAAGCCTGAAGGGTGCGGTTTTCATCGGCGACTTTCTGTTTTCGCGTTACCGGCTGATGCTGCTTGCCATCGTAGTGGCCGTTCTGTTCGGCATCTGGCTGCTATTGCACAAGACCTCCTTTGGGCGCGTTGTGCGCGCCGGAATTCAGCAGCCCGACATGGTCGCTGCACTCGGAATCCGGCTGCAGCCTTACATGACAGTCATCGTTGTACTCGGCGTCGGAATGGCGGCGTTGGGCGGCGCACTCTTTGCCCCGATCACCATTGTGCATCCGGCGATGGGCGCGGAAATCATCACAGTCGCCTTTGTCGTCGTGGTCATCGGCGGTTTAGGAAGCTTCTGGGGAGTGGTGTTCGCCGCGCTATTGGTCGGTGTGGTGCGCGGCATAACGATCCATTTCGCGCCGGCCGCCGGCGAAGCCTCGATTTATGTCTTGATGTTCCTGGTGCTTCTATTCCGGCCGCGCGGACTGCTCGGCGAACGCATCGAGAAATTCGAATGAACCAGTCCTGGTTTCATTCGAAATTCGGACCGCTATGGATTGCAGCGGCCTCCATCGTCGCGTTGCCGTTCGCCATGCACGTGTTCGGTCTGTCGGTGAACACGGCGTCCATGGTGGTCATCCTCGCGATTGCAACCATGGCCCTGAATTTGTGCGTGGGCTACACGGGGCTGGTGTCGTTCGGCCACAGCACGTGGTTTGGTATCGGCGCCTATGCGGCCGGCCTGATCCAGCTGCATTGGTTTCATGACCAGATCTGGCTTCCGATTCTGCTGTCGATGGCGGTGGTGGCAGCGTTATCGACGGGGGCCGGCATCCTCATCCTGCGCCGCCGTGGCGTTTATTTCTCCCTGCTGACACTGGCACTTGCCGCGCTCACTTATACCGTTGCGTTCCGATGGACCGAAGTAACAGGGGGCGAGGATGGCCTCAGTGGCCTCAAACGCGGCACTATCGGACCGGTCTTGCTGGACGACGGACTCGCCTTCTACATCGTCGTCGCGCTGATCGGATTGTGCGTACTGTACGTCCTGCTGCGCGTGGTGCGTTCGCCGTTCGGGCATGTTCTCGTGGCGATCCGGGAAAACCAGCTGCGCGCAACATTTCAAGGCTATCCGATCGATCAATACAAGCTGGCAGTTTTCGTGCTGTCCGCAGTGATAACCGGCATCGCCGGTGCGCTGCTGGGCTTCCAGACGTATCTGGTTTCCGCCGAGGCGGTCTCGGTGCCTTTTTCGGGCGAGCTCCTCGCCATGGTTGTGATCGGCGGGATGCACCACATCCTCGGCCCGGCGCTGGGCGCGCTGTTCTTCATCCTGTTTCGCGAATTGTTTTCGATCTGGACGCAGAACTGGCTGCTCTGGTTCGGCCTCGTATTCGTCGGGTTCGTGCTGTTCTCACCAAGCGGTCTCGTCGGAATTTGGAACACCATCAGAAAGCGCTGGCACCCTCCGCCCGAAGAAGTAGCGGCGATGAGCAAACGAAAGATCTACGAAGGACTGCCGCTCCCCGAATTCCTGCGTCCGGTGACAGAACCCGGCACGGTTCTCGAAGTCACCGATGTCACCAAGCATTTCGGCGGAATTCGTGCCGTGTCAGGCGCGAGCCTTCAACTCGGGGCCGGCGAAATCCACGCGTTGATCGGTCCCAACGGTGCCGGGAAAACAACATTATTTAACCTGGTGTCGAGTTTGTATCATCCCGACCAGGGAACGATACGACTCAACGGCCGCGACATTCATGGCCTGACCGTTCAGGACATCTGCCAACAAGGTCTCGCCCGCTCTTTTCAGATCACCAGCCTGTTTCGCAATTCATCGATCTCCGAAAACATCCGCCTTTCGCTCCAGGCCCGCCATTCGGCGCGCTTCGATATCTGGCGTGACATCGACAGTTTCGGCGATATCAACGGAGAAACCGCCGAACTGATCCGTTTTCTCGGGCTCGAGGGCATCGAGGATATCCCGGCCGGCGATTTGTCTTACGGCGGACAGCGGCTGGTCGATCTGGGAATCGCCCTCGGATCCAAACCGCATGTTTTGCTGCTTGATGAGCCGCTCGCAGGCCTTGCCGCAGCAGAGCGCGAGCGGGTGTCAAATCTTATCAGGAATATCGCCGTGAGGATTCCGGTGCTGATCGTCGAGCATGATATCGACCGCGTGCTTGGTTTCTCGCGCCGGGTCACCGTGATGAATCAGGGCGAAGTCCTGATGACCGGCACTCCCGAGGAGGTTCGCAACGATCGGCGCGTACAGGAAGTCTATACCGGCACCGGGCAGCCGCCGGCGACCGAGAGAGCTGCAAATGGAGCCGGAGAGAACCGCGTCCTGCGCTTCGAAAAAGTGAACGCGTTCTATGGCAAAAGCCACATTCTCAACGATGCCACCCTTGACGTGCGCGACGGAGAAATCGTCGCCTTGCTGGGGCGCAACGGTGCCGGCAAGTCGACACTGCTGAAAACACTTTGTGGTCTGGTGCCTGCGGCCTCGGGCACGATCGACTTCGACGGACGGAATATCACCGGCCTTCCCACGCCAGAAATCGCCCGCATGGGCGTCGGCTATGT
Source organism: Pseudolabrys sp. (assembly GCA_036496445.1). Classification (GTDB taxonomy): domain Bacteria; phylum Pseudomonadota; class Alphaproteobacteria; order Rhizobiales; family Xanthobacteraceae; genus Pseudolabrys. The sequence goes on along the minus strand of DASXLC010000033.1, from coordinate 2,198 downwards.
GCCGCAAGGACGCGGTCTGTTCGCCGGCATGACAGTCGCCGACAATCTGGCGCTGGGCCGGCTGGCGCGAAAGACCGATGGCAGCACCGGCGTGGTCTGGAGCGAACAGAAAATCCTCAATTTCTTCCCCCGCTTGAAAGAGCGCATGGATGTCGCGGCGGACTATCTGTCCGGCGGCGAGCAACAGATGGTCGCTGTTGCCCGCGCGCTATCCGGCAACACCAAACTTCTCCTTCTGGATGAACCGTTCGAAGGATTGGCGCCGGCTGTCGTGCTTGAACTGTTCCACGTGTTTGACGCTTTGCGTCAGCACATTTCGATTGTCATTGTCGAACACAATCTCGATCTGGTGTTGGCGCTGGCCGATCGCGTGTTCGCGCTGGAGCGCGGCGCGGTGGTTCATCAGGGACCGGCAAAACCGCTGCTGGACGATCTCGCCTATCGAAAAAAAATCCTGTGGTTGTAGGCGGCAGTTAGCCCAAGGTATCGGGCGCCTGATGACGCTTTGATCGATATTTTGCAAGCAAAATCAATGATATCGGCCTGGGTTCCGATGCTGGAAAAAAGCTTTTCTCCCTGACGGGAACTTTTTCTGACTTAGCGGATTTAATTGCTGGCGGGCGCTCCACGATGACTAATCGCTGGAGCGGGCGGGAGGGTCAGGTTCTGCCCCAAAAGCGTATCGGATGCTCATGAAGTTGCGCTGCGTACCTGCGGTGGTCGACCATGAGGTCTGGACCCTATCGCCTTAGATGAAATCGGGCGCATTCGGCTGCGCCGGATCGATGTGGGTTATTCGGGAGGCGTCGATGGATCAAACAATAACAACCAAGAAGACGGCCAATGGCGAGACAAAAAAGCGCTCCGGCCGCGCGGCGGACGATACGCCCGACGCAAACTCCCCCGTTGAATTGCAAAATCTGCTGCAGTCGCTCCGCGCGATGCGCTCCGGCGACTTTACCGTACGAATGGGTGTCGAGCAGGACGGCATCCTCGGGAAGATTGCGGACACCTTCAACGACATCGTCGCCGCCAATGAACGGATGGCGCAGCAACTCGAGCGCGTTGGCCAGGTTGTGGGGCGCGAAGGCAAGACGCGACATCGCGTAAAATTCGGCATCTCGAACGGCGCGTGGGACGAGATGGAGTCGTCGGTCAATACATTGATCGACGACCTGCTCTGGCCCACGAAAGAAGTCACGACCGCCATCGCTGCCGTCGCGCAGGGCGATCTGTTGCAGACAGTCCGGCTGGAGGTCGATGGCCGCCCGCTCAAGGGCGAATTCCTTGAAGCCGCCAGCATCGTCAACACGATGATCAAGCAGTTGAGCGTGTTCACTTCGGAAGTGACGCGCGTCGCGCGCGAAGTCGGTACCGAAGGCAAACTCGGCGGCCAGGCACAGGTGCGCGAAGTCACCGGCGTGTGGAAGGACCTTACCGAAAGCGTGAACTCGATGGCGAGCAACCTGACCGCTCAGGTGCGCAACATCGCCGAAGTCACCATCGCCGTCGCCGACGGCGATCTTTCCAAGAAAATCACCGTGGACGTGCGCGGCGAGATCCTTCAGCTCAAGGAAGCCATCAATACGATGGTGGACCAGCTGCGTTCCTTCGCTTCGGAAGTGACGCGCGTCGCGCGCGAAGTCGGCACCGACGGCAAGCTTGGCGGTCAGGCCATCGTGCCCGGTGTCGCCGGAACCTGGAAGGACTTGACCGACTCCGTCAACGCCATGTGCGGCAACCTGACCGACCAGGTGCGTAACATCGCGCAAGTGACGACCGCCGTGGCGCGCGGAGATTTGTCGCGCAAGATCACCGTCGACGTGCGGGGCGAAATTCTCGAGCTCAAGGACACCATCAATACGATGGTGGACCAGCTCAACGGCTTCGCCTCCGAAGTGACGCGCGTGGCGCGCGAAGTCGGCACCGAAGGCAAGCTTGGCGGCCAGGCTGCCGTGCCAGGTGTCGCCGGCACCTGGAAGGACCTGACCGACAGCGTCAATTTCATGGCCGGCAACCTGACCGCTCAAGTCCGCAACATCGCGGACGTTGCGACTGCCATCGCCGGCGGTGACTTGTCGAAAAAGATCACCGTCAACGTGTCTGGCGAAATCCTTCAGCTGAAGGAAACCGTCAATACGATGGTGGACCAGCTCAACGCCTTCGCTGGCGAAGTGACGCGCGTCGCGCGCGAGGTC
>DASXLC010000032.1:0-37410 GCA_036496445.1 Pseudolabrys sp. | reverse complement strand
TCAAAGCGCGGATCCGACATCCGAGTGGCAGTGACCGGTGCCGGCGCCAACGGTGTTTTCCGCGTGAAATCCTTTGAAGAGGCGCTGAAGAAGCGTTTCGCTGCGAAATCGCTTGAGGGAATGACCATCCCGGCGACCGGCATGAACAGCGACATTCACGCGAGCCCCGAATATCGTGCGCATCTTGTTGGCGTGCTGGCGCGGCGCGCGCTTGCCAAAGCGACCGCCTGACATCGGTGTGATCAGGGAACTATCGGGGCGGGAACCGCGTTCTCGAGCGAAGGCAATCAGTCGCTCGGAAGGTTTCCGCTATGCAATTTTTGCCACTTCTTGTTGTCGTATTGATTGCGGCGTCCCTGGCGTATGTCCGCCTGACCGTCTAATTCGACGGCGCGCCTAACCCCCTGAGATCAGGCTGACGCGCGATCCAGCTCGGCCAGCAGGTCGTGCAGATCAAGCGGATTTGTGTACATCTGCAAGCTGCCGTCCGGCTTCTTTGGCCACTTCTCCTTCGGCCGGTCCCAATAAAGCTCGACGCCATTGTCATCCGGGTCGCGCAGGTAGAGCGCCTCCGAGACGCCGTGATCGCTGGCCCCTTCCAGCGGAATCTTGGCGACGATCAGCCGGCGCAGCGCGTCCGCGAGCAGCACCCGGCTCGGGTAAAGAATGGCGGTATGGTACAGGCCCGTTGTGCCGGGAGCGGGTGGCGAGCCACCGCGGCTCTCCCAGGTGTTCAAGCCCAGATGATGGTGATAGCCGCCGGCAGAGATGAAGGCTGCGCCCGGACGGCTGGTGGTGAGTGTAAACCCCAGCACCCCGCAATAGAAATCAAGGGCCCTCTGCAGGTCGGCGACCTTCAGATGGACATGGCCGATGCGCACCCCCGGATCGATAGTGGGCATTTGCAGGGTGTTTTTCTCGAGGGTTTCGGGGTTTGTCATCGGTTCATCCTGGCTGCGGAGGCCGTCCATCCCCACATGTAAAATACACATGTGATGGCGCAATACGCGAGCGATCGGCTACTGGAGTGATAGCTTAATCCTTGCCCGCGCATCCCACAATAACAGCCAAGAAGCCATTATTTCGTAGGCACTTCTCGCCGCACTCGCTTTCAGTCATCGGTCGCCAGCTTCCACCACCCACCGACAGGCGTTCGCCTTGTCGTGAGGGCTGAGTGACGGCTATGCTTTAAGCCCACTCTCACATGTGGTGGGATGGGCCGCGATTGGAGCGCGCGACATGCTCGGGAGGATCACGAAGAGCGCGGTGGAGCAATTGGCCGCAGGCGAGCGGTTGTGGGACCACGGCCACCGGGAGGTGGTGAAGGGCTTCGGCGTGCGTCGCCAGGGCGATGCGATTACCTATTACGTTCGCTTTCGCTTTCAGGGCGTCCAGCGCATGTGCGCCCTTGGCTCTCACGGCCACCTGACGCCTGACGAAGCGCGAACACTTGCAAAGCAGAAACTCGGCGAAGTTGCCAGCGGCATTGATCCATTCGCTGAGGAGAAGAAGGCCCGAGAGACAGCACGGGCGCATGAGACGTTTGAGAAGAAAATCGAGCAGTACCTTAGGCGTAGGCGCGAAGCGATGAAGCCACGGGCCTTCCGTGAACTGGAACGACATTTCAATGACCATGCGAAGCCATTGCATCGGTTGAGGCTCAATGAAATTCGCAAGGTCACTGTGGCGGAAGTGTTGGGTGGCATCGAAGAAAATCGGGGGCCAGTGGCTCGCAATCGTTTCCGTTCAAACCTTTCAGCGTTCTTTGCTTGGGCCATCAACGAAGGCTTGATTGAAACGAATCCTGTCGAGGGCACATCGAAGGTCGTCGAGAATGGGCCGCGTGAGCGAGTGCTCACACAAGGCGAGCTTGCCGAAGTTTGGACCTCGCTTGGCACCGATGACTTTAGCAATATTGTGCGTCTCCTCATTCTGACTGGCCAACGCCGAGAGGAGATTGGTGGCCTCCGGTGGAGCGAAGTGGACTTTGATCGGGGTCTTATCGTGTTTCCGCCTGAGCGGACGAAGAACAAACGCTTGCACGAGCTTCCTCTAAGCTCTCAAGCCCGCGCTATGCTAGAACGCATTGCGCCGAAGGCGTGGAAGCAATCTGCCACGGCTCGGCCTTTTGTATTTGGCGAAGGCCAGCGGGGGTTCAGCGGTTGGGGCTATGGCAAGGCGAGGCTCGACGAGCGGATCGCGAAGCAACGCGAGGCGGGCGGGGCGAAGCCAATGCTGAAGTGGACGTTGCACGATCTAAGGCGTACCACCGCGACCGTCATGGCGGAAAATCTCGGCGTATTGCCGCACATTGTTGAAGCCATCCTAAATCATACAAGCGGGCATAACGGCGGCGTAGCCAGCGTTTACAATCGTGCGCGCTGCACCGATGAGATGCACGCGGCGCTGTGCAATTGGGCCCTTTACGTTGATGAGATCACATTGCCATCTCGGCCCAAGGCCGTTTCAGTTCGGGCGACCCCGCTTATCGGTGCTCAAGCCGAAGGCCCCCGCGCTAGCTTCGCAGAACGGCTAACGCGGGTAGTGAAGTGAGCGTTAGCACGCACTGCCCTAAACGGGGCGGCTCGCTGGCTACGCGGCGTACAGTTTGACCTCCCCAGGTTGGAGGCCAAGCTGCTTGACCTCTGTCTCCGTCAAAATTCTTTCGAGTCTGATGGTTTCACTTGTGATGGCGCAACGGTTGAACACCTGAAGCCTTGCTTGCTCGTAGGTGCTGGCGACGGTTGCGTACAGGGACCGATGAGGGGCGTCGGGTGTTTGGACCGAAATCAGCCAGCCCATGGGCTGCCTATTCGTAGAGGTGGGCTTGGCCATTTCGCCCTGCCTGCTTGCCGGCTGCTGACTGTTTGTTTTCTAACGGCCCATATGAGCTAAATCCGCAGGGCTATCAATCTCTTAAGGTGCTATTATATCGAGTAAGGCACTCGCGTGGTAGGATAAAGTCCCCGCATGACAGACAAGACCCTTCCGAGTTCGATCGACTCCACCCTCGATCTGCTGGCCAAGGCCGACTACATCGCCGACCGCTCGCTGGCGACAGTGCTTTACCTTGCATTGCGCATGGGCCGGCCGATGTTTGTCGAGGGAGAGGCGGGGGTCGGCAAGACCGAAATCGCGAAAGTGCTGGCCACGACGCTGGGACGCCGCCTGATCCGGTTGCAATGCTACGAGGGCCTCGACGTTTCCGCGGCGGTTTACGAGTGGAACTACGGCGCCCAAATGATCGCCATTCGTCTCGCGGAAGCTGAAGGTGAGGGTGACCGCGCGCGGATCGAACACGATGTGTTCTCCGATCGCTTTTTGATCAAACGACCGCTCTTGCAAGCTCTTGAGCCCGATCCCGCGGGACCGCCGGTACTGTTGATCGACGAGATCGACCGTACCGATGAAGCTTTCGAGGCATTTCTTCTGGAAGTGCTCGCCGATTTCCAGATCACCGTGCCTGAGCTTGGCACCGTGAAAGCGGCGCATCCGCCGATCGTTGTTGTCACGTCCAACCGCACCCGCGAAGTGCACGACGCGCTCAAGCGGCGTTGCCTCTACCACTGGGTTGGCTACCCGAATGCAGAGCGGGAACTCAAGATTCTTCGGGCCAAGGTACCGGGCATTGCCAAAAAACTGTCCGAGCAGGTGGTCGCTTTCGTGCAGGCGCTGCGCAAGGAAGACCTGTTCAAGTCACCCGGCGTGGCTGAAACACTCGATTGGGCGAGTGCGCTCACCGAACTTGACGTCGTCGCGCTCGATCCGGCGACTGTGTCGGACACGCTCGGTGTACTGCTCAAATATCAGGATGACATCACCCGGCTCGATGGCACCAAGGTGAAGGCGCTGCTTGACGAGGTGAGGTCGGAGCTAAGGGCAGCGGAGTGATTGCATGGCCGCGTCCGAAGGCCGCCTCGCCGAAAACATTCTCTACTTTGCGCGCGCGCTGCGAGCGGCCGGCATTCCTGTCGGTCCGGGCGCGGTGCTCGATGCACTTGAGGCACTGAGCGTCGCGCACGTCGGCACGCGCGACGATTTCTACTGGACGCTGCACGCTGTATTCGTGAAGCGGCACGAACATACGGGTTTGTTCGATCAGGCGTTTCGAATCTTCTTTCGCAAGCGCGGGTACATCGAAAAAATGATCGCGTCTATGCTGCCGGAAACCATGCCGGGCGAGCACAAAGCGCCCCCACCGGGCGCACAGCGCATCCAGGAGGCGTTGTTTTCCGGACTCAACGAGCGTGAGCAGGCCAAATCCGATGTGGAGATTGACGCAAGACTGACCGTTTCGGATCAGGAATTGCTACGGAAGAAAGATTTCGCCCAGATGACTGCAGCGGAAATTGCTGCAGCGAAAGACGCCATCGCGCGCCTGGCGCTGCCGCTGGACGAAGTGCGTACACGCCGGCTCGCCCCCAGCCGGCACGGCCATCTCATCGATATTCGCCGCACCCTTCGTGCCAGCATGAAGGCTGGCGGCGCGGTGATCGACCTGAAATATCTGGGCCCGCGCGTGAAGGAGCCGCCGATCGTGGCGCTTCTGGATATCTCGGGCTCGATGAGCGAATACACGCGGCTTTTTCTGCACTTCCTGCACGCGGTGACTGACGCACGCAAGCGCGTGACGACCTTTCTCTTCGGCACGAGGCTGACCAACGTTACGCGCGCTGTCCGCCAGCGAGACCCGGACGAGGCGCTCGCCGCCTGTTCGACCAATGTGGCTGACTGGTCGGGCGGCACCCGTATCGCTTCGTCCCTGCGGGCATTCAACAAGCAATGGGCGCGTCGGGTCCTCACACAAGGCGCAGTGGTGCTGTTGATTACCGATGGGCTCGAACGGGACGCAGACGATACGCTCGCCTTCGAGATTGACAGGCTTCATCGATCATGCCGTCGGCTGATATGGCTCAATCCTTTGCTGCGTTTTCACGCCTTCGAAGCCCGCGCCAAGGGTGTGCAGACGATGCTGCCGCATGTTGACGAATTGCGCCCGATTCACAATCTGGAATCCATGGCCGAACTGGTGCGCGCACTGTCAGGCGCGCCGGCCAAAGGTTATGATCCGAAACAGATGTTAAAGAACGTCGCCTGACGGAGAGTTTCATGTTGGCACGCGATGAAGATATCCTCAAAGCCGCCGAAGAGTGGCGCAAATCCGGACGCGGCGTAGCGCTTGCGACCGTCGTCGAGACATGGGGATCGGCACCACGGCCGGTCGGCTCCAACCTGGTGATCGACAGCGAAGGCAACTTCCTGGGGTCGGTTTCCGGCGGTTGCGTCGAAGGTGCGGTCGTCACGGAAGCGATCGATGTGATCGACAGCGGCAAGCCGAAAATGCTGGAATTCGGCGTCGCCGATGAAACCGCCTGGAAAGTGGGCCTGTCCTGTGGCGGGACCATCCGCGTCTACGTTGAAAAGGTGAGCTGAGTGAATCTCGACGTCTTGCACGCTCTTAACGCCGAGCGCGCGGCACGGCGCGCGGCGGTGCTCGTCACGGACGTGGCCAGCGGCGCGCAACGGCTCGTGAAAGCCGCTGATGTGGCCAAAGATCCCTTGAAAGATACCTTGGTAAAACGCCTGCGTCTGGCCAAGAGCGCAATGGAGGAGACCCCGCAAGGGCGGGTTTTCCTGACCGTTTACGTGCCATCGCCGCGGCTTGTCATTACCGGCGCGGTGCACATCAGCCAGACGTTGGCGCCCATCGGGCAATTGCTGGGTTATGACGTCACCATTGTCGATCCGCGGACGGCTTTCGCGTCGATCGAACGGTTTCCCGATGTGAAGGTGGTCGCAGAGTGGCCGGATGTGGCGCTGCCGCCGCTCGGCATTGACCACTATACCGCGTTTGTGGCGCTGACCCACGATCCGAAAATTGACGATCCTGCACTCCAGCATGCACTGGCCCGTGACTGCTTCTATATTGGTGCACTCGGATCCAAGAAAACGCACGCCAAACGCGTCGATCGCCTCAAACAGGCAGGTCTGGGCGAGGCGGACATCGCGCGTATTCATGCTCCGATCGGACTCGATATCGATGCGGTATCGCCGGCAGAGATCGCAGTAGCCATCATGGGCGAGATCACGCGGGTGCTTCGGCAGAAGGCGGAAGCAGCATGAAGTTCGGGGCCGTACCTGTTGCCGATGCGCTTGGCGCAACGGCCGTGCATTCGATCCGCCAGCGCGACTTCGTGCTCAAGAAGGGGACGCGGATCGGGCCCGCCGAGATCGCGGGGCTCACGGCAGCCGGCGTGAAGGAAATTACTGTTGCGCGCCTCGATCCGGGCGACGTGTCGGAAGATCAAGCCGCTGCCGATATCGCCGCAGCCATCGGGGACGGAGGCGTGCGCGCCGATCGCGCTTTCACCGGACGCTGCAATCTCTTTGCGGAAAATGCCGGCATTCTTGTCGTCGACAAGAATGCGATCGATGCACTTAACCGGATCGATGAGGCGATCACAGTAGCGACCTTGCCGGCCTACAAGCCGGTGGTGGAAGGAGAGATGATTGCGACGGTGAAGATCATACCGTTCGCCGTTTCTGGCGGTGCCCGTGACGAGGCGATGGCAGCGGCAAAGAAGACAGTACCGGTCATCCGTGTCGCGCCCTACAAGCTGCGCAAAATCGGTGTGGTCTCGACTTTGTTGCCGGGCCTGTCTTCAAAGGTGATCGAGAAGACCCTGAAGATCACGGCTGCGCGTATTGCGCCGGCCGGGGCAAGCATCATTGCGGAACGGCGCGTGCCGCACGAGCAAGCGGGGCTTGCGCAAGCGATTGACGAATTGCTCAAAGCCGGCGCTGAGCTGGTGATCGTTTTTGGTGCTTCGGCGATTGCCGACCGTCGCGACGTCATTCCGACAGCAGTCGAGGCGGTTGGCGGCGAAATCGAACATTTCGGCATGCCAGTTGATCCGGGAAATCTGATGCTGATCGGCAGGGCACGCGGTCAAGCTGTGCTGGGCGCGCCCGGATGTGCGCGCAGCCCCAAGGAAAATGGCTTCGACTGGGTATTGATGCGCCTGCTCGCCGACTTGCCGGTGACGCGTGCGGACATCACAGGTATGGGCGTTGGCGGTCTTTTGATGGAAATCGTGACGCGGCCGCAGCCGCGCGACGAACCCGTCCCCGAGACTGGTCGCCGCGTCGCCGCGGTCGTGCTTGCCGCCGGGCGCTCAACGCGTATGGGTGCTGTCAACAAAATGCTTGCGGAAATTGGCGGCAAGCCGCTCGTGCGCATTGCCGTCGAGCAAGCGGTTGCCTCGCGCGCGAAGCCGGTGATCGTTGTCACCGGTCATGAACGGGAGAAAGTAGAAGCAACGTTGAAAGGCCTGCCGGTTTGTCTCGCACACAATCCAGATTTTTCCGAAGGCCTCGGCAGCTCTCTCAGGGCCGGCATTGCGGCCGTGCCGGCCGATGCCGATGCAGCAATTATTTGCCTTGGTGACATGCCCCAAGTCGACGCTGCATTGATTGACCGGCTGATTGCCGCTTTCGATCCGGAGCGCAGCGCGCTGGTGGTCGTGCCGAGCATCGACGGACGGCGCGGTAATCCTGTGGTGTGGTCGCGCCGTTTCTTCCACGATCTGATGTCGATTCAGGGCGACGTCGGCGCACGCCACCTGATCGGCAATTACACCGAAGCGGTTGTCGAAATTCCCGTCACCGGCGAAGCCGCACTGACCGACGTCGACACGCCCGAGTCGCTTTCTGCCGTCAAGGCGGAAATCGAGCGCGCTTAAGATTCGAATCATTGATCGCGTGACCCGACTCACCCCTAGCTGACGAGGATGCTCGGATAGGGGAGGGTGATGACCAACATCTATGCGCCCCTGATGCGCGCGCTCGTGGTCGTGGCCTTGGTGCTCGCGACCGCGACTTTGATGTTTGTCGCTGTGAGTACAGCCCGGGCCGATGTGCCGCCGCTCACCCATATCCATTCAAACAGCTGAAATCCTTATTGAAATTTGAGGGCTTGCGGGGGCTCTTTTTCGCACTAAATAATGACTGACTGGTCAGTCATAGTGGTGCAATGATGCTGCGGCCGCCAAGGTCCCGGAAATCCAAGACACCTCGTGAGAACCGTCGCAAGCGAGCGGTGCAGTCCGCCCGGGCGGCTGCCATCCCCGCGAGCGCTTCGCGCAAGGTGCGGAGTGCCGAACGCCGCGACGCCATCTTGTCTGCGGCGCTCGACGAATTCTCAACCCGCGGCTTCGAGGCCGCCCGCCTCGACGATGTGGCGCGCCGCGCCAGCGTCGCGAAAGGGACGATCTATCTCTACTTTCGCGATAAGGAGAGCCTGTTCCAGGAACTCATCCGGTCCATGCTGACGCCACTCGTCGGGACGATCGAAGCACTCGGTGAGGCCGATGTTCCGTTGCCTGTGCTTGCCGACCGCATCGTCGAACTGTTTGTCCGCGAAGTCTACGAGACCAGGCGCAAGGACGTTATCCGCCTGATGATTTCCGAAGGCAGGCGCTTTCCGAAGCTTGCCGAATTCTATTACCGCGAAGTGCTGTCGCGCATTATTGCTGCAGTTCGGTCGCTCCTCCGACGTGCCGCCGCGCGCGGTGAAATTCCGGAGCGCCTCGTGGATTTCCCTCAGATTGTTGCGGCGCCTGGCCTTGTCGCGATTGTCTGGAACGGATTGTTCGAACGTTTCGAGCCGCTCGACGTTCGCAAAATGATGAAGACCCATGTCGAGTTGTTGTTCGCACCGAGGAGAGAAAAATGAGAATTCTCGGTCTGTTGACGATGGTGCTGTCGGCGCTCGCGCTCGCCGGCTGTGACAACAACAATGATTACGTGTTGCAGGGTTGGGTCGAGGCTGAACTGATTTTTGTATCGCCGGACGAGCAGGGACGTGTTGAAACATTGAAAGTACGCGAGGGCGATCGCGTGCAAAAAGGCGACGTCCTGTTCACCGTCGATGACGATTTGCAAAAAGCTGATGTTGTGGTGAGGAACACCGCTGTCGTCAATGCGCAGCAGAGCTTCGACCGCGCCAAGGAGTTGCTGAAGGCCGCGGCCGGCACGCAAAAAACCTACGATGACGCCGAAGCCTCATTGCGTCAGGCGAAGGCCAACCTGGAATGGTCGCAGACGCGGCTAGCGCGCCGTAATGCCTATAGTCCCGGTGAGGCCACGGTTGAGCAGATCTATTATCGTCCGGGCGAAACCGTACCCGCAGGAAGGCCGGTGGTCGCATTGCTGCCGCCGGCCAATCTCAAACTCCGATTTTTCGCGCCGCAGGCAGTGTTGCCCGAAATCAAATATGGACAAACCGTAGGCGTGAGCTGCGACGGTTGCGAGAAAGGCCTGACTGCGAAAGTGAGCTTTATTGCCCGCAGCGCCGAGTTCACTCCACCGGTAATCTACAGTCAGGAGGAGCGGGCCAAGCTGGTCTTCCTGATCGAGGCGCGGCCGGAACACCCGGAAAAATTTCGTGTCGGCCAGCCCGTGACCGTTACGCTGCCGCGAGAGTCGAGCAAATGAACGCGCATGACATCGTTATCGATGTCCACGGCCTGACGAAAAAGTTCAACGGCCGCGCCGTGGTGCGCAATTTGTCGATGCAGGTGAAGCGCGGCACAATCTACGGCTTCCTCGGCCCCAATGGATCCGGAAAGACGACCACGATCCGCATGCTGTGCGGGCTTTTGACTCCGGACGAGGGCACCGGAACGTGCCTTGGCTACGACATCCGTACCGAAACCGACAAGATCAAGCGCCAGGTCGGTTATATGACCCAGCGCTTCAGCCTCTATCAGGACCTTTCGGTGCGTGAGAATCTGGAGTTCATCGGCCGGGTCTATGGCATCGACCATCCGGCGGCCGCCGCGCGCGGCGCAATCGAGCGGCTTGGCCTTTCCGGCCGGGAAGAACAACTCGCGGCCGAGCTTTCGGGTGGGTGGAAGCAGCGCTTGGCACTGGGCGCTTGCACGCTGCCGGGCCCACAGCTGCTGTTGCTCGACGAGCCCACCGCCGGCGTTGATCCCAAGGCGCGGCGAGAGTTCTGGAATGAGATTCACGCGCTCGCCGCCGAAGGACTGACTGTGCTGGTTTCCACGCACTACATGGATGAAGCCGAGCGTTGTCACGAGATCGCCTATATTGCTTATGGCGAACTGCTGGCTCGTGGCACCGTGGATGAAGTAATCGCCTCATCGCATTTGAGTACTTACGTTGTGAGTTCCGGCAACGGGGAAGGGCTCGCCGAATTATCGAGCGAACTCACCGGCAAGCCAGGCATAGATATGGTAGCGCCTTTCGGCACCAGCCTGCATGTGTCCGGCCGCGACGCCGCTGCGCTCGAAGCAGCGATAGGGCCCTATCGCGAACGAAAGAATCTCGCGTGGACCAAGTCTGAACCCTCGCTTGAGGACGTATTCATCGACCTGATGAGCAAGGCGCAGGACAACTTCCAATGACACATATGCTTCCAGCTACAGCCGCGCGACGGCTTCCAGGCAACGGATTCTGGCGCAAAACCTGGGCCATGCTGGTGAAGGAATTCATCCAGCTCAAGCGCGACCGGGTTTCATTTGCCATGATCATCATGATCCCGCTCGTACAATTGCTGCTGTTCGGTTACGCCATCAATACGACGCCGCATAACCTGCCGACGGCAGTACTGATGCAGGAGCGCAGCGATCTGTCGCGTTCGATCCTCGCGGCGCTTGAAAACACGAAATATTTTCGCGTCACAGAGCTGCCGCACAGCGAAGCGGAGGTCGACCAGCTGCTGGCTTCCGGCAAGGTCTTGTTCGCGGTCGAGATCCCCGCGAATTTCGAGCGTTCGGTACGCCGTGGCGACAAGCCAGCCATGTTGGTGATTGCAGATGCAACCGATCCCGTTGCCTCGGGCACCGCGCTTGGTGCTTTGGGTGAAGTACTTCAAACGGCACTGTCGCATGACCGCGACGTTCCCAACAAACCTGAGATGCCGTTCGAGATCCGCACGCACGCCCGCTATAATCCGGCGGCTCTGACCCAGCTCAACATTGTGCCTGGGCTCGTCGGGACGATCCTCACGATGACCATGCTGATCTTCACCGCGTTGTCCGTGACACGAGAGATTGAGCGCGGCACGATGGAAAGTCTGCTGTCGATGCCGATCACGCCGTTTGAAATCATGCTGGGCAAGATCGTGCCCTACATCCTTGTCGGCTTTGTCCAGGCAACTTTGATCATTGGCATCGGCATCACTTTGTTTGGCGTTCCGGTCGTTGGAAATCTTGCCGTTCTTGCTGCGCTCAGCACGCTGTTCATCGCGACCAATTTGTCGATTGGTTACACGTTTTCAACTGTGGCACAGAATCAATTGCAGGCGATGCAAATGTCGATGATGTTCTTCCTGCCCAACATCTTGCTGTCTGGGTTTCTATTTCCCTTCGCCGGCATGCCGGTTTGGGCGCAGTGGATCGGCGAAGCACTGCCGCTGACGCATTTTTTGCGAATTGTGCGCTCGATCATGCTCAAGGGCTCGAGCCTGTCCGATCTGCGTTATGATTCGATCGCGATGTTTATTCTGATGCTGGTGGCGATGGGCATTGCAGTTACGAGGTTCCGCCGCACGCTTGACTAACGCCTTTTCAGAACGTTGAGCCGCAGGTACGGACTCGTTCGGCCCTGGGAGTCACTTGCCCAGCCTGCAGCAGCCGACCATTCGACGTTGTCGGCCTTCATGCTCGTGATGTGAGCGCCCAGACGCAGGTGCCGATAACCATCGGAGCCGAAATACTGGATTTCCGGCCCGACATACATTCCGCCGAGCATGTCTTCGAGGATTCGCCAGCCGTAGCCGATCCGCGCCGAATTGCTTGTTGCAATCGATGAGAGTGAGACGTCTGCGGCAACCATGGTGTCGGGTGTAGGGTCGTACCAGAGGTCGACCGCCAGCCGCAGGCCGAATGAGTTCCCCCGCAGCCGATTGGCGGGATCGTCCGGCGAGAGGGAGTGCTTCTGAAATTCGGGTCCCAGGAAAAACTTCAATTCCACGTCGCCGCGTTTGATCCGCCAGCCCGGCAACACTTGCGTGAGAGCCTCAAGGCCGGTGATGCGCTCGCCGCCGAGGTTTTCAGCGTGGTAGCGATACGCGCCGCCCGAAAGCAAAACTTTCAGGAGCAGGCCGTCCTGCTCAAGTCCACCCGGCGCAAAGACCAACCCGCCATAAACGAAAATTCCGTTACGCCAGATATCGCGACCGGAGAACAACATGACGCGCGCGTCTTCGTTGTCACCAGCCCATGCACGACCAGTCACCACACAAACGCAACAAAAAAAGCAGGCAGCAACGGTGACCACCGTTGCGCAAACGCGCCTCCGGCAACTCATTCAAATTCCGTGCAGTGAACAATCCCGCCGCTTGTATATAAAAGGTAATACAACCTAGGCGCGCGTATGGGTCAAGTCGCGATATAAATTGCATTGCTGCTATTTGGGACAAACATCGGGCAATAGGTATATGCATGCGAATGACTCGCGTATGCCGGATGGAGCCGCAATGACTGCTTTTCCCGCCAGCCACACTGCTGGTTCCGACGATCTGGCCCGCCGGCGCTCGATCGCCTTTTTGAATTGGGCGCACGCGCTCGATCATTTCGTGCTGTTGATCTACCCGACCGTGGTGATCGGGCTGCAGGTCGTTTACCAGCGCTCCTACAGCGAGTTGATCGCGCTATCGAGCACGGCATTCGTCGCCTTCGGTGTTTTCTCGCTGCCGGCTGGCTGGCTCGCCGACCGCTGGAGCCGCCGCAACATGATGGCGGCCTTCTATATCGGGTGCGGCCTGTCACTGGCCGGCGCCGGCTTTGCTCCAGATCTCGCAGTGCTGGCTGCTGCGATGTTCGCGCTCGGTATGTTCGCGTCGATCTATCATCCCGTGGGCATGGCGATGCTGATTGAGGCATCAAATGCGCGGGGACGCACGCTCGCGTTCAACGGGGTGTGCGGCAATCTCGGTGTCTCTCTTGCTGCCGGCATCAGCGCGGCGCTTGCCACGTGGATCAGTTGGCGCGCCGCGTTCTTCGCGCCAGCCGTCGTCATGGTTGCGACGGGAGTAGTTTATCTCTGGCTCACCCCTGATGACGGCCATCATGCCAAATCGCGCGTATCCGCCCCGGCCGTGCCGTTGACACCGCGGCTTGCGGTCATGTTGTTCGGGCTGTTCATCGTGATTGCGCTGAGCGCCGGCCTGACTTTCAACGTCCTCACCATCGCGCTGCCGAAAATTGTCGACGAGCGTCTGTCGAATGATCTTCCGCTGATTCTCGTGGGCGGCATTGCAACCGCAGTGCTGGTGTGTGGCGCACTTGCGCAATTGACGGTCGGGCGCGTGGTCGAGTGGATTCCGGCGCATGCGATATTCGCGATCGTGACCGGCATCGGATTCCTCGGCAATCTGTGGGCGGCTTATGCGAGCGGCGTTGCCCTTCTGATTGCACTCGCGGTCGCGATTGCCGCAATCTATGGCCAGGTCACGGTCAACGACATGATCATGGCGCGCTATACCGCCGATGCCTGGCGCGGGCGCGTTTATGCGGTGCGATATTTCCTGCTGTTCGTCAGCGCCGGTGCCGCAATTGGCATGATATCGCTGCTGCACGAGAGCGGCGGCTTTGCGCTTGTCCTCGGCGTCAACGCCGTGATCGCGCTCCTGCTGTTCGTCACTACGCTGGCGCTGGTTGCGATGATCATCAGCGTGGAAGGAAAGCAACGCGCGCCGCAACCTGCCGAATGAATCAGAACAACGGCGGGATGAGGTCGTCGACCTCGACCGATGTGCGCTTCTTCACATTGGCCACTATGCGGCTGCGGTGGCAGGTCTTCGGATCGCGGCAATAGCAGAGCAGGGCAACACGTTTTCCTGATTTGATCAGCGCGATTAGCTCATCGAGTTCGGCCCGCGCAGCAGGCGTCCTGATGTGCTTGTCGTAGATACGCCATAGCGTACCGGTGTCGCCGCTGCGCGCCGCAATGCGTCCTTCCGCCGGCGTGCCGAGTTTTTGCAAATGGATGTAACCGATGCCGATTTCGTCGAGCGAAGCGGCGAGTTGGCGCTTCGAAAAACCCGGTCGGCGCGAGGCAGCAACCGCACGGGTATCGACGAGCAATTCGACCTTCGCGCTCTTGAGCTCGTCGAGAACAGCGGCGGGCTTTGCCTGCTCGTAGCCGATCGTGCAGAGCGGCTGCGCTTTCGCGGGCTTGGTGTTAGTCTTGGCCTTAGTCTTACCTTTGGGTTTCGATCGGGCTTTCATTTTACTTTTTCGATCAGCGCCATGGCTGCCGCCGGCGCGCGTATCTTTGCCTCGTGGATGAAATAGACGAAAACGTCGCGCGATTGTTTTTTCGCGGAGGTCTTCGCTATGCGGGGCAGATCCTTTGGCTCGCCGCCTTGCGCCCAGGTTTTGCTGCGCGCAGCCCAGCCATCGAGTGCCTTCGGCGGATAGCCTGCCTTGAGTTTCTCATCGCCCTTTTGCAGCCGTGCGTAGACAAAATCAGCAGTGACGTCTGCGATGGCCGGGTACGTATCGTGCTCTGCAAAGACCACGGGCAGCTCGAACTTGCGCAAAAGCGCAACGAACGCCTCGGTCTTGAAGCTGTCGTGGCGGACCTCGACCACATGACGCAGGGCGCGGCCATCAAATGTCTTCGGGAGCAATTCGAGGAAGCCGCCGAAATCGGCCTCGTCGAATTTCTTGTACGGCGTAAATTGCCAGAGCAGGGGACCGAGGCGGGGGCCCAGCTCCGTCACCCCCGAATCGAGGAAGCGCTTGATCGAATCGCCGGCCTCTTTGAGCACGCGCCGATTGACCGCATAACGCGGGCCTTTCAGCGAAAAAACAAATCTCTCGGGCACCTCGGACGCCCATTTGCGAAACGTCGCCGGGGTTTGGGTCCGGTAGAAGGTGCCGTTGACTTCGATCGAGGTCAGGTGTTCGGCGGCATAGGCGAGCTCTCGCGCATGCGGCAGGCCTTTCGGGTAGAAAACGCCGCGCCAAGGCTCGTAGGTCCAGCCACCGATTCCGACGTAAATGTTGCTCTGCCGTTTTGTCATCTTGGTGTCATTTCAGGCGTATAATATGATTTGCAAGTGGCGATGTGTAATGTTTGTCGCCACGACGGCCACTAGCGACGAGGCGACGCCGGATGAACGCGCGCCTTTTCGTGTGTGGTCGTTTCTATTTGTGAAATTCGGCATCTATGAATAGTGCGAGCAAAAAAAGGCCCGGGATTTCTCCCGGGCCTTTGTATTTTGCGTTGGGGACAGACCTTAGAAGTCCATGCCGCCCATGCCGCCGCCACCAGGCATGGCCGGGGCCGCGTTCTGTTTCTTCGGCACTTCGGCGACCATGGCCTCGGTGGTAATCAGCAGGCCGGCCACGGAGGCCGCCCCCTGGATCGCTGAGCGCACGACCTTGGTCGGGTCGATGATGCCCTTGGTCACTAGGTTTCCGTACTCGCCCGACTGCGCGTCGTAGCCATACGAATACTGATCCTTCTCCATGATCTTGCCGACAACGACCGAGCCGTCAGCACCGGCATTGGTTGCGATCTGGCGAGCCGGAGCCTGAATCGCCTTGCGAACGATCTCGACGCCGTGCTTCTGGTCTTCGTTTTCGGTCTTGATGCGCTTAAGCCCTTCGACCGAGCGTAGCAGGGCGACGCCGCCGCCCGGCAGGATGCCTTCCTCGACCGCGGCGCGGGTCGCATGCAACGCGTCATCGACGCGATCCTTGCGCTCCTTCACCTCGATCTCGGTGGCGCCGCCAACGCGGATTACGGCAACGCCGCCGGCGAGCTTCGCCAGCCGCTCCTGCAGCTTTTCGCGATCGTAGTCGGAGGTCGTCTCCTCGATCTGTGCCTTGATCTGCGACACGCGCGCCTCGATGTCGGCCTTCTTGCCGGCGCCGTTGACGATCGTGGTGTTCTCCTTGTCGATCATCACCTTCTTGGCACGGCCGAGCATGGAGATCGTGACGTTCTCGAGCTTGATGCCGAGATCTTCACTGATCGCCTGGCCGCCTGTCAGGATGGCGATGTCTTGCAGCATGGCCTTGCGGCGATCGCCGAAGCCCGGCGCCTTCACCGCCGCGACCTTGAGGCCGCCGCGCAGTTTGTTGACGACGAGCGTGGCAAGCGCCTCGCCCTCGACGTCCTCGGCCACGATCAGCAGCGGCTTGCCGGTCTGCACCACCGACTCAAGCAGCGGCAGAAGTTCCTGCAATCCAGACAGCTTCTTTTCGTAAATGAGGATGTAGGGATCTTCCATCTCCGTCCGCATCTTATCGGCGTTGGTGATGAAGTAGGGGGAGATGTAACCGCGATCAAACTGCATGCCTTCGACCACGTCGAGCTCGGTCTCGAGAGACTTTGCTTCCTCGACCGTAATCACGCCCTCATTGCCGACCTTCTGCATAGCCTTGGCAAGGAAGTTGCCGATTTCGGTATCGCCATTGGCCGAAATCGTGCCGACCTGGGCGATCTCTTCGTTCGAGGTGACCTTTTTGGTGTTCTTCTGCAGATCAGCCACGATGGCTTCGACCGCGAGGTCGACGCCGCGCTTGAGATCCATCGGGTTCATGCCGGCGGCCACCGCCTTCGAACCTTCACGCACGATCGCCGCGGCCAGAACGGTCGCGGTGGTGGTGCCGTCGCCGGCCGTATCGGAGGTCCGTGACGCCACTTCGCGCACCATCTGTGCGCCCATGTTCTCGAACTTGTCCTCCAGCTCGATTTCCTTTGCGACCGTCACACCGTCTTTGGTGATGCGCGGAGCGCCGAATGATTTGTCGAGCACGACGTTGCGGCCTTTCGGGCCGAGCGTAACCTTCACCGCATTGGCGAGGATGTCGACGCCGCGGAGCATGCGGTCGCGGGCATCAACGGAAAATTTGACGTCTTTAGCAGCCATTGTTCGTATTCCTCTGATCTGGATTTCGGGTCGGCAGCCTTAGGCGGCCTTCTTCTTGGCGGCGGCGCCGCCCTCGATCACGCCCATGATGTCGCTCTCCTTCATGATCAGGAGATCCTGGCCGTCGATCTTCACTTCGGTGCCCGACCATTTGCCGAACAGCACGGTGTCGCCGACCTTCAGGTCGATCGGGATCAGCTTGCCGCTTTCGTCGCGGCCACCCGGGCCGACGGCGATGATTTCGCCCTGCGAGGGCTTCTCTTTGGCAGTGTCGGGAATGATGATGCCGCCGGCGGTTTTTTCCTCGGCATCGATGCGCTTGACGACGACGCGGTCGTGAAGCGGACGGAACTTCATGGCAGTCCTCCTAAATTATTGGACAATCAAGTTTTTTGGTAGCTGACTGGTCCCCTCGCCAGCACCTGCACGCCACATGGGTGGCAATTTTTTGCCCGCAAGGGGGATCGAGAATTTTTTAGCACTCATTTTCGATGAGTGCCAACAATTCTGGAAAAGCCTGCAATGACAATGGTTAACGCCGATGTGATGGAAACGTCATTTGGCCCGATCGCGTTATCGGTTGCGGCTGGGAAAACGCATGCCGTCGCGGCTGTTAGCAGGGTGCCGTCCTTGCTGCTAGCGCGTTGATTTTAAACAGTTTGTTTACCTTTTCGGCTTGCAATGAGGGCTGCCGGAAATGGAAACTTTGGGTCCGACTCGAAGGAGGGACGCGATGGTTTCGGAAGACTTCCGCAGGCAGGTCAAAGGTTTTGGCCTGACAACCGCCCATATCCTGTACAGGCGTCCCGATCATCAGTGGTTGCTGCAGTCCTACATATGGCAGAACTACGATCTGTTTCCCGAATTTCCCGAGCTGCAACGCTTCCTGGCCTTCTGGCAGGAGAAGCTTGAGGGGCCGCTGCATTCTGTTCGCGTCGCGCACTCCAAGCTGATCAAGCCGGCGGAGCTTAAGGCGATCAGCGGGGAATTCAGATTGCATTGAGTTTGATCCCACCTGCATCGCGCCAGGAATCTCTCTCCCAACGGGAGAGAGAAAGAGAAATTGCTTCACGTCGGCTGCCGGCTAGCCACCTCATCTCGCTTGCCAACGCTTCCGTGCTCATGAGAATGCGTACTGCCGGGATTTCAGGGATGTCGCATGGCCTGCATACGTTTTGATTTCGGTGCGCTCAAGCTCGATGCCGAATTGCTCGACACGCCCACCGCCAGGGCCATCGCCGCAGCGTTGCCGATCTCCTCGGCGGTGCTCACCTGGGGCGAGGAAGTCTATTTTGATGTGCCCGTGGATGTACCGCGCGAAGCTGATGCGCGTGCGGTGATCATTCCCGGGGAAATCGCCTACTGGCCGCAGGGGCCGGCGATCGCGATCGGCTTTGGCCGCACACCAATTTCGAAGGGCGATGAGACCCGGCTCGCCAGTCCCTGCAACGTGTTTGCCAAGGCGCTCGGCAGCGTAAAGGTGCTGTCCAAGGTGAAAACGGGAGTCGAGGTAACGGTGAGTAAGGTCGACTAGCTTGACGGTCGTTGGCCAGCATGGCGACGGACCATCGACAACGTGAGATCCCAGGCATTGCGGACGTTGACGATGGCAAGCAGCAGCAATCCGCCGGCCAGTACTTCAAGCGCGTAGTCCCGTCCAAGATAAATCATGATGCTTGCAACCAGTAACGCCAGATAGGCACCAACCGGCAGCAATCCATAGGCGAAATAGTCCGGCAAATATTGCGTCATTTCGGTGCGCACGACCCATACAGAGATGACGATCGACACCACAACGCCGACGACCGCGGTCCCCGCGATCAGCACCGCGAAGAAAACTGGCCCATGCGAGGGCACCAGGCACACGGCCGAGAGGAAAAACACGCTGGTGAAATGGATCACAACGGGACTCATAAATGTACGAGTCCCCTGTTGATCTTTGCTGCTGAGAAAACCGGTGCCGAGCGACACGGCGACAAACAACAGCGCGAGCAACGTCGCGCCGGCGGTGCCGAGCAGGATGTAAAATTCGTGCCACTCGTGGAGCGCTTCCATTCAGTTTTTCCTTCGTGGAGGATCTATCCCGAAAACCGGTTCCCACTTTTCGGGATCATGCGCTAGCCTCGCCCGACGAACGGCATCTTGTTGGCCATGACCGTCATGAACAGCACATTCGTATCGAGTGGCAGGCTCGCCATATAGACCACAGCGTTGCCGACATGGTCGGCTTCCATGCGCGGTTCCATCATCTTGCGGCCATCGGGCTGCAGCACGCCTTCGCCAGTCGCCATGCGTTCGGTGAGCGGCGTGATCGCATTGCCGATATCAACTTGCCCGCAACAGATGTCGTATTGCCGGCAATCGAGTGAAGTCGATTTGGTAAGCCCTGTGACCGCGTGCTTGGTCGAGGTGTAGGCGACAGAATAGGGGCGCGGCGCGTGCGCCGAGATCGAGCCGTTATTGATGATGCGGCCGCCTCGCGGTGACTGGCTTTTCATGATCTTGATGGCTTCTTGGGTGCACAGGAACATGCCAGTCAAGTTGGTGGCGACGACATTCTGCCAGGTCTCGAACGGCAAATCCTCCAGCGGCACCGGCGGCGCGCCGATGCCGGCGTTGTTGAAAAGTACGTCGAGCCGCCCGAAGGCGGACTTCACAGTTGCGAAAAGCGAAACAATTGAATCGCGCTTCGAAACGTCGGTCGGCACCGCGAGCGCCTGCGCCCCGGTGGCATTGATCTCGCCGGCGACCTTGTCGAGCATCTCCTTGCGGCGGCCGGCCAGCACAGGATTGTAGCCGGCCTTGGCGAGCGCAATCGCGACCGCACGGCCAACACCTGTTCCAGCCCCCGTCACCAATGCAATTTTTGCAGACGCTGCCATCGGATTTTCCTTTCCCGGCGGGAACTGTCAGAGACCCGCATACTATAAAAACGCGCGAACGCTACCACCGGCAGCGCAGCACGTCAGCTATGGCGGAAAACAGGATCAGCTTGCGAGGGGGATTTCGATGAGTTCGAAGGCATTCGGCGACTGCAGGCGGGCGGTGATCTCTGCGACGGTCACCGGCCTGCCGAAGCGAAAGCCTTGCATGGAATGAACGCCTGCGGCCCGCAGGAAGAGCTGCTGGTCGGCGGTCTCCACGCCCTCAGCGGTGACCTTCATGCCAAGGCCGCGCCCAAGACTGACGATCGCGTGGACGATGGCTGCGGCGTCGGCCGCCTTTTCGATCGAACGCACGAAACTGCGGTCGATCTTGAGCTTGTCGAACGGGAAACGGCGCAAATAGAGCAAGCTGGAATAGCCGGTGCCGAAATCGTCGAGCGCAAGCCGGACACCCAGCGCCTTGAGCCGCAGCATCGCGACCTCGGCGGTGTCGACATTGCCGAGCAGCACGCTTTCGGTCAGTTCCAGTTCGAGCCGTGCCGGATCGAATTGGGTCTCGCGCAGGATTCGCTCGACGACCTCGACGAAATCGATGCGGCGGAATTGTAGCGACGACACATTGACGGCGACCATCAGGTGCGGCCAGGCCTTGCCGTCGATGCAGGCGCGGCGAAGGACCCAGTTACCGAGGTCGATGATTAATCCGCTGTGCTCTGCGATGGCGATGAATTCGCTCGGGGGGATCTCGCCGCGGGTTGGGTGTGTCCAGCGGCAGAGAGCCTCGACACCGATGACCGCCTCGCCGCTCTTGTTGACAACCGGCTGATATACGAGTTGCAGACGATCATTGTCGATTGCTTCGCGCAGGTCAGCTTCAAGCAGCTTGCGGCTGGACAGATCAGCATCCATTGCCGCGTCATAGATGCATGCGCGGTTACGTCCCTCGTTCTTGGCACGGTACAACGCCATGTCGGCGTAGCGCATGATGTCGGTCGCGGTTCCGCACTTGTGGTCGATCATCGCGATGCCCATCGAGGCGCCGATGATGATATTCTGGCTGTTGATGACATAGGGCGCACATATTGCTGCGATAATGCGTTGCGCGAGCCCCATCATCTCTTCGCTGTCGCCAGCGAGCGAAGAGATCACCGCGAACTCGTCGCCACCAAGGCGCGCCACCAGATCGCCGCTGCGCAGCGTGTGCGAAAGCCGCAGGGTCACATTGCGAATAAGCTCGTCGCCGACATGATGGCCGAGCGTATCGTTCACGTCCTTGAAGTGATCGAGGTCGATGTAGAACACGGCCGCAGGCGCGGTGCCGCCGCGAACTTCCTCAATCACCGCTTCCAGTCGTTCACCGAAGAAGATGCGGTTGGGAAGGCCGCAGAGCGGATCGTGCATGGCGAGATGGCGCAGCCGCGATTCGCCGGCCGCGATCGCCGCGGCGGTGCGGCGCATGTAACGTAAGACGAAAGCGGCAAGCAGCGCGAAGCCGGTGATCGCGACAGCAATGAACGGCACGACGTTGTGCACGATCTCGGCGCCGGGTTGTTTCGGAGTCCAGGCAAAGCGCACAATGGCGTTGCCATCCGGACCGCTCACGTCAAAGGCGAGATCGCCGGTCGGTATCGGACCCTGTTCGATCCTGCGCAGATTGGTCAGCCGCAATTGTGCGGCGATACTCGCGAGAGCGCCTTCGTCGATGAATTTCACGGACATGATGACCGGCGCAACGCTGTCGGGCGAAGCGTGGACGCCGTCGACCGGCCCGACCGCAACCGCAGCGATCACCGCCGGTCGCCCCATCAGGCGGCGGATGGCTGCGATCTGCTGATGTGCGTCGCCGTTGGCCACAGTCGCCTGATTGAGACGGAACGCATCCCTCAGGTTTGGATCGCGCCCGCGCATGTAGTCGATCACTGAAATGAGGCCAGGGCGGGCGTCTTCAAACCATTTCATATCGGCTGGCTTGTGGCCGACCATTGAAAAGGCCAGGTCGTCCTTGCGGTCGAAAATAAAGATGTAGTCGTGATCGAAATAGGTCTCCAGCCACACACCGACCCGCTGCTTGGCCCACACAGGATCGAAGACGCGGCGGATGTTTTGAATCGCGCCTTCCGAGGAGGCAACGCTTTCCACTTCGCGCAGCACGCGCTCGCCGTAGTTGGTGATCGCACGCGAGAACAATTGCTTTTCATGATCGACAGCGACCACGTCTGCACGCTGGGCAGACGACAGCACTGCGACCACGATGCAAACAATTGCGACGGCGACGATAACGCCAATTGGGACCACCACGCTCAGACGAGCGCGATCCCAACTGGTGTATTGCCGCACATCGGAAGCGCGTGGGCGAACCACAGCCGGCACGATAGAGGTCCCTTAAAGCGTCCTGTCCACTAGGCTTTTCCGCCCTGACGCTAGGCGACAAAGCTTGCTATTCGCTTTCGTTTTACCGAACCTGTTAGGGCTGATGTGGGCGGAAAACTGCAATTCACCCGGTTCTGTTAACTGCCGGTAAAAGTATTGTTGGAGCCCTCGGTCGGGTCATTAATGAATTGGAAATCCGGAGCATGAGCGATTGATGCTTACGCTGCGCCAAATCGAGGTGATCCGCGCGATCATGGTAACCGGCACCGTCGGCGGCGCGGCCCGGCTGTTAAACGTTTCATCACCCGGCATCAGCCGGGTCATGAAGCACGCTGAAGCTTCAGTCGGGGTCAAACTGTTCAGCCGAAGAGGTGGCCGCTACACTCCAACGCCCCAGGCCAATGCCATCTTCAACCAGATCAATAGTGTCTACGACAAGGTCGAAGATCTGCAATTCGTCATTTCGCGAATCAAACGCGGCGCCGATACCGAACTCAAATTTGGATCGGTGCCAAGCATCGCGAATGTCATGGTGCCGCGCGCGATCGCGGACCTGCGCAGGACGTTGCCTAATCTTCTGATCGAGGTCGATATCCTGAAAATCGAAGACGCCGTCGACTACCTGTTGCTCGGCAAAGGCGAGCTGGTGGCGCTGAGCTCCATGCTGGATCATCCGATGCTTGCCTTTGAACCGCTGGCGCGCGGGCGGCTCAAATGCATAGTGCCGGAAGCACATCCTCTCGCGCGCCGCACGCGCGTGACGGCGGATGAGATCGTAAAACACCCGCTGATCGGCGTTGATCCGAACGATCCTTATGGGCGGATCATGGCCGGTCTTTTCGCCGATCACGCTTTGCACTACGACGTCACCATCCGGGCTCGCTTCGGTTCGACGGTCTGCGCTCTGGTTTCGCACGGGTTGGGTATCGCGATCGTCGACGAGTTCACGCTGGCCGCTGACCAGTGGCCGCGTATTCGGGCGCTCGATATCGTCGAGCCGACCGTGTTCCAGACCTATATTGTGCACCGGAAGGACGGCGCGCTATCGAGCCACGCGGCGCGATTTGTCAGCGCATTGCGCAGCCAGATGGTGGCGGTGGCGCGGCCGCGCGGGGGCCGGAACAAATAACATCATGTTAAGTTTGCCGCACGTTTTGGTTATTGACCTCGTCCGGCCAGATTTGCAAGGTCGGATCATTGGGTGCGGCCTGAAGGCAGGCCGCCCTGGCCAGAAGCCCGGTCCAACGGGCCGCCGCCATACCAGAAGGAGGGGACTGCCCATGTTTCGCTCAGCTTTGTTCGCGCCGGTGGTTATAGCGGGCCTCAGCCTGACGAGCCCGGTGCTTGCGCAATCGACAGTCTACATTCCAGCCATTCTTGAATTGTCCGGCGCCGGCGCTGTGTCCGGCACCAATTTCCGCGACGGCATGCTGCTGGCAATCGACGAAATCAATGCAAAGGGCGGCATTCTCGGCAAAAAAATCGACACGCCATTGCTCGACACCCAAAGTGATGCCGGCACTTCGCGCGCTCAGGTCCAGAAGGTGCTCGACAACAAGCCTTACGTCATTCTGGGTCCGGTGTTCTCGGGCTCCGTGCTGGTGGACATGCTGCTCACGCAGCAGGCGGAAATCCCCGAGATTGTCGGCGGTGAAGCGGCGGCCATCACCCAGAAGGGTAATCCGTATGTATTCCGTACCTCATTCGGACAGCAATTTAGCATGCCGAAGATCGCGAACTATATGCGCGACGGCATCAAGGCAAAGACCGTTGCAGTGTTGTGGGTGAACAACGATTTCGGCAAAGGCGGTCGCGACACATTCATTAAGGAAATGAATTCTCGCAACATCAAGGTGGTCGCCGATATTTCGACGGAATCCGGCCAGGCCGACTTCTCGGCGGACGTCGTCAAGCTCAAGGGTGCCAACGCCGACGCGATCTTTGTGTATCTCAATGAAGAAGAGAGCGCGCGTTTTCTGCGTGAAGCCAAGAAGCAGGGGATCGACAAACCCCTGGTCGGCGAGACCACGCTGCTTGGCCAGAAAGTGATCGATCTTGCCGCCGGAGCGGCCAACGGCGTGCGCGGTCATGTCGGCCTTACCGTCGATGCGCCCATCCCCGCCGTGCAGGAGTTCGCCGAGAAATTCAAAAGGCGATTCAACTATGCTTGTGACCACAACGGTATCAAGGGCTATACGGCGGTCTATTTCATCAAACATGTCACCGAAAAAATCGGCAAGTTCGACAGCAAGGCCTTTGCGCAAGCCGCGCATGGCATCACCATCACGCCTAAGGACGAGCCCGGCATTTTGATGGAAGCAACCTGGGACAAGAACGGCGACATAGACCGGATCAGCTTTTTGGGTGAGGTTGTCGACGGCAAGCAGAAAATCGTCGAAACCTTGCCTAAGCTCGGCAACTGATCTTTCTTGATCTCTTCCGCCCGGCGTGATCGCCGGGCGGAAGCCAAAGGCCTTCGCCAATGGCTTCCTTCATTCAGCTTTTGGTATCCGGCCTCGCGACCGGTGCAATTTATGCGCTGATTGCCGTCGGGTTCACGCTGCTCTGGCAGACATCACAGACGATCAATTTCGCCCAGGGCGAGTTCGTCATGCTGCCAGCATTCTTCGTTCTTGCCGCGATGAACGCAGGCGCGCCGTTCTGGATGGCGGTGTTGATCGGCATTGCGCTGTCGATCGTTATCCTCGGTATCTTGTTCAAGATCATCATTGTTGATCCGATGATCAAATACGGCGTCCTGCCGCTGGTCATTTCAACCATCGCCCTGTCGCTGTTCCTCAAGGAAAGCGCCAAGGATTTTTACAGCTCGCAGGCGCAGCCGTTTCCCGCGCTGGTGCCGGCAATCGACATCCGCATTTTCGACGCGGTCGTCTCGACGCAGAGCCTGGCGGTGCTGGCGGTCGCCATCGTCACCGTGGTCGCGCTCAATCTTCTTCTTAACAAGACGCGCCTCGGCCGCCAGATGCAGGCAACCGCGCAGAACGCGACACTCGCCCGCATTCTGGGCGTGCCGGTGCGGCGAATGGTCCTTTATACGTTCCTGCTCAACGCCGTCCTGGTGGCGGTCGCCTCGATCCTGGTGAGCCCGATCTACCTGGCGAAATTCACGAACGGTGAGACACTCGGCATCGCAGCGTTCATCGCCGCGATCATCGGCGGTTTCAACCAGGTGCGGGGCGCCGTGCTCGGCGGCGTCATTCTCGGCGTCCTCGATAACCTGTCGGCAGCCTATATATCGTCGCAGTACCGCGGCGCATTTCCCCTGATCATTCTCATCATCGTCATTTTGCTGCGTCCGCAGGGCCTGCTCGGCCGGATCGAGGAGCGCTCGGTATGATGCGGCTCGGCGGTATCGTCGTTGCAATCGCTTCGGCCGCCGCCATCGCGGCGCCGTTTTTCCTCAAGCCCTACGGCATTTTCCTGATTTCAACCTGGGCCGTTCTCACGATCGCGGCCATCGGCCTCAATTTGACGCTCGGCTACGCCGGGCAGATATCGCTGGCGCAGGGCGCCTTTGTCGGGATCGGTGCCTATACGGTTGCGCTGCTCGTACCCGCGGGCGTGCCGTTCTTTGCCGCGTTCATGGCCGCCGGCCTTTTGTCCTTTGCAATCGGGTGGGTGCTTGGCTATCCCGCGCTGCGCGTCCAGCACCATTACCTTGCCTTTGTCACGCTCGCCTTCAGCACTCTCGTTTTTCTCGTGCTGCGCAATGAGGAATGGCTGACGAACGGCATCTACGGTATCGCCGGGACGCCCCGCCCGACATTGCTCGGCTGGCAGACAGGAGCCGCGCGGGATTTCTATTTCCTGTGCCTCGGTGTGCTGGCGCTCCTGTCGCTCGCAACCTGGTGGATGCTGCGATCGCCCTGGGGCCGTGCCTTTGTTGCCTTGCGCGAAAATCCGGTCCGCGCGCTATCGCTCGGCCTCGATACGCGTCGCTATACCCTGATGGCCTTTGCGATCGGTTCGAGTCTCGGTGGCCTGTCCGGCGCACTTTATGCGCCGCTGGTGCAATTCATCGAGCCGAGTTCATTCACGCTCGGCCTGTCATTCAACTTGTTGCTCATGGTGATCGTCGGCGGCAGCGGTAACTTCTTCGGGCCGTTCGTCGGCGCGCTGATCGCGGTCCTCTTGCCTGAATGGCTGCGTGTCACGCAGGGCTATTATCTGATCGTGTACGCGGCCGCAGTCATGGTGATGATGGCATTCTGTCCCGCCGGCGTGCTTGGACTGATCGAGCGCGCGGGCGGAATGTTGCGTCCCCCGCGCAAGGCAGCAGGGGCCTTCACCGATGGTGCCGCAACATGACCGCGGTGCTCGAAGTTACCAACCTGCGCAAGGCCTTCGGAGGCATCGTTGCCGTTGACGGTGTTTCGTTTGAAGTCCGGGCCGGAGAAATCCTCGGCATCATCGGACCGAACGGATCGGGAAAATCCACGCTGTTCAATTGCGTGGTCGGCCAGTTGCAGCCGAGCGCGGGCGAGGTGCGCATTGATGGCAAGATGACGACAGGCATGCGCCCTTGCGACCTCAATCGGCTGGGCGTGAGCCGGACATTCCAGCTGCTGCAGGTTTTCCCGCAGCTCTCGGTGCGCGACAATCTTATTCTCGCGGGCCAGGAACATCAGGGATCGATGGCGTCGCGCCTGTTCGGGCGTGCCGACGCCGGGCTGGGAGATGCCGCCGGGCGGATGATCGAGTTCTTTCGCCTGTCGCACCTCGCGCACGAGCACGCCGGTTCGCTGAGTTACGGTCAGCAAAAACTGCTCGACGCTGCGATGGCCTTCATGGCCGGGCCGCGGCTGGTGCTGCTCGACGAGCCCGCCGGCGGTGTCAATCTGACAATGCTCGGGCACCTGCGCGAAAGGTTGCACGCCTACCACGCCGAGCGCAGCGCCACCTTCGTGGTGATCGAGCACCAGATGGAATTCGTCATGGCGCTCTGCACACGCGTGCTCGTGTTGGCCGAAGGTCGTCTCATCGCAGAGGGTACGCCGCAGGACATCCGGCGTAACCCGATCGTCATCGAAGCGTATCTTGGACATTGAAAGTCGACGTATGAACACAGCAGATCCGCTTCTCGTTCTCGATCAGGTCTTCGCCGGCTATGGAAAAATGACGGTTCTCAACGGCACCACGGCGCATGTACGCCGCGGCGCGATCACGACCGTGATTGGACCGAACGGTGCGGGCAAGTCGACGATGTTCAAGACGATTTTCGGATTGCTGCCGGCGCGCAGCGGCACGATCACCTACGATGGCCGGGTCACGACGAATTTCGCGCCTCGCGATATCCTGCACGCGGGCGTCTCCTATATTCCGCAAGGCCGCAACATTTTTCCGGAATTGAGCGTTCGCCACAACCTGGAGCTTGGCGGAGTTGCCTTGTCCGATCAGGCAAGCCTGCCGGACCGCATGGACAAGATCATGCATCGCTTTCCGATGCTGCGCCAGAAGGCCAATGCGCAGGCTTCGACTTTGTCCGGCGGGCAGCAGAAAATGCTGGAAGTCGCC
Organism: Pseudolabrys sp.; assembly: GCA_036496445.1. Lineage (GTDB taxonomy): Bacteria > Pseudomonadota > Alphaproteobacteria > Rhizobiales > Xanthobacteraceae > Pseudolabrys. Next base: position 9,705 of record DASXLC010000032.1, on the reverse strand, counting down.
CGTGGGTTGCTGCTCGATCCGAAGCTGATCCTGATCGACGAGCCGTCGATCGGGCTTTCGCCTTTGATGGTACAGGAGGTGTTCGCAATTCTGAAATCACTCCGCGACAACGGTGTCACAATTTTGCTGATCGAGCAGAACGCGAAACAGGCGCTGCAGATTTCTGACCACGGCCTCGTGATGGAGCAAGGCCAGACGCGTATCGAAGACACTGCGCCGAATATTCTTGCTGATCCGCGCATCGCACAGCTCTTCCTTGGCGGGGGCATGGCCCAGCCCGAGCGCGTATCATGAGCAAGCGCAGGATCCTGCTTGGACTGGTTGGCGCGAACATCATGGGTTCGCTGTCGCCGGCGCTGTTTGCCGATGCGTTCGAGGCCGCGGGGATCGATGGCTTCTACCACCTGTTGGACGTCGATCACTTGCCCGGGCGGCGGCTCCCGCAGCTTCTCGAAGCGATCAAAACTGCCGGTTTCGCAGGCACCAACATTACTTATCCCTTCAAGCAGGACATCCTGCCTCTGCTCGATGCTGTGGATCCCGAGGCCGCCCAGGTTGGCGCGATTAACACCGTCGCCATTTCGCCGGATGGCCGTACCACCGGTTACAATTTCGACCGGCGTGGGTGGCGTCACAGTTTCGAGGAAAGCCTCGGAGCCGCCAGCGCGCAAGGTGCAACTGTGGTGCTGGTCGGCGCTGGAGGCGCCGGACACGCTGTTTCCTTCGCCTTGATGGACCTCGGCGTCGCGCTTCTCGTCGTTCATGATCGCGACGGCGCGCGTGCGAATGCGCTTTGTCGCGATCTGGCCCGGCATTTCGGGCCGTCGCGCTGCCGCGTTGCGAGTGATCTGGAACGAGAAATCGCCGCAGCCGACGGTGTGATCAATGCCACTCAAGTCGGCATGCGCGGATTCCCCGGCAATCCCGTGCCGACATCCGCGCTTAAGTCGACGCATTGGGCTGCCGACGTCATCTATACGCCAGTCGATACCGAGTTCATCAAGGCCGCGGCTGCGAGAGGCGCCCGCGTGCTGAGCGGAAACGGCATGTGTGTACATCAGGCGGTCGAGGCGTTCCGGTTGTTCACCGGAATCACTCCCGATATCGCTCGCCTGCATCGTGCATTCGCCGCTGGTTATGACGCGCGCGAGGCGGCAATCGCCAAAGCGGGTTGATGCCGCCAAACCGGAGGACAAGATCATGAAAACATCGATTGCCACGGTTTGCCTCAGCGGCGGTTTGAGCGAAAAGCTGCAGGCGATTGCGGCGGCGGGCTTTCGCGGTGTTGAGATTTTCGAAAGCGATCTGCTTTCCTACAACGGCACCCCGGCCGATGTTGCGAAGGAAATGTCGGATCTCGGCTTGCGGGCGATCACGTTCCAGCCGTTTCGCGATTTCGAAGGCATGCCCGACTCGCAGCGTCAACGCACCTTCGATCGTGCCGAACGCAAGTTCGATCTCATGCAGGAACTGGCCTGCGACCTGCTGCTGGTGTGCAGCAATGTGTCTCCGGAATCCCTTGGCGGCATCGATCGCAGCGCCGCGGATTTCCGCGAACTTGGCGAACGCGCGGCAAAGCATGGCCTGCGCGTGGGTTTTGAGGCGCTGGCCTGGGGCCGCCATATCAACGATTACCGTGACGCCTGGGAAGTGGTGCGGCGCGCCGACCATTCCGCGATCGGGCTTGTGCTCGACAGTTTCCACACTTACGCCCGCAAGACCGATCTCAAGCCGCTGCATGCAATCCCGGGCGACCGGATATTCCTCGTCCAGCTTGCTGACGCGCCGTGGCTCGACATGGACGTGCTGAACTGGAGTCGCCATTTCCGCTGTTTCCCGGGGCAGGGCGACATGCCTCTCCTCGATTTCATGGCGGCGGTGCAGGCGACCGGCTACCAGGGCGACCTGTCGCTGGAGATATTCAACGACCAGTTCCGCGCCGGCTCGCCACGCTCGGTCGCTGTCGATGGCCAGCGGTCGCTGGTCTATCTCATGGATCAGTTGCGCGAAAAGAACGGAAAAGCAGCTGCCGATATTCCAAAAATGCCGCCGCGATCGGAATGCCTCGGTGTTGAATTCATCGAATTCGCGGTTGATGACCGTACCGCCGACGAGCTCGCGCGATTTATAGCCGGTCTCGGATTTAGCAACGTCGCACGTCACAAATCGAAAGCGGTATCGCGATGGGCGCAGGGTACAATCAATCTGGTCATCAACAGGGAAAAAGAAGGATTTGCGCACTCCCATTATATCACGCATGGACCGTCCGTCTGCGCGATCGGCCTCAAGGTCGATAGCGCAGCCGCGACGCTCGACCGTGCGGAGAAATTGCACGACACACCATTCCGCCAAAAGGTCGGCCCCGGCGAGCTGGAAATTCCGGCAGTGCGCGGCATGGGCGGCAGCTTGCTCTATTTTCTAGATCCGACCAGCAAGCTGGCAAAGGTCTGGGACGTCGAGTTTGAGCCAGTGTCGGCGGACAAAAGCACCGACGCCGGCCTGTCGGTTGTCGATCACATCTCGCAGTCGATGCACTATGAGGACATGCTGTCATGGCTGTTGTTCTACACGTCGCTGCTTGATGTCCGGAAAACGCCGCAGGTCGATATAACCGATCCCGGCGGCATCGTTCGCAGCCAGGTTGTCGAGACCACGAATGGGACGTTGCGGATCGCGCTCAACGCTTCGCAAAGCCCGCGCACGCAATCGTCGCGCTTCCTCAACGAGTATTTCGGCTCCGGCGTGCAGCACATCGCCTTTGCCACCGACGACATCCTCGCCACAGCCGCGCGATTGAAGGCGAACAGCGTAGAGACTCTGCCCATTCCGGAAAACTACTACGACGATCTTGAAGCGCGTACCGGTCTCGATGCGGCGCGGCTGAAGCTGCTGAAGGACAACAACGTGCTCTACGACAAGGATGACGGCGGCGAATATCTTCAGCTTTACACCAAAAGCTTCAAGGACCTGTTCTTTCTCGAAGTCGTCCAGCGCCGAGGATACAAAGGATTCGGCGCCATCAATGCGCCAATCCGTCTCAACGCGCAGTCGCGACTTGCGGGCGACTCTGCGGTTTCCGGGTTGTGATGAAGTCGTCGGAATTTACAGCAGCAGTCGCCTCAGCTCGCGCTGCGATAGGGCGGACGCGGAATCGCGATATGCGCAGCGCGTAACGCTCCCGACCAGCGTTCGCGCAGATCCTGGAAATAGGGTTCCCCCGGTTCGATCCGGTAATTGACCTCTGCATTGCAGGTATCCCGCCGCACCACGAGGATGTCGATCGGCAGCCCAACCCCGAGATTGGACCGCATCGTCGAGTCCATCGAGATCAGACCAATTTTGAGCCCGTCATAGAGGTCGGTGTCGAAGCTAATGGCGCGGTCGAGGACCGGCTTGCCGTATTTGTGTTCGCCGATTTGGAGGTAGGGCGTATCGGTTGTGCACTCGATGAAATTGCCCGCCGAGTAGATCATGAACAGTTGCAGGCGGCCGCCTTTGATCTGGCCGCCGAACAGGAAAGCGACCTCGTGGTCGACTTCGGCCGCTTCCAATGCTTTGCCTTCGGCGGTCTGAACATTGCGGATGGTGCGGCCGATGCGCTGCGCGGCCTGGAACATGGTCGGCGCATTCATCAGCGTCTCGATCTCACCGGTCTCCGGATTTTCGACGCCTTCGATCAGCGTCGAACGCACGGACTGACTGAGCGAAAGATTCCCGGAAGAGGCGATGGCCATGATCCGTTCGCCCGGCTGCGTGTAGACATGCAGCTTGCGGAATGTGGAGATGTTGTCGAGACCTGCATTGGTGCGCGTATCGGCAACCATGACAAGTCCGGCGCTCACGAGGATTCCGCAACAATAGGTCATGGGCTTCGCGATTTTCTACAGGGCAGGCCGCAGGTTTATAGCGACCCGATGGGCCCCTCGGCAATGCATCGCCAGCTAATTCTGCGTCTGCTGTCGTGCCTGGTCGACGCGCACAGCCACCGTGAGCGTTTCGCCGGTGCCGCCAAAGCGTGTACCGCGCACCGGAGCGGCGCCGAGATAGTCCAGACCGACCGCGACCCGCACATGGGCGGCGGTGATGCAAATGCCGTTGGTGGGATCGAAGCCAACCCAGCCCAGGTTCTCGACATACGCCTCCGCCCATGCGTGGCCGGCCTCCTGCGCGGTGACGCCGTCAGCACGGTGGAAATGTCCGCCGACGTATCGCGCCGGGATGTCGAGCGATCGCGCTGCCGCAACAAAAATATGGGTGAGGTCCTGACAGACGCCGCGTCGAAGCGAAAAAGCCTCGGCCGCAGTTGTGGCAGCATGAGTGGGATCGGTATCGAAGGCGATTTCGCGATTGAGTGCCGTCAGCAGGGCGTGCAGCAGCATCAGGGTGTCGCCCTGTGTGCCGGCTCGCGTTGCCTGTGCGAAGTCGATGATCGCAGCGTCGGTTTGCGTCAGCGGCGTATCGCGCAGGTAGAACTGGGGCGGAAAGCGCTCGACTGCGCCGTTCACCAGACCACCGGTATCCTGCGTGTCGACATCGCCGGCAACTTCCACCATCAATTTGTTGAACGGACCCTCGGCCGTGAACGAATGGATGATATTGCCGAAAGCGTCTTCATGCTGGTGCAGCAGACAATCCTCGGACAGATCGATACGCCAGGCCAGCACGTGCTGCCCGTCGTGATCGCGCGGTGTCAGACGCAACAGCTGCGTCACACCGGTGGGCGGCGTGTCGTAGGCGTAGGTCGTCGCGTGTGAGATGCGAATTCGCATTTAGTCTCTCAACGTCATGCCTGGGCTTGTCCCAGGCATCCACGGCTTGCTGACTAGGCGCGGATGGCAGTGGAAGTCGAGTCTACTACTCGACTTCCATTGCTTGTTATTTTGTGCGGTAACAAGTCCGGCCATGACGATTCATCGCTTCATTCATGTCAGGAATTGCTCGGTGACCAGGGCGCCGAGCCTGTTGTTTTCGACAATGAATTCGCCGATGTATTCGTGCAGGCCGCGCTGAAAAATTCCGTCCATGCTGCTGTTCTGCAGCCGCGTGCGAATTCCGCGCGCCTGCCGTTGCGCCGGACCTTGCCGGTTATAGGCACCCGCAATGGAATCCAGGTTACGCACGATCGCCTCGTAACAAGAGGCGAGCGATCGAGGCATCTCATCGCGCAAAATCAGGAGATCGGCGACCAGCCAGGGCTTCAGACTGTCCCGATAGACCCAGTGGTAGGCAGTGAGCGCGGAAACTGAGCGCAGGATTGCGGCCCATTGAAAATAGTCGAGCGGACCGCCAACGCGCTCGTTCTCCGGCAGCAACAGGTGATATTTGACGTCCAGGATGCGGGCGGTGTTGTCGGCGCGCTCGATATACACGCCAAGTCGTGAAAACCAGTAGGCATCATTGCGGAGCATGGTGCGGTAGGCCGAGCCGTCAAAACGCAGCGACGATTCCTGTACCCAACGAAGAAAACGTGAGAACTCTTCGCGTGAGGTCGGGCCGTTGCCGTAGCGCTTGAGCTCGAGCCAGGTTCCGTTGATGGCGTCCCACATTTCCATGGTAAGCGCCGTACGCACCGCGCGTGCATTGCCGCGCGCAAGCTCGAAGCAGGAGCGGATCGACGAAGAGTTCGCCGTGGAGAAGGCGAGGAAATCGGTCACATTGGCTTCGGTTGCTTCGTCATAGAGCTTGAAGAATGCGGCGGCACAGCCGGCGGTCGCGACCGCCGATTCCCATTCGTTGCTGGTGCCGACGTAGGCGAGGGGCAATGCCGACAGCCGCTGCGTGGCATCAAGGATGCGAGCAAGATATTCCGCGCGCTCGATGTAGCGCGAAAGCCAGTAGAGGTTATCGGCGGTGCGGGAGAGCATTGACTACGTCTCGGCCGCCGTCGCCCTTCGAGGCTCGGGCGCCGTGCGCCCTCGCGCCTCAGGGTGACGGCGGGAAAAAGTCCCATCATCGTGAGGTACCCGCGCCAAAGCAGGCGCAGCCTGCGTACATTTGGCCGCGATGCGCGGGCCTCGAAAGACTACCGTCGTAACGAGCTGTTTCATCCGTCCAGCACCCATGTGTCTTTCGTTCCGCCACCCTGGCTTGAATTGACCACCAGGGAGCCTTCCTTCATCGCAACGCGCGTGAGGCCGCCTGGCACGATGCGTACGCGGTTACGGCCGGTCAGCACGAACGGCCGTAAATCGACATGGCGCGGCGCTACGCCTTGCTCGACGCAGGTGGGGCAGGTGGACAGCGCCAGGGTAGGCTGGGCGATGAAACTCTGCGGTGCGGTTTTCAGCCTGGCGCGAAATTGCTCGATGGCAACCTTGCTGGCGGCAGGTCCGATCAGCATGCCGTAGCCGCCGGAGCCGTGCACTTCCTTCACAACAAGCTCGTGAAGATTGTCGAGCACGTAGGAGAGATGTTCCTCCTCGCGACAGCGCCAGGTCGGCACGGTCTTCAGCAGGGGCTCCTCGCCGAGATAGAATTTCACGATGTCCGGCATGAAGCTGTAGACCGCCTTGTCATCGGCGATGCCGGTGCCGACTGCGTTGGCGAGCGTGACGTTGCCGGCTTGGTATGCCGACATCAGCCCTGCAACCCCCAAGGCGGAATCAGGGCGGAAGGTGAGAGGATCGAGAAAATCGTCATCGATACGGCGGTATATCACGTCAACACGTTGCGGACCCTGCGTTGTGCGCATGTAAACGATCTCGTCCTTGACGAAGAGATCGCGGCCCTCGACCAGCTCGACGCCGAGTTTGTCGGCGAGAAATGAATGTTCGTAGTACGCAGAGTTGAACACGCCGGGCGTAAGCAGCACGACATTCGGATCGCGCGGGGCGGACGATGGTGCCACCGATGTCAGCGTGGCGAGCAATTCGTCCGGGTAATTTTCAACCGGCGCGATGCGGTGACGCGAAAACAGTTCCGGAAACAACCGCATCATGATTTCGCGGTTCTCCAACATATAGGAAACGCCGGACGGGGTACGCGCATTGTCTTCAAGGACGTAAAACGTTTCGGCATCGACGCGTACGATGTCGATGCCTGCGACGTGCACGTAAATATCGTGCGGAACCTTCTGTCCGCTCATCTCGGGACGGAAAGCCGGGTTGCGGAACACGAGATCGTCCGGCACCACGCCGGCACGCAGGATGTCGCGCGCGCCGTAGATATCCCTGATGAAGGCGTTGAGTGCGTTGACGCGCTGAATGAGGCCTTTTTCCACGATGCGCCATTCGGCGCCAGACATGATTCGTGGAATGACATCGAACGGAATTAGGCGTTCTTGCGCGTCCGCCTCGCCGTAAACGGCAAACGTGATGCCGATGCGCCGAAAGATCAATTCGGCTTCACGCCGCCGGTAATCGAGAACGTCGGGCGGCACTTCGTGGAGCCAACGCGACAGCTCGCCATAGGCCGGTCGCACGCCTCCATCGTGGCCCGTCATTTCATCGAAGGCTACAGTCATCCCGGTCCCCCACCGCACTGCCGGTTTCGCAAAGCTTGCTCCTGCCTTCGTCCGGAAGCTTTCCACAGATCTGCGTAGCAAGCTTCAGGCCACGCAAAACTGTAGCGAAAACCGCAGGTTAGGTGGGCGGCATGAGATCGGATGCAGCCGCTGCCCAATAAATGAGCGGCAAAACGGGACCTTGGCTTGAGCGGGTGCCGACGTCACGCTACGTCATTGGACCTCCGGTAAGGACAACGCCATGAGTGCCAAGCCCGACATCATCACCGCTGCCGTGCTGGTGATTGGCGACGAAATCCTCTCGGGTCGCACCAAGGACAAGAACATCGGCTATATCGCCGATTACCTCACTGCTATTGGCATCGACCTGAAGGAGGTCCGCGTCGTTTCCGATGACGGCACGGCGATCGTAGAAGCGCTCAACGGTTTGCGCGCGAAATACACCTATGTATTCACCACCGGTGGCATCGGGCCGACCCATGACGACATCACCGCGGATTGCGTGGCGGAGACCTTCGGTGTCACGCTGGAACTTCACCCCGAGGCGGTGGCGATCCTCAGGGAGCGGCTGGCCAAGACCGGCGGCGAGCTCAACGAGGCGCGCTTGCGCATGGCCCGCATCCCGCACGGTGCCGCGCTCGTTGCAAACAAGGTGTCTGGCGCACCGGGGTTCTGGATCGGCAATGTCATCACGATGGCTGGCATACCGGCAGTGATGCAGGCGATGCTCGACGAGGTTGCACCGAAGCTCAAGACAGGCACGAAATTGCTGTCCGAGACGATCCGCGCAGATGCCAAGGAAGGCGACGTCGGCACCGAGCTCGGCGCTATCGCCAAGGCGCATCCGGAGGCAATCATCGGCAGCTATCCGTTCATCGACGAGCAGCACGGGCCAAATACGAATATCGTGGTCCGCTCGCGCGACGCACAGAAACTTGCGGTGGTGAAAGCGGAAGTGGAGGGCATGCTGAAAAAGGTGAAAGCGCAGCTGGGAGTGCCTCACTAGGTATGTCTATGGCTGACTCAACTGCCGAAAAATCGCCCCGTCCCGAAAAAATCTTTCCGGTGTCTTGGGACCAATTTCACCGTGACTCGCGCGCGCTCGCATGGCGCCTGCACGAGGCCGGGCCTTTCGAGGCAATCGTGTGCATTACGCGCGGTGGGCTGGTGCCGGCTGCGATCGTCGCACGCGAACTCAACGTGCGGATGATCGAAACCGTGAGCGTATTGAGCTACAGGGACTACAAGAACCAGGGCGACGTTTCGGTGCTCAAAGGCATCGCGCCCGAAGTGCACGCGCTGCATTCGCAGGGCAAGCGCGTGTTGATTGTCGATGATCTGGTCGACACCGGCAAAACCGCGCGCGTGGTGCGCGACCTGCTGCCGAACGCGCATTTCGCGACGGTTTACGCAAAGCCAATGGGCCGGCCGCTGGTTGACACGTTCATCACCGAAGTCTCGCAGGACACCTGGATTTATTTCCCCTGGGACACCGGGCTCGCTTTCGTGCCACCAATCCGCGAAGGCGGCGACTGATAATAATCCCTGGGAGGACTCTCAATGCTGACACGACGTCATCTGCTCGCCGGCGCTGCGGCGCTCGCTGCTGGGGTGCCCGATGCAGGCGCACAATCTCCTTATGCGAGCCAGCCGATCCACATTCTCGTCGGTTACGCGGCGGGCGGTGGCGTCGATATTGTTGCGCGGCTGTTGCAGGAGCCGATGAAGTCGGCACTTGGGCAACCGATTGTCATTGAAAATCGGACCGGAGCGAGCGCAATGCTGGCGACCGGGGCGGTCGCAAAGGCGCAGCCCGATGGCTACACGCTGCTCGCGTGTGCTTCCGGCGAAGTCGCGATCAATCATTTCCTCTTCAAGGAACGGATGTCCTACGATCCGGCCAAAGAGCTGGTGCCGATCGCACTGATCGGGATCGTGCCCTGCGTGGTCGTCGTCGCCGCCGCAACGCCCGTGCACAATCCCAAAGAACTGATCGATTACGCCAGGGCGAACCCCGGCAAGCTCTCCTTTTCCTCCTCGGGCATCGGCAACCCGCAGCAGCTTGCCGGTGAACTGATGAACAGCATGGCGGGAATTCAGGTGTTGCATGTGCCCTATCGCGGTTCGGCGCCGGCGGTGACGGATGTCGCAACGGGCGCGGTCACGATGAGCTTCTCGAGCCTCGCGGCGGCACTCCCGCTGATTTCGGCGGGCAATCTGCGCGCGGTCGCAGTTACGTCGCG
>DASXLC010000031.1:0-35258 GCA_036496445.1 Pseudolabrys sp. | reverse complement strand
CACATCTATTGGGGCAATGCGCTCGGCATCGATTCACGTCGGGTGGCCTGGCGTCGCGTCATGGATATGAACGACCGCGCACTGCGCGAGATCGTCTGCTCGCTCGGCGGCGTTGCCAACGGCTACCCGCGCGAGGCCGGTTTCGATATCACGGTTGCCTCGGAAGTCATGGCGATTTTCTGCCTTGCCAAGAATCTCGATGATCTCAAGGAACGCCTCGGCAATATCATTGTCGCCTATACGCGCGACCGAAAGCCCGTGCGCGCTCGCGACCTCAAGGCGCATGGCGCGATGGCCGCGCTGCTCAAGGAGGCGATCGCGCCCAATCTGGTGCAGACGCTGGAGGGCACGCCGGCCTTCATTCACGGGGGCCCGTTCGCCAATATTGCGCACGGCTGCAATTCGGTGCTGGCGACCACGACCGCGCTCAAACTCGCCGACTATGTGGTCACCGAAGCCGGCTTTGGCGCCGATCTCGGCGGCGAGAAATTCATCGATATCAAATGCCGAAAGGCCGGGCTCACGCCCGATTGCGTGGTGCTGGTTGCCACAATCCGCGCACTCAAGATGCACGGTGGCGTCAAGAAGGAGGACCTCAAGTCCGAGAACCTGAAGGCTCTTGAGGCCGGCATGACCAATCTGCAGCGCCACGTCGAGAACGTGAAGAAGTTTGGTCTTCCGGCGGTGGTTTCAATCAATCGTTTCTCCGCCGACACTGACGCCGAAATCGCGCTGGTGAAAGAGAAATGCAAGGCGCTCGGCGTTGAAGCTTTAATGGCCGATCATTGGGCACTGGGCGGGGCGGGCGCTGCCGATGTCGCCAAGGCGGTTGTGAATGTGATCGATCAGGGCAAGAGCAAGCTGAAGTTCCTTTACCCCGACGAGATGCCGCTGTTCGAAAAAATCGAGACGATCGCGCGAGAAATCTATCGCGCCAAAAATGTCACGGCCGACAAGTCGGTGAAGGACCAGCTCAAGAGCTGGGAAGAGATGGGCTATGGAAAACTGCCAATCTGCGTGGCGAAGACCCAGTATAGCTTCTCGACGAATCCGGACGCCAAGGGCGCGCCGGCCGATCACACCATCAATGTGCGAGAGGTGCGGCTCTCAGCCGGCGCCGAATTCGTGGTGGCGATCTGCGGTGAGATCATGACCATGCCCGGCTTGCCCAAGGTGCCGTCGGCCGATTCGATCGACGTCAACGCGCAGGGCCAGATCGTCGGACTGTTTTAGGGCAGTCCCACTCACTTCAAGAGGAACAAAGGCCCGCCAAATGCGGGCTTTTGTCATATCGGCGCGGGCGAATTCCCTAAAATTTTTCGCATTTTTGTATGCTCTTTGTAGAGCGAGTTTTCGCAACTTTGCGGTAGCGTGCCACCAGCTTCGGTTGCGCTGCCCTGAACCAGACGAACTCGCAAACCCCGATTAACCAGTATTGCCAGTATTGCCCATGTCAGCCCCTGCCACATCGCGCTCAACTCATGCCCTCGCGGAAAGCCGATCGGTGCTCGATGAATTGATCAGCCCGGTTGCCAGCGCCAGTGCCAAACATCGGCTCAAAGTCATTGACCGGATCACTGATCTGTTCGCGGCTGGATCGCGCAGCTATTCGTACGAACAAATATCACTGTTTGATGATGTGCTGCGCCGGCTCTCCGCCGATATCGAGGTCAAAGCGCGCGCAAAACTCGCGCAGCGGCTGGCCGGCATGGGCAGCGCCCCGCCAAAGCTCGTTCGTTCATTCGCATTCGATGACGAGATCGAGGTGGCCGGGCCGGTACTCGTTCATTCGGAGCAACTAAGTGACGATGATCTGGTTGAAAACGCGACCACCAAGAGTCAGGACCATCTTCTTGCGATCGCGCAGCGCCTGAAACTCAGCGAGGCCGTCACGGATGTTCTTGTCGACCGCGGCGACGATCGGGTGGTGCACAAGGTCGTAAGGAATAAAGGTGCCCGGTTCTCGCTTGCCGGTTATGGCAAGCTGACCTCCCGTGCGCGGTATGACCGGAGGCTGACACTGGCGCTGGGCGAGCGCAGCGACCTTCCGCGTCAATATTTTCTGAAGTTGCTGGAGGCAGCCTCGTCCACCGTGCGGGCCAAGCTCGAGGCTGCGCATCCGCACGCGGTCGTGGCAATTCGCGATACGGTTGATGATGTTGCCACAAAGATGCAGCGCGAGGTGCGCAAGACGTCGCAGGCGCATGTCGCGGCCGTACGCGAAGCCAAACGGCGTTTCAACGTGCGGCCGATCAGCGAAGCCAGCGTTCACGGTCCAGCCCACGCGCAGGATTTCGAAAAGACGGTGGTCGCGCTGTCGCGACTTGGCGTTTTCTCCGTCGATCTTGTCGAACGGGCGCTCCTGGACGAGGGCGAGGACATGGTGCTGCTCCTTGCCAAGGCGGCTGGCTGTTCCTGGACGACAGCCCGGGAGCTTCTGTTGATGTATGCCGCCAACCGCAGTCTCAAGGCGGACGACATCACGCTGGCATTTGAGCGATACAGAAAGCTCAGTCAGCAGACGGCGCGGAATATTGTCGCTTTTTACGAGCGGCGTCTGAAGCTGCGCGCGAAATCAAAAAGCAAGGGCGCAGGCAAGAAAAAGGAAATCGAGGGACCTTCAACCGACGACGGCATTGTTGTTGTGCCGTCGCCCTCGCTCGCGCCGATCTAACGGGCTGTTCTTTAGTCGAGATCGATCGGCGTCCAGCGGATTGCCGCGCTGAACATCGCACTGCGTACACGATTCACGGAATAGGGCGAACCGAACAGGCGCAGCGTTTCCTTGGCGTCACCCTGCACCACCACGATCTCCGCCGAAGGTTCTCCGCGATGCGCCAATCTCTCGCGCATGCGGGCGGCCAGGTCATCGACCTCGTGCAGGTCGAGAATCGCATCGTAGACGCGCACCGCATAAATCACTTGGCGCGGCGATTCACGGACGGTGCTATATGACAGGTGCAACGAGCTTTCTCGTCTGAATCAATTGAATCAATGCGCTTATCCAACATCGACGCCGCGGAACGACAAGGCTGTCGTCCCGCGGCGCTCAATCCGCGACTAGAAAATCTTTGCCGCGCTGACCAGGGTCGTCCACACGCCCCAGGCGAGCGGAATGCCTACGAAGGCCCAGAATGCGGCAGCCTTTGCATCCAGACCGCCGAAGCCGATACCGTGCGATCCGGTCGACGCGGCGGTCTTAGCACTCGCTGCCTGCAATTTCGCGACTTCTTCGGCGGTCATATACCATTTCTTGTCGACCGGCTTGATCAGGTAGTTGCAGATCAATCCGACAACGAGCATGCCCGCCAGGATGTACAGCGTGTAGTCATAGAGGTGGTCGCGTGGCACACCAGCCGCGAGCTGGGCTTCGCGGATGTAGTTCACCACGACCGGACCGATGATGCCCGCGGTGGACCAGGCCGTCAGCAGCCGCCCGTGGATTGCGCCCACAAACTGGGTGCCGAACATGTCGGCGAGATAAGCCGGCACAGTTGCGAAACCGCCGCCATACATCGACAAAATGATGCAAACGGCGCCCACGAATACCGCTTTCGAGCCGAGGTTCGCCGACCATGGCATCAGGAGATAACAGATGATGCCGAGCACGAAGAACGTGAGGTAGGTGCTCTTGCGCCCGATGTAGTCGGACAATGACGCCCAGAAGAACCGTCCGCCGATGTTGAACAGCGAAAGGAGGCCGGCGAAACCGGCAGCGATTCCGGCGATCATGACTTTCTGCTCGCCGCTGAGCGCGTTGAAGCCAAGCTCGGGATGGCCGATCAGCTTGCCTGCGAAGATCTCCTGCAGCATCGGCGAGGCCATGCCGATCACGCCGATACCGGCCGACACGTTCAGGCAGAGGACCCACCAGATCAGCCAGAACTGCGGTGTCTTATGTGCATCTTTAAGATGCACATTGTGCTGCGAGATCATCGCATTCGACTTCGCGGGAGGAGTCCAGCCCTCCGGACGCCATCCGGCCGGCGGAATGCGATAGCGGAACGCGCCAATCAGCATGAAGAAGAAGTAGATTGCAGCCATTGCCAGGAACGTCTGCCAGACGCCGACGTCGGTCGGTGTCTTGAAATAATTCATCAGCAAGTTGGCGAGGGGTGCACCGATCATAGCGCCACCGCCAAAGCCCATGATGGCCATGCCGGTTGCCATGCCGCGCCGATCCGGAAACCATTTCACCAGCGTGGACACGGGCGAGATGTAGCCAAGGCCGAGGCCCAGTCCGCCAATCACGCCGGAGCCGAGCCACAACAACCACAATTGATGGCCGATGACGCCGATCGCGCCGAGCACGAGGCCGCCGCACCACAGGACTGCGGCTGCGACGCCCGCCTTGCGCGGGCCGGCGCGTTCAACCCATCCACCAAACATTGCTGCCGAGATGCCGAGGAAGACGAAGAACAGCGTGTACATCCAGCCGAGGCTGGCGACCTTCCAGTCGCACGTCGTGGTGAAGAGTTCGGTGACGATCGACATGTCCGGGCAGGACTTCGATGCGGTCAAACCGATCGCGCGCGAGAGCGGCAGCCAGAACACCGAGAAGCCGTAGGCCATGCCGATGCAGAGATGGATACAGAGCGCGGCCGGAGGCACCAGCCATCGGTTGAAACCGGCCGTTGCTATGATGCGTTCACGGTCGAGAATGCTCGTGATGCCGCCACTGCCTGCGAAGGGTTGGTCGATTGTCGTCATGCGCGTCCCCTTGGATTTTCTGCGCGTTAAACAGCGCTTGTGTGCGGCGACAGTGTCGGCGCGCATAAGATGAATCAATCGCGGAATCTTTATCGGGCGATAGAAATTTTGAATTTTGCAATAGCGAAACGCTATGCCGTTTGGTGGGACGAATATGGTTTTTGCAATTCGTTGCGCGGTTCAAATATACCCGCGCTGAGCACGTACGACTAAAGACTCATTTGATCGAGGTCAATCGGATAGCAACGGCGCGATGCGCCGCGCTTCGGCGACGAGTGCAGCTGTCAATGTCGTCATCGGCTCACGCGCCGGTGCCACCAAGCCGATCGTGTGAGTTGCTTCCGGGTCGGTGATCGGAATCGAACGCAACACATCGGTGAGGCCAAGCGACGCTGCCAGCCGCGCCGGCATGACGCTCGCCCAACGGCCCGTGCGTACGTGCGAGTATAGGAGAATCATCGAGTCCGATTCGAGGGTGATATGTGGGTCAATGCCGGTGTCGCGCAGCAGCCGTTCGATGATGCGGCGGTTTTGCATGTCCGGCGTCAGAAGACACAGCGGCACCTGCGCGACCTCAGTCCAGGTCACTGTCTGGCGATCGCCGAGCGGTGCGTCGGCGGCGACCAAAAGCCGGTAGCGCTCGCGGTAGAGGGGAATTGCGGTGACGCGACCGAGCGGTTCGTTGTCGAGGTAGGTGAGGCCGGCGTCGATCTCGAGATTTTCCAGATGCGTGAGGATCTCGAGCGAGGTGCGTGACAGGACAGTGAATTGCACCTCGGGATGGCGAGCACGAAAAGGTGTAGTGAGCGTCTCAACCATCGCCAGTGCGGTAGGGATTGCCGCCAAACGCAGCTTGCCGGCGAGGCCGTGCTTGAGAGCAAGCACTTCCTGACGCATGGCGCGGGTGTCGCCAACGATGCGTCGCGCCCAGTCCAGCACGCGCTCGCCTTCCGCGGTGAAGCCCTGAAAACGGGAACCGCGGTTGACCAGCAGCACGCCGAAGCTTTCTTCCAGCTGCTTCACGCCAGCCGACAAGGTCGGCTGGGTGACCCCGCATGCCTCTGCCGCCCGCCCAAAATGCTTCTCGCGGGCCAAGGCAAGGAGAAATTCGAGCTTTTCAAGCAACGGCCGCCCCGATTTTCGCAAAAAGAGCAGGTTCGACGTCTAAAACTGGAAAACCACCTATCGATTGAATTATTCGATTAAAACCACATCATCGGAAAATACAAGGACAGGATCGATTTTGATCGAAAATATCTATCAGACGATTTGCGAGTAGGGCTTGCAGGCGCTGATTCAGTGGCGTTTTTCTGTAGTTTAGAGGGAGAGAAATGAGCGTAACAGAGCAGCTGCCCCCCAAAGCTCCAACCACCGGACGGGGTGGCAGGCGTCGCCCGCCCCGCACGCCAAAGGGCCGTCAGATTGATCCGCAGGCGCTGGTAGAAGTGCGTGCGCTCCTGACCGATCGGTCGCGCCGGCGCGATCTTCTGATCGAGCATCTGCACCTCATTCAGGATCAGTACGGGTATCTGTCTGCTCCACATCTTGCTGCGCTTGCCGCCGAGATGAAAATGGCGCTCACCGAAGTTTATGAGGTCGCGACGTTCTACGCGCATTTCGACGTCGTGAAGGAAGGTGAGCTGCCACCGCCGCCCGTTACAGTGCGTGTGTGCGACTCGCTCTCCTGCGCCATGGCCGGCGCCGAAAAACTGATCAAGGAACTCTCAAGCAAGCTCGGCCGCGAGGTTCGTGTCGTGCATGCCCCCTGCATGGGCGCCTGCGATCGCGCACCGGTCTGCGCCATCGGTCACGTTCAAACATTCAACGCGACGCCGGAGACGGTGGCGGTGGCGGTGAAGGCGAAACCGCACGCGCATGCATGGAAGCCGGGCGCTGATTTCGCCGCGTATCAGAAAGCGGGTGGCTATGCGCTGCTGAGAGCTTGCATCACTGACAAACGCACGCGCGACGAACTGATCAAGATCGTGAGCGACTCCGGCCTGCGCGGCCTCGGTGGAGCGGGATTTCCGACAGGCCGCAAATGGTCGCTGGTTCGCGCCGAGCCAGCGCCCCGTATGTTCGCGGTCAATGCCGATGAGGGCGAGCCGGGCACGTTCAAGGATCGCTATTATCTTGAACGCGATCCGCATCGTTTCATCGAAGGCGTTCTGATCGCCGCCTGGGTCGTGGAAGCGAAAGATACGTACATCTACATCCGCGACGAATATCCTGAACTGCGGCTGATGCTGCTCGACGAAATCGAAAAGGTCGAGGAGGCCGGACTTTCGCGGCACACCAAATTGCACCTGCGCCGCGGCGCCGGCGCCTACATCTGTGGCGAAGAGTCGGCGATGATCGAATCAATCGAGGGCAAGCGCGGGCTACCGCGCCATCGCCCGCCTTACGTTGCGCAGGTCGGTCTGTTCGGCCGTCCGACGCTCGAACAGAACGTCGAGACGATGTTCTGGATCCGCGACATCATCGAAAAGGGCGCCGAGTGGGCGACCTCGCAAGGGCGTCACGAGCGCAAGGGCTTCCGCAGTTTCTCGGTGTCAGGCCGCGTCAAAAACCCGGGCGTCAAGTTGGCCCCGGCCGGCATCACCATGCGCGAGCTCATCGATGAGTTCTGCGGCGGCATGCAGGATGGTCATGTATTCAAGGCGTATCTGCCCGGCGGTCCGTCCGGCGGCATTCTGCCGGCCTCAATGGCCGATATTCCGCTCGATTTTGGAATGCTCGAAAAATATGGCTGCTTCGTGGGGTCGCATGCGGTTGTGATCCTCTCCGACAAGGACGATATCAAGGCTGCGGCCTTGAACCTGATGAAGTTCTTCGAGGACGAAAGCTGCGGTCAGTGCACGCCCTGCCGCGTAGGGACCGAGAAAGCGGCCAAGCTGATGGCCAAGGGTCCCTGGGACGTAAAGCTCCTGGAAGAGCTCTCGACCGCGATGCGCGATGCGTCGATTTGTGGACTTGGCCAGGCGGCGCCGAATCCGCTGTTGTGCGTTCTGAAGTATTTTCCTGATGAATTGTCGAAACCGCTGGGAACGTGGTGAACCATGGCTGATACCAACGGCAAGGGCACGAGCGTGAAGTTCATGCTCGACGGCAAGGAGGTCGAAGCACTGGATGGCGAAACCATCTGGCAGGTCGCCAAGCGCCAGGGCATCGACATCCCGCATCTGTGCTACTCGCCGGAACCCGGATATCGCGCCGACGGCAATTGCCGCGCCTGCATGGTCGAGATCGAGGGCGAGCGCGTGCTGGCGGCGAGCTGCATCCGCAAGCCGTCCGAAGGCATGAAAGTAAAGGCCACATCCGACCGCGCCAAGACCGCGCAGCAGATGGTGTTCGAGCTATTGGTCACCGACCAGCCTGAGCGTACGACCTCGCACGACCCGCAATCCAAGTTCTGGAGCTGGGCCGACAGAATGGGGATTGGTGTCGGCCGCTTCCCCGAGCGCGAGAAAATGCCTTCGCCCGACCGCAGCCACCCGGCAATGGCGGTCAATCTCGACGCCTGCATCCAGTGCAATCTCTGCGTCCGGGCCTGCCGCGAAGTGCAGGTCAACGACGTGATCGGCATGGCCGGCCGTGGCCACAACGAGAAGATCGTCTTCGATTTTGACGACCCGATGGGTCAGTCGACGTGCGTCGCCTGCGGCGAATGTGTGCAGGCCTGCCCGACCGGCGCGTTGATGCCGGCGACGCTGGTCAACGCCAAGAACGTGCGCACGGAATTCCCCGATCGTAAAGTGAACTCGGTCTGCCCCTATTGTGGCGTCGGCTGCCAGCTCACTTATCACATCAAGAACGACAAGCTTTTGTACGTGACCGGCCGCAACGGCCCGGCCAACGAGAACCGGTTGTGCGTGAAGGGCCGCTTCGGTTTTGACTACATCAGCAATCCGCAGCGGCTGACCAAGCCGTTGGTGCGCAAGGATGGCGTGGCGAAAGCCGCTGACGATCTGGTTGATCCGTCGAACCCGTTCACGCATTTCCGCGAAGCGACGTGGGAAGAGGCGATGGAGCGTGCCGCTTCCGGCCTGAAAAAAATTCGCGATCGCGATGGTCCGCACGCGCTGGCCGGCTTCGGTTCGGCCAAGGGCTCGAACGAAGAGGCCTATCTTTTCCAGAAGCTGGTGCGTACCGGCTTCGGCTCGAACAACGTCGACCACTGCACGCGGCTCTGCCACGCGTCATCGGTCGCGGCGTTGCTGGAAGGCGTCGGCTCAGCAGCGGTGACTGCGACCTTCAACGAGTGCAAAAATTCCGACTTCATCATTGTGATCGGCGCCAATCCGAGCGAAAACCACCCGGTCGCCGCCACCTTCTTCAAGCAGGCGGCCAAGCGCGGTGCCAAGCTGGTCGTGATGGACCCGCGCGGGCAGGCGCTCAAGCGCCACGCCTGGAAGATGATGCAGTTCAAGAACGGCACCGACGTGGCAATGCTCAACGCCATGCTCAATGTCATCGTCGGCGAGAAGCTGTACGATCAGCAATACGTACAGACCTACGTCGAAGGTTTTGATCAGATCGCCGAGAATGTGAAGGACTTCACGCCGGAGGAGATGGAGCCGATCTGCGGCATTCCCGCCGATACGCTGCGTGAAGTCGCTCGTGGCTTCGCGCGTGCCGAAAGCGCCATCATTTTCTGGGGCATGGGCGTGTCACAACATACACACGGCACCGACAATGCGCGCTGCCTCATTGCGCTCTCGCTGATCTGCGGCCAGGTCGGCCGTCCCGGCACCGGCCTGCATCCGCTGCGCGGGCAGAACAACGTGCAGGGCGCCTCCGACGCCGGGCTTATTCCGATGTTCTTCCCCGACTACAAGTCAGTGGAGAATCCGGAAATTCGCGCCAAATATGAAAAGGCGTGGGGCAAAAAGCTCGATCCCAAGCGCGGCAAGACCGTGGTCGAGATCATGGACGCGGTGCACGCCGACGAGATCAAGGGCATGTACATCATGGGTGAAAACCCTGCGATGTCCGACCCCGATCTCAACCATGCCCGCGGTGCGCTCGCGCATCTCGAACATCTCGTGGTGCAGGACATCTTCGTGACAGAAACCTGCTCCTATGCCGATGTGATTTTGCCGGCCTCGGCCTGGCCGGAGAAGGACGGCACCGTTACCAACACCAATCGGCAGGTGCAGATGGGCCGCAAGGCGCTGCCGCTGCCGGGGGACTCGCGCCAGGATTTGTGGATCATCCAGGATCTGGCCCAGCGTTTGGGCGAGAAATGGAACTACAAGCACGTCAGCGAGGTCTACACCGAAATGGCGAACTTGATGCCCGCCCTCGACAACATTTCGTGGGAGCGCGTCGAGCGCGAGGATCACGTCACATATCCAAGCGATGCGCCCGACAAGCCGGGCCGAGACGTGGTGTTCGACAAGGGGTTCCCGCGCCCGAACGGCATGGCCAAGCTGGTCGCGGCAAAGCTCCTGCCGCCGAACGAGACGCCCGATCACGAGTACCCGTTCATCCTCACCACCGGCCGCCAACTCGAGCATTGGCACACCGGCTCGATGACGCGCCGCGCCACCGTGCTCGACGCGCTGGAGCCAAGTGCAATCGCTGCCGTGTCGCGCGGTACGCTCGTGAAACTAGGACTCAAGCCCGGCGACATGCTGCGCGTGACCACGCGCCGCGGCGAGGTTGAACTGGCCTCGCGTCAAGATGACGCAATCCCCGATGGCGTGATCTTTATCCCGTTCGCCTATGTGGAGGCCGCTGCCAATATCTTGACCAACCCCGCGCTCGATCCGTTTGGCAAGATTCCGGAATTCAAGTTCTGCGCGGCAAAGGTGGAAGCCGCCAAGCCGCGTATGGAAGCGGCGGAGTAGCCAGCCGAACAATTCCCGATCTAGAAAGCGCAGATCGTTCGGGTCGAAATATTTCGTTATGCTACCTACGCGGTTGGATCGGCTTTACACAATTTGATTCAAGCACGCAGGCAACACCCGTTTCGAGAAGGATGATATTCCTTTTTCCCCGTGGGCGCTGAAAGCGCTGCCCTCCGCAAAATCGGGAACCGGGCCAGCGGGGGCTCGTCTAACACTTGATCGTTCATTGCGGATGTGGACGGCGCGCATTTTCGAGCTCGCGGTCCTGTTGCCTGTCTGTGAAAAATATTGTTCGACTTGGCGTGGGGTTCGGTTTTCCGGGATTTCGCCCATGACATGGATGCTCGATCGCGTCGGGCGGCATATCGCCGCCTATCTGCAAAGGCCTGCGTCCGGCTACGAGCCGTTTACGCCGACCGATCCAGCGGCACTTCGGGCCTTGATCAAGCCCGGCGACATCCTGCTGATCGAGGGGCGCACCCACATTGCCGGCGTGATCAAATATCTGACCCAGTCCACATGGTCGCATGCGGCGCTCTATGTCGGGCCGATCGAAGGTCAGGAGACATCCGGCGGCGAGCCATGCGATCTGGTGGAATCCAACATGGAAGCGGGCATCATCTCCGTTCCATTGTCGACCTATTTTGATTTCCACACACGCATCTGCCGGCCGGTCGGTCTGTTGCCGGACGACCGCCAGGCTGTCTGCGATTACGCGATCGATCGCATCGGCCTGCAATACGATCTCAAGAATATTGTCGATCTCGGCCGCTATCTGGTGCCGCTGCCGGTGCCGCAGCGTTTTCGTCGGCGCATGATTGCGCTCGGCTCCGGCGATCCGACCAAACTCATCTGCTCGGCGCTCATCGCGCGGGCGTTCGGCGCCATCGGATATCCAATATTGCCGGCGATCGAGCGCGTCGAAAGCGCGCAGGCACGGAGGGAGATCTATCACATCCGCGACAGCTCGCTTTACTGTCCGCGCGATTTCGACATTTCACCGTATTTCGCCGTCATCAAGCCGACGATTGAATTGGGCTTCGACTACAAGACAATCAATTGGTCGACGAAAGTTTCGCCCGGCGGGTCGTGACATTTATCAGGGATCGCTCCCGGGACGATGGATATCAGGTCTGCATAAATATTCGGCGAACTCACGCAACCGTGAGAGCCTCCCGGCACAATCCTCTGCAAGATAGCGCGACCAATGATCGCGGGAGCTATCAATGACGGAGAATAAATCTATGGATCCTGATCGTCGCGCCCTCCTGGGCATGGGCGGGGCTCTGATGTTGGGGGCCGTTTTTCAGCCGGCAGGCGTGAGGGCTCAGGGTGCATCTCCTGCGCGCATTGGCGTCATCGGGTCAGGCCACATCGGCGGCACGATTGGCGGTCTATGGATCAAGAAAGGCCATCAGGTAGCGTTTTCGTCGCGCCACCCGGACGAGCTCAAGCCGATGGTCGCGGAACTCGGCAGCCTGGCGCGGGCCGGCACCGTCGAGGAAGCGATCGCATTTGGCGATGTTCTTTTTATCGCCGTCCCCTATGGCGCGGTGCCGCAGATCGGCAAAGATTATTCCGCGGCGATGAAAGGCAAGGTCATGCTCGACGCGTGCAATGCAGTGTCGGCGCGTGACGGCGCTGTTGCCGACGAAGTCGAGCAAACTGGCATCGGCGTGACCACGCAGAAATATTTCCCGGGCGTGCGGATTGTGCGGGCGTTCAACACAATGTCGTACATGATCTTTGCCCGCGAGGCGAACCGCCCCGATCCGAAACTTGCAGTGCCGATTGCGGGCGACGATCCGCAGGCCGTGCAGATTGCGGCGGGCCTGGTGCGCGATGCCGGTTTTGACCCTGTCGTTGTCGGCAAGCTGGCCGACGCGCGGCGCTTTCAGCGCGGACAGCCCGGCTATGGGCAGCCAGTATCGGCCACGGAGCTAAAGCAGAAACTCTCGTTGCCATGAACTGGTTTGAGCACTGGCTGAGGCGCGTCATGCCGGCGACGCCGCAGGAGCGCGCGGCAGCGCTGTGGTCATTCGCATATTTCTTTGCACTGCTCGCCGGTTACTACGTCCTGCGGCCCTTGCGCGACCAGATGGGCATCGCGGGTGGAGTGAAGAACCTGCCGTGGTTATTTACCGCGACCTTCATCACGCTGCTCGTGGCGCAGCCGCTTTACGGCGCTCTGGTCGCGCGGCTGTCGCGCGCTCGCTTCATCCCGATCGTCTATCACTTCTTTGTTGCCAATCTCCTGTTGTTCTGGGTGTTGCTGACCTTTGATATCCAGACCGTGCATGTCGCACGCATATTTTTCGTGTGGGTCAGCGTGTTCAATCTGTTCGCAGTGGCGGTTTTCTGGTCATTCATGGCTGACCTGTTCACGTCCGAGCAGGGCAAGCGGCTGTTTGGATTTATCGGTGCCGGCGGCACGGCGGGCGCATTGTTGGGTCCGGTCATCACGATTTGGCTTTCAGTCCCATTGGGACCCGTAAACCTGATGATTGCGGCGGCGGTATTTCTCGAAGTAGCGGTGTTCTGCGTATACCGGCTCGAAAGAGCCGCCGTGGTGCATACCGGGCCGAATGCAGCAACGGAAAACATCGGCGGTAGCGCGTTTGCAGCAATTCCCGAATTGGTACGCTCGCCATATATGATGGGCGTCGCTACCTGGGTCGCGCTGTTGTCGTATGCCGCGACCATCATCTACTTCGAGCAGGCGCACATCGTTTCCGATGCAGTCAAGAGCGCAGGCCTGCAGACACGCATCTTCGCCAGCATCGATCTTGCGGTCAGCGTGCTGACGCTCCTTACGCAATTGCTGCTCACAGGCCATTTGCTCAAGCGTCTCGGCACCGGTGTGGCGGCGGCTGCGTTGCCGGCTGTCTACATTGTAGGATTTGCCGTCCTGGCCGTGATGCCGACGCTCATTGTCGTCGTGACCATTCAGGTCCTGCAGCGCTGGATGAACTTTGCGATCGCGAACCCGGCGCGACAGCTGTTTTTCACGGTTGTAACACGGGAGGAAAAATACAAGGCGAAAAACCTGGTCGATGTCGTGGTCTATCGCGGCTCCGATGCGCTGTCCGGATGGATCTTCGATAGCATGCAGGCGTTCGGGCTGAAGTTCGGCGCTATTGCGCTCTGCTCATTGCCTGTCGTCGCCGGATGGTTTGTTCTCTCGCTGGGGCTTGGGCGAGCGCAGGAGAGGCGGTCCGCGCAACCGGCGACACCTGTTGCGGAGAGCAAGCGTGAGTACAGCTTTGACGCGGCGTGAATTTGCGGCATTCGCCGGAAGATGGTTTCGTTCGTCGAAGCGCTGTAATCGGCGAGGCTCAAATGCAGGCGGGCGGTTCCATCCCGTGTCGGGGCCTCGCCTTGGCCCGATCATTGCCGGCCTGTAACTTGTCCGCCTATTTCCCGCCGTTTTCACGGCGGAGAGTTCCCGCCACCATTGCAAGGAATGCGAGGCAAGTGGACGGGAGGATTGAGCCATGAAGTCCGCGTCATTTATTCTGGGAATAGCCGTCGCTTGCATCGCCGCGCCCGCTTTGGCCAAGCCGGCCTACGTTGCGTCAACCGTCAATCTGCGCGCAGCGCCCGGCACCGGCAGCGAGATCGTCGCGAAGATTCCCGGCGGGAGCCTGGTGGACGCCGCGGCGTGTGACGAAGGCTGGTGCGAGATCAGCTGGCAGGACAAGAAAGGCTTCGCCATCCAGAAGGCGCTCGACCTGAGTGGGCGCGTCCCGCAGCAGCGCGCCGCTGCTGCCGGCGCAGGTCCGGCCTACCGGCAGGGGCCGCCAAGACCGCCAGGACCGCAAATGGTCGAAGGTCCCGAAGTTATCGACGGACCGATCTATTACGATGCGCCGCCGCCGCCGGCGGTCTATTACGGCGGACCTTACTATCGTCCGTACTACGGAGGTTGGGGCTGGCGCCGGCGTTGGTAGTGGCAACTATTTTGCCTGGCCGCTACTGCCGAAGACCAGGCCGAGCCCCACGAGCGTAACGATATACGCGAGGATCCCGGCGGGA
Organism: Pseudolabrys sp.; assembly: GCA_036496445.1. Taxonomy (GTDB): domain Bacteria; phylum Pseudomonadota; class Alphaproteobacteria; order Rhizobiales; family Xanthobacteraceae; genus Pseudolabrys. The sequence goes on along the minus strand of DASXLC010000031.1, from coordinate 20,661 downwards.
ATCGCGACGTATAGCTTCGCGCCGAGTTCCTGCTCAATTGCGAAAAGCACGCCGGCACCGACCAGCACCGCGGCAAATCGAATCATGCGATCGCGGTTCACGTGGCCGTCTAGCGTTTGCCGTCGTTCGGTCCGCGCATGTTTGCCCACGGATCGCTGCGAACCGGCGCGTCGCCTTCCTTACGCGTCTGGTCGAGCGTTCGTTTGTATTGCTTGTCGAGCGCTTCGGCCTGCTGCTGCTTGTCTCTTTCCTGGATCATGACCGGATCGTCGGCTCGCGATTTCTGCGCGAAAACCGGCCCACCCAGAAGCCCAAGCACCATGGCGCTTGCTACAATTTTTTTCATGGCCCTAAATCCCGGCAGCACGTCCCCGATCGACAGTAACATGGCGTGGGGGGCCGCTCAATGTGATGAAATCGTTGCGCAATGGACTGTGCTGCTTGGTATAAGGCTACGGCTGACCGGGCACTTCGGAGGTTTTGCTCATGTCATTGTCGCACCATACAGTGCCGCTTTCGGCACCCGGCCTCCCGCGCCACGATTGGACGCGCGAGCAGGTCCGCGCGCTGTTCGCCGCGCCGTTTCCGGACCTGATGTTCCGTGCCGCCCAGGTGCATCGCGAAAACTTCGATTCTTCGGAAGTGCAGATTTCCACCTTGCTGTCGATAAAAACCGGCGGCTGTCCGGAAGACTGCGCGTATTGCCCGCAATCGGCGATGTTCGATACCGGGGTGAAAGCTGAAAAGCTGATGGATCTGAAGGCCGTGCTTGCAGAGGCGCGTGCGGCCAAGGCCGGCGGCGCATCGCGCTTCTGTATGGGTGCGGCCTGGCGGTCGCCCAGGGATCGCGATCTCGACAAGGTCTGCGCGATGGTGGAAGGCGTGAAGGCGCTTGGGATGGAGACTTGCGTCACGCTTGGGATGTTGACCGGCGATCAGGCGCGGCGGCTGAAGGACTGCGGTCTCGACTACTACAATCACAATCTCGATACGTCGCCGGAATACTACGGTGAGATCATCACGACACGCGTTTATCAGGACCGCCTCGACACGCTTGAGCACGTGCGCGAAGCCGGTATGCATGTCTGCTGCGGCGGCATCGTCGGCATGGGCGAGGGGCTTGAGGACCGCATCGGCATGATTGCGACGCTTGCCAGTCTGCCCGCCCATCCGGAAAGTGTGCCGATCAACATGCTGGTGCGGGTGGAAGGCACACCGCTCGCCGGGACCGCGACGCTCGACCCGCTGGATTTCGTGCGCACCATTGCGGTCGCGCGGATTTGCATGCCGGCTTCGGTCGTGCGGCTTTCCGCCGGCCGCGAAGACATGAGCGAGGAGACCCAGGCTTTGTGTTTCCTCGCCGGCGCCAACTCGATCTTCTACGGCCCGAAGCTTCTTACGACGCCAAACCCCGGCCGCGATCGCGACATGGCGCTGCTCGACAAGCTCGGCATGCGGCCGATGGAGTGACGCTCAGGCAAAATTGCGCACGAGGGCGATACCGGCGAACAGTCCGCCGATCGAAAGCGCGACCGAGAGCAATACATAGAGCGCGGCCAGCCCCAGTTCGCCGCGCTCATAAAGCAAAGCCACATCGAGCGAGAATGTCGAGAAGGTTGTGTAGCCGCCGAGGATGCCGGTGGTGAGAAAGAGCTGCCAGTGATGCGGAATGCCGCTCTTGAAGGCGAAATAGGCAACAAGGCATCCCATCACGATCGACCCTGAGACGTTCTCGAAAAGGGTCGCATAGGGAAAGGCCGTGCCCAGCACGCGCGCGAAGGCAAGGTTGAAGCCGTGGCGAAGAGCGGCACCGACACCGCCGCCGATAAACACAATGAGATAGCCCATCGATCCAATCCTCATGGCTCAGGGCAAAGAAAAACCGCCCTGCGGCGGACAGATTCCTACCGCCTGTTTCGCGGTAGGAGTCATCAGCCCCTTGCGGGCGGTTCTCGGGGGACCCCATCCCCATCGCTTTCGAAAGTAACGATGGCGCAATGCAGGGTCAACGGGGGGTCAGCAGACAATCCACCTGGAGTCGCATATTGTCCGCGTGCTTTGACGGAATCAGCTCCACCTCGACGACGACGGCGCGCCTTCGATTGGTCAACGGCAATCATCGCCGTGCTGGCCGTCGCAGCGGCTGCGACTGTCTATGCGCGCGATGGGCGTGAACACTTCTTCACCATCCTGCTGGGCGATGTAACGTTGTTCGGCGAGATGCTGCCCAAGGTGCTCGCCGGCTGCCTGATCGGTGCGTTTGTTACGCTGCTGCTGCCGCGCGAAATGGTGGCGCGATGGGTCGGCCACGAATCAGGATTTATGGGGCTGCTGATCGCCGCCTTTTTTGGCTTCCTGCTGCCCGGTGGGCCGATCACTATTTATCCGGTCGCGGGCGCCTTCTTGATGATGGGTGCGGATGCTGGCGCGGTGGTCGCTTTCATCGTGAGCTGGACGCTGATCGGATACACCCGAGCGCTGGTCTGGGAGTTGCCGTTCTTTGGGGCCGATTTCGTGATCTGGCGTATCCTGGCGGCGCTGCCGCTTCCCATCATCGCCGGCGTGCTGGCGCGCCTCGCGGTGCGCGCCGGGTTTGAATATCGCAGCGGCATCAAATGACGCTCGCCATTAACATCCTGTTGTGGCTGGTGGTCGGTGTTCTGGCATTCATCGCGGCAATGCGAGGGCGCGTGCTGCTCAATGATGGCACGCGCGCGGGCGTGATGGAGTTCATCCTGCTGCTGCCGCGGATCGGAATCGGCGTCATCGGTTCCGGCTTCGTGGCCGAGGCGCTGCCAAATGAATGGATAGCGCCATGGCTTGGACCGGGATCCGGTTTTCTCGGCATTGTCATCGCCACGCTCGGCGGAGCGCTGACTCCGGGTGGTCCTGTGGTTGGCTTTTCGATTGGCGCTGCCGCGCTCAAAAGTGGTGCCGGCGCGCCTCAGGTCATCGCGTATTCGACGGCCTGGGCCTTGTACGCAATTCACCGGCTGATGATCTGGGAAGTGCCGATGATGCCGTCGCGCGTGGTCTGGCTCCGAGCGACGGTCTCCCTGCCGCTGCCGTTCATGGCGGCCGCACTGGCGATGCTGCTTGGCCGTCCGTAATGCGCGACTAAGCGCTTTTTCGCGGGTATTCCTCTCACTATTGCGCATGCTAGTTTGACGGCTGCAAGGCGGGTCCAAAAACCGCCAGCAGGCGAGGGGACGAATGGCGGAAGAAGTAAAAGCGGGCGCGGACCCGCAGGTTATTTCCGAAGAGCAGCTGCGCAAGGCCGAGGAATACGTCCAGCAGGAAGAAGGTGCTGCGAACCGGCTCGCCGGCTGGGTTGGCGTTGCGGTGACCGGCATCGCCGTCGTGATGACGCTGTTCCATCTCTATGCTGCCTACGACATCGTGCCGACGCAGGAGCTGCGCTACATCCACGTCGCGTTCGTATTGTTGCTGAGCTTTCTTCTGTTTCCGCTCGCCGCGCGTTTCCGCAACCATGTCCAGTGGTTCGACGTCATTCCGGCGTTGGCCGGCATCGGTATCATTGTCTACGCGCTGGCCGGCGGTGACGATTTTCTCGATCGCGCGGCGGTCCCTGACCGCTGGGACGTGATTCTCGGCAGTATTTTCATCGTGCTCGTGCTGGAAGCGGCGCGCCGGACAACCGGGCCGATCATGCCGGTCGTGGCGATTCTGTTCATCGCCTATGCGATGTTCGGACCTTATCTGCCGCCGCCGTGGACGCACCGCGGCTTCGACATTGCGCGTCTCGTCGGACACCTGTTCATCACGCTCGAAGGAATTTTCGGCGTTGCCGTCGATGTATCAGCCACGCTGATCATCATGTTCACGATCTACGGCTCGATTCTGCAACATTCCGGCGCAGGCAAGTTCTTCATCGACTTCTCGCTTGCGGTGATGGGCGGCAAACCGTCAAGCGCCGGCCGTGCGGTGGTCGCTTCTTCGTTCCTGCTGGGCGGTCCGTCCGGTTCCGGCGTTGCGACGACCGTGATGATCGGCACGGTGGCGTGGCCGATGCTGAAGAAAGCCGGCTTCCAGCAGGACGCCGCCGGGGGACTGCTTGCGGCCGGCGGTCTTGGCGCAATTATTTCGCCGCCTGTGCTGGGCGCTGCCGCCTTCCTCATCGCAGAGTTTCTGAAGATCGGTTATCTCGACGTCATCTGGATGGCGACGATTCCGACCTGTCTCTATTACCTCTCGCTCTTGTTCATGGTCGAGCTCGACGCGATGCGTTTCGGCGCGCAAGAGGTCGTGTTCAAGCAGGACATGACGATCTGGCAGATGACCCGACGCTACGGATTCCATTTCGTCTCGCTGGTTGCTGTCGTCGTCTTCATGGTGATCGGCTATTCACCGATGCTGTCGGTGTTTTATTCCACCTTGCTGGCCTTCACGATGAGCGCGCTTGCGCCGGAGACGGCCTTGGGGCCACGACAATTGTTGCTTCCACTGCTTGCAATTCTGGCTGTCAGCGCCGTCGTTGGTCTTATCCCGGGGGTGGGCACTTCTGCGCCGGCACAGTTCGTGCAGACCTATTTCCCGCTGCTCATCCTGATCACGATCGGCGTGCTGGCAATTCTCGGCCTCACAGGTGCGGGCCAGCGGGCGGTGCCGTCGAGCAAGAAGCTCACCGCGGCTCTTGCCGACGGCTCGATTGGCGTGCTCAGCGCCGCGACGACCTGCGCCGCCGCGGGCATCATCGTCGGCGTCGTCACCCTGACCGGCCTCGGGCTGAAATTCTCATCCATCGTAATTGACTTCGCTGGCGGCAGCCTGCTGATGACGGCGATCTACACGGCCCTCGTCGTCTGGATCATCGGTCTCGCTGTTCCGGTGACGGCCTCCTACATCATATGCGCCGTGATCGCTGCGCCCGCGTTGATCAAACTGGGCGTGCCCGATTTCGCCGCGCATATGTTTATCTTCTACTATGCGGTGCTGTCGGAGGTGTCGCCGCCCACCGCGCTCTCGCCATTTGCGGCTGCTGCTATCACCGGTGGCGATCCATACCGGACGACCATGCAGGCGTGGAAATACACGCTGCCCGCATTCCTGGTGCCGTTTGTGTTCGTGCTCGATCCACTGGGCATAGGCCTGTTGCTCAAGATCCCCAAGGGTGGCTCGATCTACGATATCGTCTGGATTACGGCGGTGACCGGTGCCGGGCTCGGCGCACTCTCGGTCGCAGCGCAAAACTGGGCGATCCGGCACACGACGCCGGTCGAGCGCGGCCTGTTCCTGCTGACCGGGCTGCTGCTGGTGTTCCCAAGTTTGCTCGAGGCCATGATGGAAGGAATCAGTGGCCTGGACATTCCCCATCCGGCGCCTTTTGGTCTCGCGCTCGGCGCGGGTTTGTTGCTATGGCAATGGTTTAGCCGGGAGCCCGCGCCAGCTCGGGTTCCATAAGTGCGTCAAGAACAGGTAGGGAGTAAAACAATGAAACGAGGATTCGTACTGGCCTTCGCGGCGGTGACGGCTGCGTCACTGGCGTTGGGCGGCGCGCTCGCCCAGCAGCGGGCGATCGCGATCGGCACCGGCGGCACTGGCGGGGTCTATTATCCGATCGGCGGCGCGCTCGCGAACCTGATCTCGAAGACTTTTCCGAACATGCAGGCGACTGCGCAGGTCACAGGCGGTTCGGTCGACAATCTCAAGCTGATCAATTCCGGGCAGAGCGAGCTCGCCTTCTCGATGGCCGACGCCGCGCTCGATGCGTTCAATGGCGTCGACAAGTTCAAAGGCACCAAGGTGCCGCTGCGCACGCTGATGGTGCTCTATCCCAACATCATGCACGTGGTCACCATTGAAGGCACCGGCGTCAATTCGGTGGCGGACCTCAAGGGCAAGCGCGTGTCGACTGGTGCGCCTGGCAGCGCCACCGAAGTGATGGCATTTCGTGTCATTGAAGCTGCGGGGCTCGACAAGGACAAGGACATGAAGCGCGAGCGCCTGTCGGTCGCCGAATCCGTTAATGCGATCAAGGATCACAAGATCGACGCGTTCTTTTGGGTCGGCGGCTTGCCGACGGCAGGCGTGACTGACCTCGCCGCCACGCCGGGCGTCAAAATCAAGATGATCGATCACTCCGACGTCGTCGCCAAGATGAACGCGAAGTACGACAATCTCTATTCGACCGCCGTCATCAAGGCCGGCACCTATCCGGGTCAGGACAAGGACAATCAGGTTTCTGCGGTGTGGAATATTCTCGTCACCAACGACAAGATGTCCGACCAGGACGCCTACAGCCTCGTCAAGCTGATCATCGACAAGAAGGCCGATCTCGTCGCCGTGCACAAGGACGCGCAGAGCTTCACGGTCGACAACCAGGTGATGGCCAATTCGCCGATCCCGTGGCATCCAGGCGCGGTGAAATACTTCAAGGAGCAGGGCGCCAAGATGTAAGGCAAGCGGCGCGCCGAAAGTTGCAACGGCTCCGCTTCGGCGGAGCCGTTTGTTTTCAGCCCGCGGCGTGCACGTGCGCCGTACGCGCGGGCAGCGTGGCGAAATAGGCGAGGGCGCTCAACAAGGCGATGCAGAAGCTCACCGGCCAGTCGGTATAGAAGGCCATCGTGAGGCCGAGCCAGGCTTCCGCAAGCGCGAGCAGCGCAGATACGAACAATCCGCTCCAGAGCCCCGTGGTCACGCGTTGCGCCGCGGCCGGAGGTCCGACCATCAGCGTGAATACCAGCAGCACGCCGACAATCTGTGCGCATGCCGATACCGCGAGTGCCACGATCGCGAGGAATGCGGTGGAGACGAAGCGTAGCGGCACGCCTTTGGCTTCCGCCAATTCCGGCTGCAGGCTCGCGAAGATCAGGGGCCGCATGATGGCGGCGAGCGCAGCCAGAGTGATCACACCGAGCATGGCCAGTGTCGCGATCATGGTGTGGTCGACCGCCAGAACGTTACCGAACAGCAGCGCGGTCGCTTGCGTCGCGAACGAAGTGTAGTAGTGCAAGAACAGCAATCCGAAACCGAGCGCCAGCGCAAGAACTACGCCGATTGCGACGTCGCGGTTGCTGATGCGTTCGCTGAGCACACCCATCACGATGCCCGCGGCGAGGGTAAAGGCGAGCAGGCCCCACAGCGGTGCCAGCCCGATCAAACCGGCGCCGGTCGCCCCGGCAAATCCAATATGGGATAGCGCGTGGCCGGCGAAAGTCTGGCCGCGCATGACCAGGAAATAGCCGACGAGACCGGACACCACCGCAACGATGCCGGCGGCGGCGAAGGCGTTGGTCATGAATTCGTAGGCGAACATGTCATTTCATCTCAAGTCGTCATGCCCGGCGATAGCCGTCCGAAAGGACGGCGTGCTTTGCACGCCTATGTGTCGGGCATCCAGGAACGGAACCCTATCAGTGATGATGCTCATGCCCATGTTCGTGACCGTGACCGTGGTCGTGGAGGTGATCGGTGCGCTCGACGTCGCGGCCCCGCGACATCACGAAAATATGGCCATCGGTGCGCAGCACCTGAATATCGGTGCCATAAAGCCGTGACAGCACCGGCGCCGTCACCACTTCATCGACAGGGCCGAGAACCGCCTGGCCGCTGCCGAGGTAGAGGACGCGGTCGAGCGTGCCGAGCAGCTGGTTGAGTTCGTGCGCGCTGAACAGCACAGTGATCTTCCGCTCGCGGCAGACCTTGTGCACCACGTCGATGACGACTTCCTGGTGGCGTGCGTCGAGGCTGATCAGAGGCTCGTCCAGCAACAGCAGCTTCGGTGAGCCGATCAGTGCCTGTGCCAGCAAAAGCCGCTGCCGCTCACCGCCCGACATGTCGGACAGCGGCCGCGCGGCGAGATCGCGGGCGCCAACCGCATCGAGAGTTTCCTCGATCATGCCGCGGTCGTGTTGATTTACCGAAGGCAAGCCCCACCGCTCGCCATTGAGCGAGCTCGCAATGAAATCGCGCCCGCGCACTCTCAAGTCCGGCAGGACCGTGCGCAGTTGCGGCAGATACCCGATCACCGGATTGCCGCGGTGGGGCTTGAGCCCGAAAACCTTCACGCTGCCGCTTTCGGGCCCCAGCAGCCCGAGGATTGCACGCATCAATGTGGTCTTGCCGGCGCCATTGGGTCCCAGCACACCGATGAACTCGCCGGCTTCGATATTGAAGCTGACATCGGCCAGCACCTTGCGGGTGCCGATGCGCAGCGTGACGTGATCAAGCGTGACGACGCTCACGAGTTCGGCCCGGTCAGCGCCTTGTCGAGCGCGTCGAGCTCGCCGAGCACCCAATCCTGGAACGAGACATTCGGCGGCATCGTCTCGGTGACGCCAATGACCGGTACCTTTGACTTGGCCGCGATATCACGCAGCCGCTCGGTCAGCTTCTCGGACACCTGGCTGTTGTAGATCAAGACTTTTACCTTACGCTCTTTGAGGTCCCTCTCGAATGCGGCAACGTCACGCGCGCTCGGCTCGGTGTCGTTCATCATGGCCAGCTGGAAGCGTTCGTTGCGCATCGTCAGGCCGAGCGCTTGCGTCATCGGGCCGAATACGGGCTCGGTCGCTGTTACCGAAGCCCCCGCATGCTTCGCCTTCAATTGCGCAACACGCTGCGAAATGCGATCGAGCGTCGCAAGCGTTGACTTGAGCCGCGCGGCGTAGTCGGGCGCGTGTGTGCTGTCGGCTTTGGCCAGCGCCCCGGCGAGCGCGGTTGCTACAGCGGGCATCGTGACCGGATCATACCAGAGGTGTGGATTGTCGCCGGGCTTGCGGCCGGTGAGCTGCGCCGCGCTGATCACCGTGCGGTCCGGCCGCGGCACCGCGGCCAGAAGCTTGTCCATCCACGGGTCGTAATTTGCGCCGTTGAGGATCACGATCTGTGCCCCCGCAAGCTGGCGCACAACGGCGGGCGTCGTTTCGAACAGATGCGGATCCTGCTCGGGATTGTTCATGATGCTGACGACGGCAACATGTTCGCCACCGATCTGCCGGGCGATATCGCCGTAGAAATTCTCCGCCGCCACCACGGCAATCCGATCCGCGGCGAGCGCCGGGGTGCCTTGGGCGAGCACCGGAACAAGCGTGAGCCACAGCGCCAGAGCGACGGCCTTCATGAAGGGAAATCCGTGTGTTGAGCCCGTCCAGAATATCCTATGTAACATTATAACATTGCAAATCGCAAGACGGCTGTAGTGGGTTACCCGTTGCACTTTGCGTCAGGTGTCCTTCGCCACGCCGCGAACGAGCCAGAAACGCAGCATTCGCTGGGCCGTCGCTACAGAGAGTTTGAGAAAATCAGACCGGGCCTGCGTGAAGTCGACGAAGGGGCCCTCGTAGGGCGCGAAGCGCGCCTTCAAGATCGCGTTGAATATTGGCCAGTGGAGTCCGGCGGCCTTGCAGGCGACGAGAACGCCGTCGTAGCGCGCGTTTTGCATGAGCCGTTCAATCAGTTCGACAGGCGCCGCGCAAAGCCGGGCGAGGCCCGCGACCATTTCCTCGTACTGACCGGTCTCAGCAAACTTCGTGATTGCCGGTCCGTTGAGCTGACCGCCGTTTTTCAATTTGTCGATGAGGGCGATTGCATGGCTGTAGTCGCGGGGCGCTGCGGCCTTACGCAACACCTTGTCGGACACCGCGGAGAGAACGCTCTGGATCGCAGCCTGCCGGTCCGGCGGGACGACGACGAGCAGACGTGCCCGCACGGTTTCCGTCGCTTTCAGCACGAGGTCCTGCAGCAACTGTGGCGGCATATCCCGCCGCACGCCGAGGTTTTCCGCGAGCCGCTCGTCAGTCTCGGCGCGCTCGGCCAGCCTGACGTAGCCGCCATCCGAAAAAGTTGCGCCCTGATTTTGCGACAGCTTGCGGACGACCATGGTGTCGCCACGCTGGATCAAAATGTCAGTGACCGCGGTGGCTAGGCGCTTGCGCTCGGAAATCGCGCCAAGATGGTCCTGGCTCTTCGAGCCGGCAATCTCGACCAGGTCATTGTCGGTGAGCTGCGTCGATTGGGCGAGGACGGGTCCGGCGACTGCGATCTCGTCGTGACGCGCCAGAGTATGGATGATGCCACTGGGCGCGTTATCGATTGGTGCAAGTTTGGTCCCAAGCTCCGCGAGCGCGTGGGTTTCCACCTGCTTGACCAGATGCGCAAGCACGTCGTCAAAGACGCCGACCTGCTCGGCGTCAAAACTCTCGGCGTTGCCAAGAAAAAGATCAGTCACCCGCCTGAGGATTTCGGTGCGGCGCCGATCGGTGGAGCCTGCGGCGAGGGCGGTTTCGAGTTCGTCGATAACGGACGCGGCCTGCGACATTCTTGTCTTGGGCGGGATTCTTCCCGCCGCCTTTCACTGACTGCCGTGGGTCGCCCCCAACGCGCCGTCGCACCATAAGGGCGGGCCGTAAAGCTAAGGTAAAGTCAGCCCGGACCAGCCCTGCATTAAAAAACTTCAGGTTTTAAAAAGGCTTACATGGTGCTTGCCGGGCGCCTTTGGCCGGTCACTGCGCGTGGATATTGCCTTCTTTGACCACATGCCCCCATTTGTCGATCTCTGTCTTGATGTAGTCAGCGAATTGCGCCGAGGTCATCTCGACGGTCGCGGCACCCTCGCGGTCGAAAGCGGCTTGCAGCTCGGGCGATTTGAGCGCCGCTTGCGTCGCCGTGTAGAGCTTGTCGGTAATGGGCTTGGGCAGGCCCGCGGGCGCGGCGAGGCCCCACCAGTTGTCCGCCGTATAGCCGGGCACACCGGCTTCCGCGATCGTCGGCACGTCTGGCAGAACCGGGCTGCGCTTGGCGCCTCCGGTTCCGAGCGCGATCAGCTGTCCCGACTTGATGAAGGGCGTGGTCTGCACCAGCGAGGAGAACATGATCTTCACGTGTCCGGCGATCACGTCCTGCATCGCAGGGCCGCCGCCTTTGTATGGCACGTGCACGAGATTGACCTTCGCCTGCAGCTTGAACAGCTCGGCGCCAAGGTGCTGGAAGCTGCCGACGCCAGCCGATGCATAATTGAGTTCGCCCGGTTTTTCTTTGGCCAGCGCGAGCAGGTCCTTTACCGATTTGATCGGTGACGTCGGGTTGACCACCAGAACGTTCGGGCCGGTCGCGAAAATCGAGATCGGTGTAAATGATTTGATCGGATCATATTTGAGCGTGTAGAGCGCGGGGTTAACCGCGTGCGCGATCGATATCACGCAAATCGTGTAGCCATCCGGGGCGGCGGTGGCACAGGCTTCGGTTCCGATCGTGCCGCCGGCGCCGCCGCGGTTATCGACGTAGACCTGCTGTCCCAACTTCGCAGTGAGTTGCTGCGCGACCAGGCGGCCGACGACGTCGTTGCTGCCGCCGGGCGGGAACGGAATGATCAACCGGACTGGCCGGTTAGGGTAATCATCCGCAAAGGTGCGCGGCGCGAATGCCAGCAGGAGCGCCGCGACAACGGCCAATCGAGTCAGCAATAACGGCATAGTGCCTCCCGGAATTATTCAGTGCCAATAGGGCGGATAGTCGGTTTGCTTCTGCTCGGCATCGAGCCGGCGCAGCATCGCCGGCCATTCGAGGATACCGTATGGCCGCCGCGTGCCCGGTTGATACATGTGCGCGGTGTGAGCGAGCACGCTCTCGCCCGGCATGGTCAATTCGGTGCGGGCCGCCATCGCGTCCACCTGTGAGCGGCAAGACAGTTCGAGCTGATACATCGTGTTGAATGCCTGCTGAATCGTTTCACCGCAGGTGAGCAGCCCGTGGTTGCGCATGATCAGCGCATCGTGCGGGCCAAGGTCGCGCACCAGCCGTTCACGCTCGTCGAGTTCGACGGCCGGCCCCTCATAGTCGTGATAGCCGATGTGTCCGACAAAACGGATTGCGGTCTGGGAGAGCGGCAGCAGGCCGCAATTCATTGCAGCGACTGCCATCCCGGCGCGGGTGTGCGTATGCAGCACACAGGCGACGTCCGGACGCGCCTTGTGGATCGCGCCGTGGATCACGTAGCCGGACTTGTTGATGTCATAGTCGGTGTTCGGCTTCCAGATGATCTCGCCGTCGACATGGATCTTCACCAGGCTCGAGGCGGTAATTTCCTTGTACAGGAGCCCATAAAGGTTGAGCAGCACCACGTCTTCTTCGCCCGGCACACGGGCCGTGATGTGGTTATAGATGAGATCTGTCATCTCATACTTGTCGATCAGCCGGTAACACGCGGCGAGTTCGACCCGTGCCTGCCATTCCTGCGGCGATACCCGTTCTTTGATCGATGGGAAATCGGTTGAATAGGTCATAAGTTCCGTCCCGGCCTGAAAGGCTTTTATCGTTGCAGCCAAGCATAGCCTGCGATGCGGAATTGACTAGCCTGTTCAGTTGCAAGAGGGGCCGACGCTGCGCTACGGACAGGTCCTTCGCCCCCACGAGTGCAGCATGAACAAGTGCCCCCTTCAAAATCTCTCCGCCAAGCAAAATGTTGTTGAAGCCGGCCAGGTACTGACCCGGCGTGCGGTTGTCGTCGGTCTACCGCTTGTACTGGCCGGCTGTGCCGGCGCCGGCAACTATGGCGTGGTGAGTGATGGCGGGTTCGCCACGCCCGCGATCGACGTCACGACGCTCGACCCAAATCTGCTGCGCACGGAAGTTGCCTGGCGCGGCAAGGAGAAGCCGGGCAGCATTGTTGTCAACGTGCCGCAGCGCCGGCTCTATCTGGTGCAGGCCAATGGGCGAGCGTTGCGCTATGCCGTCGGCGTCGGGCGTACCGAAGGCACGAATTTCCGCGGCAGCGCGGTGATTGGCCGGAAAGAGAAGTGGCCGCACTGGACGCCGACGGCGCACATGATGGCGGCAATGCCGCGCTATCGGCGTTACGCTGGTGGAATGGATGGCGGTCCCGACAACCCGCTGGGCGCCCGTGCGCTCTATCTGTACCGCGACGGTCACGACACGTTCTTCCGCCTCCACGGCACCACTGAGCCCGAGAGCATCGGCCATGCCGTCTCGAGCGGCTGCATCCGTTTGTTCAACCAGGACATCATCGACCTCTACAATCGCGTCCCAGTGGGCACACATGTAACGGTGCTGCAAAGCTAGATCGGTCTCGCCAGGCTTCGGTAAAGCCAATTTGCCGCCGGTTCGAGCTGCGCGGGATCCTTTTGTGTTGTCCCGAAATCCCTATATATGTCCGGAACGGAGCTGCAGTTCATGCCCATCCCTGACTCGTCCGCCAAAATACCCGTCACCGTGCTCACCGGTTACCTCGGCGCCGGGAAAACCACGTTGCTCAACCGCATCCTTTCCGAGCCGCATGGCAAGAAATTCGCTGTCATCGTCAACGAATTCGGCGAAATCGGCATCGACAATGAGCTCGTGGTCAATGCCGATGAGGAAGTGTTCGAAATGAACAACGGCTGCATCTGCTGCACGGTGCGCGGCGACCTCGTGCGCATCATTGACGGGCTGATGCGGCGAAAGGGCAAATTCGACGCCATTATCGTCGAAACCACGGGCCTCGCCGATCCTGCGCCCGTGGCGCAGACTTTCTTCATGGATGAGGCTGTGGGCGCCAAGACCAGATTGGACGCTGTTGTCACTGTCGCCGACGCCAAATGGCTCTCTGACCGACTGAAGGACGCGCCCGAGGCCAAGAACCAGATCGCCTTTGCCGACGTGATCCTGCTGAACAAGACCGATCTGGTGACGCCGGAGGAATTGCGGGAGCTGGAAGCGCGCATCCGCGGGTTGAATCCCTATGCTCGGCTCCATCGCACGGAACGCGCAAAGATAGACATCGGTGAAGTGCTCGGCCGTAACGCCTTCGATCTTGATCGCATTCTGACGATCGAGCCCGATTTTCTGGAAGGGGAACACCATGACCACGATCATCATCACGATCATGGCGATCATGCTCATGGCGATCACGCTCATGGCGCCGATCACCATCATCATGGCAACGGTCTCAAGCACTATCACGATGAGGATATGCAGTCGGTCGCTTTGCGCACCGACAAGGCGTTGAACCCCGACAAATTTTTTCCCTGGATCCAGGATCTTGTGGCCAACGATGGTCCAAGCATTCTGCGCTGCAAAGGCATCCTGTCGTTCAAGGACGATCCCGAGCGTTTCGTGTTTCAGGGCGTCCACATGATCCTCGACGGCGATCATCAGCGGCCCTGGCGCCCGGATGAGGTTCGCGACAGCCGCATCGTGTTCATCGGGCGCAATCTGCCCGAAGATAAAATCCGTCAAGGCTTTGAAAGCTGCATCGCCTAACGTGAGCGACACTCAGGTCCCGATTCCTTCCCTTGCCGATCGTGCTCGCCCGGTGAGCGCGGGCGCCCCCGTGGTCGGCGTGCATTTTTTCGGTGCGACACCGGTGTTCGTGCTTGGCGAGGAAGCATTGCTGTTCGCGGGCGACCATGAACGCCGCGTAACGATCCACGCCGGCGCAATCCTGGCGAGCGCGTCCGACGGAACGCGGATTGTGACTGGCGGCGATGACGGCAACCTCGTCGAAACCGGCGTCGACGGCGAACATCGCGTTCTCGCTTCCGACGACAAGAAACGCTGGATCGACCAGGTCGCGCTCGGTCCGGATAGCGCGGTCGCATTTTCGGCGGGCAAGACTGCGCATGTGATCACCAGGAAAGGCGAAGGACGCCACTTCGAGGCGCCTTCAACTGTTGCCGGACTGTGCTTTATGCCGAAGGGCTTCCGCCTCGCGATCGCGCATTACAATGGCGCGACACTCTGGTTTCCCAATACGGGCGCCCAGCCCGAGCGGCTTGAATGGAAGGGCTCGCATCTCGGAATTACGATCAGCCCGGATGGAAAATTTCTGATCACCAGCATGCAGGAGCCGATGCTCCATGGCTGGCGGCTGGCCGACGGAAAGCACATGCGCATGTCCGGTTATTCGGCGCGCGTACGCTCGCTGAGCTGGACCTCGGACGGGGAATTCCTCGCCACCTCGGGATCCGAGCAACTCATTCTCTGGCCGTTCGATGGCAAGGATGGTCCGATGGGGCGCCAGCCGAAAATTCTCGCGCGTGCCGAAACACGCGTAACGGCGGTCGCAGGCCATCCGCGCCAACCGGTAGTGGCGGTCGGCTATGCGGATGGCGGCGTCAAGCTTGTGCGTATTGACGATGACGCCTTGATCCTCGCGCGGCAGTCCGACGGACAGCCGGTGAGCACGCTTGGCTGGGATGGCACGGGCCAAACACTCGCCTTCGGCACCGAATCAGGCGCGGCCGGAATTCTCACCCTGTAATCGCCGCATTGCGCCGCCTCACTGTAGCTGATTGTCCGCGTGGGGGTCGTGGCACTAACGTGTGTGCAATCGATTCGGAACCAACGCCACGCGCCGCACTTGTCTAGAGCTGCGGCCGGGCGAGCCTGGGACGGTGAACAACTATGGCTTTCGCGCATCAACTACGCCGCCTGACCTTCGCGGTCTTGACCGGCGCGACCTTGGTTATTGGCGTGCTGTCGGCGCCGATCGTTTTTGGCGCGCTCACCCCGGCTGCGGCGCAAATTTCCGACGATGCCCAGATTGCACTCGAGCAATATGGCAGCTGGCGCCCGCATCCGCGCTTCGGCGAGGTCTGGGTCCCGGCCGCAGTGCCGCCGGACTGGCGGCCCTACCAGTACGGACACTGGGTCTACACAGACGAATGGGGCTGGTACTGGGTATCTGACGATGTCGAGGCCGACTGGGGTTGGGTCGTCTACCACTATGGCCGTTGGGCGTTCGAACCGGGATTCGGCTGGTACTGGGTGCCCGGAGACGAATGGGGACCTGCATGGGTCAATTGGCGCTATGGCGATCAGTATGCCGGCTGGGCGCCGCTGCCACCCGATGAATTGATCGACACGTATGAGCTCCAACCCGCTTACTGGGTGTTCGTGCCGACCCGTTACATCGCTGCGCCGCGCTGGCGCTCTTACAGCGTGCCGCCGTATCGCCGCTCGGTCATTCTGCGAGAGACCCGCATCGTCAATCGGACTGTTCCGGTGCATGGCAGGCTGGCGGTTAACCCCGGCATATCGCCCGCATTCGTCGCGCGCGTGAGCGGCGCGCCGGTGGCAACGTATCGGGTGCGTCCGCGCGTCTTTGCCTCGACGCAAGGCGTCGCCGGCGCGGTGCAGGTCCGGCGCGAGGATCTGCGCGATGCGCGTGGCCGCAGGCCCGGCGGACCGCCGGGACCTGGCCGACCCGGCGCACCAGGTGCACCTGGCACACCTGGTGCACCTGGCGGCCCCGCCCGCCTCGGTGCGATTTCCGTCGAGCGCACCAGCACGGTGATCAAACCAAACGCGGCGATCACCGCGCCGCAGCCGCTTGGCAAGAATGAACGTGGACGGTTGGGCACCAATCCGCCGCGCGCTGCGCAAGGAGACCCGTCCGCCGCGCCACTGCAGCAACAGCCGCCGCCGGCCTCAACCGCACCGCCATCCGGAATACAGCGTCAGACGCCCGCCATTCAGCAGCAGCAGCCTGCGGGCGCCTCGCCACCGGGCTCGGCACCACCGTCGGGAACGCCGCCGGCCACAGCGGCGCCAACGACGACCGCGCCAGTCGAGCGCCGCGAGGAACGTCGTGACCGGGTCGGTCCGGGCGGGCCTGCGGGTGGTCCGCCTCCGCAACAGCCGAATATTGTGCGGCCGATTCCGCCTCAGCCGCCACCACCACCTGCTCCTCCACCGCCACAGCCACAGCGGCAGGTGCAACCGCCGCCACCGCCTGCACCGCCGCCGCCGGCGCAGCAGCGGCAAGTGCAGCCACCGCCACCACCTGCGCCGCAGCAGCTGCAACAGCAGCAACGGCAAGTGCAGCCACCACCACCGCCACCACAACGGCAGGTGCAGCCGCCACCAGCGGCGCGCCCACCAGGGCCTCCGCCGGGTGCGCGTCCGCCTGGTCCGCCACCACAAAGACCGGCCGCGCCGCCGCCGCCGAAGAAACCGCCACCGAAGCCCGGTGAGAAGCCTCCCGAGGCGCCGAAATAGCGCTGCTCGGTCTGCACAGAACGGAACGGGCGGCCTCATTGGCCGCCCGTTGCACGAGTTGGGTTCGTCTGCGCGCGGTCAGTGGTTCAACACGTTCCTGAACTGCCACGGATCGCGCTTGTCGATGTCTTCCGGGAAGAGGCCCGGCCGCCCGGTCAGCGGTGTCCAGTCGGTGTAGGTGCCAATCACCGGCCCGAGATAAGGCATCTGCACCTCGAGACAGCGGCGAAAATCCATTTCGTCGGTCTCGACGATGCCCGCCTTCGGGTTCTCGAGTGCCCACACCATGCCGGCGAGCACAGCTGAGGTCACCTGCAAGCCCGTTGCGTTCTGGTACGGCGCAACTTCGCGGGTCTCGTCGATCGAGAGCTGCGACCCGTACCAATAGGCATTCTTCTTGTGGCCGTAGAGCAGCACGCCGAGTTCGTCGATCCCGTCGGCGATTTCATGCTCGTCGAGAATATGGACATCTTCCTGCGGCGCGCCAGCACGGCCGAACACTTCGTGCAGTGACAGCACCGCGTCATTGCAGGGATGGTACGCGTAGTGGCAGGTCGGCCGGTACATGGTTTTGCGGCCCTGTCGGAGCGTAAAGTAGTCGGCAATGGAGATCGATTCATTGTGAGTGACCAGGAAGCCGTATTGGGCTTGCGCGGTCGGTGTCCATGAGCGCACGCGCGTATTGGCGCCTGGCTGCAAGAGATAGATCGCTGCGCCGCAGCCCGTTTTGTGCCTGCGGGCGTTCGCCGGCAGCCATTTTTCGTGCGTACCCCACCCGAGCTCTGCCGGCTGCAAGCCTTCGGAGACAAAGCCCTCGACCGACCACGTGTTGACGAACACGTTCATCGGCTTTGGTTGCTTGGCGCGCTGCGTGTCCCGCTCGGCAATATGGATGCCTTTGATGCCCGCCTTCCTGGCCAGCCGCGCCCAATCCTCGCGTGTCTTTGGCTCCTTGAATTTCAATCCGGTATCCCCGGCGATGTTGAGCAGTGCCTGCTTGACGAACCAGGAGACCATGCCGGGATTGGCGCCGCAGCAAGACACCGCGGTGGGGCCGCCCGGCCATTTGCGGCGGGCCTCAAGAATCGTTTCGCGCAGCGCATAATTCGACCGTGCTTCCGGACCGAGCTTGGGGTCAAAATAAAAGCCCTTCCAGGGCTCGACCACGGTGTCGATGTAAAGAGCGCCAATTTCCCGGCACAGCTCCATGATGTCGAGCGACGACGTATCGACCGATACGTTCACGCAAAAGCCCTGGCCCCCGCCGGCGGTGAGCAGCGGCGTGAGCAGGTGCCGGTAGTTATCCTTGGTCACTGCCTGATGGATGAAGCGGATGCCGCGCGAATCCAGCAGCTTGCGGTCCTTGTCTTCGGGATCGATGACGATGAAGCGCTTCTTGTCGTAGCTGAAATGGCGCTCGATCAGCGGTAGCGTGCCTTTGCCGATCGAGCCAAAGCCGATCATTACGATGGGTCCGTCGACGCGGGCATGCACTGGCCATTTGGGCATTATTAATATCTCCGGGAAAGCTGGTCATAACCGCGGCAGAGCGCGAACGGAATAGACGCCGGGCGAAAGCGGCCCGGCGTCCACGACATTATGCCAGAGTTATGCGGCGGATGCGGCGAGATCCGGCTGCGAAGCCGGCCGGCTGGGCGCGCGCAACAGCCCGCGGGCGCCTTTGAGCGCGCCTGGGACGAGTTCGAGGGCGAGCAGGCGATGGCGCTCGAACGGACCGGGCATGCGCAAGGCCCCGGTTTTTTCCGTCGAGAAGCCGAAACGGCCATAGTAGGGCGCATCGCCGACAAGCACGATCGCGCGATGACCGCGCCGCCGGGCCGTATTGAGCGCGTGATTGATCAAGGCCGCGCCGATGCCGCGATTGCGGCAATCGGAGGCAACGGCCACCGGCCCCAGAAGCAAAGCCGAATGGCCCGTGCCGCACGCGATGGTCCACAGGCGGGCCGAGCCAATGACCCGCTTGCCCGCGGTTGCGACGAAAGCGAGGCCGTCGGCCGGCGACCGCCCATCCCGCAGCCGTTGCGAGCTCTTGCGCCAGCGGAGGCTGCCGAAGGCCTCGTCGAGCAGCGCTTCGCGCGCGGCGATATCAGGAGGACGTTCTTTTCTGATCGAGATCATCTCAGTCTGCTCCCGCCCCGGCGCGCGACCGAGCGCGCGCTGCGAGGGCGTTATTGTGCGGATGAGGGGAGCCGGCGGGCCGGCTCCCGGCGATGTCAGATGTGATAGGTCTTCAGCGGTGAGAAGCCGTTGAACGCGACCGACGAGTAGGTCGCCGTGTAGGCACCGGTACCCTCGATCAGCACCTTGTCGCCGATTTCCAGGCTGACCGGGAGCATGTAGGGCTCCTTCTCGTACAGCACGTCGGCCGAATCACAGGTCGGTCCTGCCAGCACGCAGGGTGCCATGGCGTCGCCGTCCCGCGGGGTGCGGATCGGATAACGGATCGACTCATCCATCGTTTCGGCGAGACCGCCGAACTTGCCGATGTCGAGATAGACCCAGCGGACGTCGTCTTCCTCGCTCTTTTTGGAAACGAGGACGACTTCAGCCTCGATGGTGCCGGCATTGCCGACCATGCCGCGACCCGGTTCGATGATTGTCTCCGGGATGCGGTTGCCGAAATGCTTGCGCAGCGCCTTGAAAATCGCGTTGCCGTAGGTTTTCACCGAGGGCACGTTCTTCAGGTATTTGGTCGGGAAGCCGCCGCCGAGGTTGACCATCGACAGGTTCATGCCGCGCTCGCCGCACTCCTTGAATACCGCAGCCGCCGAAGCGAGCGCACGGTCCCAGGCATGCTGATTGCGCTGCTGGGAGCCGACATGGAACGAGACACCATGTGGCTCCAGCCCTGCCTTGAGGGCGTGCTCGAGCACGTCGACGGCCATGGCCGGCTCGCAGCCGAACTTGCGCGACAGAGGCCATTCGGCTCCGACGCAATCGGAGAGGATGCGGCAAAACACGCGACTGCCAGGCGCGGCGCGGGCGACCTTTTCGACCTCGGCCTTGCAATCGACCGCGTAGAGGCGAACGCCGAGCGCGTAGGCGCGGGCGATGTCACGCTCTTTCTTGATCGTATTGCCGTAGCTGACGCGATCGGGCGTGGCGCCGGCAGCGAGCACCAATTCGATCTCGAAGATCGAGGCGGTGTCGAAGCAGGAGCCAAGCTTGGCCAGCAGCGCCAGCACTTCCGGCGCCGGGTTCGCCTTCACGGCGTAGAACACGCGCGTGTCCGGCAGCGCCTTGGCGAAGGCGTTGTAGTTGTCGCGGACGACGTCGAGGTCGACGACCAGGCATGGGCCTTCGTCGTTACGCTTGCTTAGGAACTCGCGGATGCGCTCAGTCATTGGCGCTATTCCCCCACGGCTATGGGCCTTCTAGGCCCCAGATGTCGCGGTTAACGAGGGGTAAGCGTCTGCGCGCGATGGGGACGCGCTAACGCTACACATCGTATCCCGCTCATACTGCCTTGGATTGGATGGGGAGACCCCGTCCGCACGGCCGGCAAAGATGAACAAGCCTCTTCGGTGACCCGCGCCGGTGGTGGAGACCGGCAGAGACCAAGGAAGCCCGATCGTCGTTGCTTTAAGCCGCGTCCCCTGCTGAGAGCAGAGTGCGCCGGTTTCGCCTCCGGCTGCCGGTCAGATTTCTTGGAGAGGTTTTGGCTTCTCTCTCCAGGCGGCTGGC
>DASXLC010000030.1:0-2065 GCA_036496445.1 Pseudolabrys sp. | reverse complement strand
TTGGCGAGTGCCACCGCGACGACCTTGAAGGGTCGGCGGGCCAGGAGGCGCGTGAGCCAGAGATATTTCTCAGGGTTCTGCATGGCGCGACGCAAGACGGAATGCGCGCCGACGACGAGAATACGTCGCAAATAGCGGTCGCCCTGCTTGGAGATCGGTCCAAGCTTCTGCTTGCCCCCGGTCGAATCCTGTCGCGGCACCAGCCCAATCCAAGCCGCAAAATCGCGTCCCGACCGAAAAATCGTCGGGTCTGCCACAGTCGCCGCGATCGCGGTCGCCCCGATCACGCCGATGCCCGGGATGGTCTCAAGCCGCTTGCTCGCCTCGTTCGCGCGATGCTGCGTTTTGATCCGCCTCTCGATTGATCCAATCAGCGTCTGCACCGCCTCAAGCTGCGCCGCCAGCACAATGACGCTCGCGTGTGCATCGATCGGCAAGCGCTCATCCTTTTTGTCCGTCACGATCGTGAGCAATTCCTTTACCCCTTTGTCGCCCTGCGCCGCCACGATGCCGAGTTCGGCTAGATGCGCCCGCAAGGCGTTGATCACCTGGGTCCGTTGACGCATCAGCAGATCGCGCGTTCGATGCTGCATCAGCTGGCCTTGCTGTTCGGCCGACTTCGCCGCGACGAACCGCATGGTTGGGCGCCGCACCGCCTCACAGATCGCTTCGGCGTCAGCCGCGTCGTTCTTGTTGCGCTTGACGTAGGCCTTCACGTCCTTCGCCGGCATCAGCCGCACCCGGTGACCAAGCTTCGTCAACTCGCGTGCCCAATAATGGGCCGTGGCGCACGCCTCCATGCCGACAAGGCATGGCGGCAGTGCTTTGAAGAACGCCAGCATCTGGCTACGCCGGAGCCGTCTTCTGACGACGACCTTCTCGGTAGCGTCGATCCCGTGAACCTGAAACACGTTCTTGGCGATATCCAAACCGATCGTGGTAATTTGCATGTGGGCGGCTCCTCATGTGATTCGTCTCCGACGAACCACCCTATGGCACTTCGATGCCGGGAGCGGGCGCCGTCCACCACATCAGACTCGGTCACTCGGCGATGTCTGCTTAATGTCCGGTTTGCCTCCGAAGGCGGAAGTAAGCGAACCGGGCGGCCAATTCCGACTCGTGCCAGGAGCCGTCGTGAGCAACCGCAGCAAACAGCCCCGTTATTCGATCACTCGATCACCTGATCGGCGGCGGCAAGCAGCACCTTCGGGATCACGATGCCGAGAGCCTTCGCCGCCCTGAGATTGATCACGAGCTCGAATTTCGTCGGTGCTTGCACCGGAAGATCCGCCGGCTTCGCACCGCGAAGGACGCGACTGACATATTCCGCGGCACGCCTGAACAGGTCCGAGGTGTTCACCCCATCGGATAAAAGGCCACCCTCCTCGGCAAAATACCGATAGGGGTAAATTGTGGGAATACGGAACTGCGCTGCCAGCGAAATAATCAACTTGCGATGCATCGAGGTGAAATTGTCCGGCATGACGATTAGGCCGCTTTTCGGCTCTCTGCCCAGTTTCGCTATGGCGCTTTCAATCTCGGCGGCGTTGCGCACTTGAGCTGTGATCGGCTGGACCTTGAATTCCTTGGTGGCGTCAGTGAATGGGGTCAAAAAGAATGTGCCCGCGGCTGGCGCGGTATCCGGATTGTAGAGGATGGCTACGCGGACGAGCTGCGGTACCATTTCTTTCAGCATCGATAGGTATTTGCCGGTAATGGTGGCCGGAAAGATCGTGAACCCAGTCATGTTGCCGGCAGGTCGTGCCATGCTCGCAACGAATCCGCTGCCGACCGGATCGGATACGGACACGAACACGATTGGAATTGTCGGGGCAGCTTGCATGAGCGCCGTCACCACTGGGGTGCTGTGGCCAAGAATGCAGTCGGGCTTTAGAGCATGCTCGGGCCACATTGAATCGATTTGGGATTGAACGAAGCCGCTTTCGCGGCATTTGAGGAGCGGTCGCGGTGATCGCCTCCTGTCTGAGAGGATTGAGGGTGTCGAAGCCCAACCCTTCAGACAGGAGGTTTTTCAATGGCTGAGATCAGCCCTCTTCGCCGCCGC